>JANYHV010000303.1 GCA_025362195.1 Fimbriiglobus sp. | reverse complement strand
TCCGGTCGGCCTTCCACCGGCTGAGGTCGTCGTGGGCGGTCGAGCGCTTGGCCAGGTCCGTGGGCCGCACGGCCCACTGGCACCCGGCCTTGGTCAGGTCGAAGATCGTGTTCAGGACCAGCCGCAGGTCGGCCGTCCGCGACCGCCCGCCCCGCCTGGCGGGGGCAGGAGGGACGCGAGAATGGCCCACTGGTCGTCGGTCAGGTCCGTCGGGTAGACCTTGGTCATGGCACGCCCGTCCTTGGGTGTTGGGGTCGCCCGCAAGTCTAACCCCGCAAACCGTTCCCGTCACCGCCACTTCCCGCATAGACTCTTAGTGAGACGTTGAATGGGAACGCCGCTGCGCGGCCGTTCCCGTTCGGTGAGTTCAATTCGCCATTTCCTGGGAGCTGAAAATAATTTGGCTTGGGGCTTGACTGCCTGCGTAGAAGTAAATTGATTACATAATTTGTTTGTTATTTGTTTTCTTCTATCAATCGTTGTTATTAACTTTGTAGCTTAGCCCGTCCTGACCCCGCCGCCTCGACCACGAGGAAGTGCGGCATAAAAGCGCCTACGCCTTGAACATAAAAATTATTGCCACAATGACGATGGCTTGTACGAAATTTACTGACTTCTCGGCCTGACCCATTCGGACCCGCCAAAATTAGAACTCCGAGCTTTTGATGTTTTATTAAACGATAAAAGCCAGGGTTTCAAAACCTAGCCTCATTCGCCCTCGACACTCACCGACGAGTTAATTTAGCCGAGCAAGCGGCGAAATAAAAGTTTCCTGGACAAAGCTTTTTTGTATTAGTAAACTTTATACAGTTGTGACCAGCAATGTAGAAATGTGCTCAACATCGAGTATGCGTTCACGCCCCGGCGGGGACGAGGGACGGCGGGGTGGTCCCGGTCCGTGCGGCCTGCACGGCGGCGGTCAGCACGCCCAGTACGTCCCGGTCCTGCTGGCGGCACGTCGCCACCACCGTGAGCACCCGCTCGTCTTCCGCCAGCACACGGCGTGACGCACCGCCCGCTCGGCCGCGTTGTTCGTCGGCTCGACGCCCTCGGTCGTGGCGAACGTGTACAACCCCGCTTCGATCCCCCGCAGGGACGCGCACACCCCGGCCGTCTTCCCGCCCCCCGCCGACCCGGCGTCGACCCGGTCGATCATCGCCTGGAAGTCCCGCCGCAGGTGCGCCCAACAGACCTGTCGGCGGCCGGGGTCGAGGTGGGCGTACGCACTGAACCGGTCGGTCGTGGCCACCCCGAGTTCGCCGGGGACGAGTTCGCCCAGGACCTTGCGGCCGCGGGACGATCGGATCAGGAAGACGGTCACCGCGGCCGTCACGGCGACCCACAGCCAGACGCGGGTGCGGGCTTGTCGCCATCTCGTCTCGTCGACGTTCACCGGCTTGCCGACGATGTGCGCGCGGGCCTCGGCGACGACGGGTTCGAGCGCGGCGGCCGTCTTGTGCTGGAGGCCGCACACGCCGGCCGGGTTGATCGGCACGCCGAACAGGTCGCCCATCAGGCGGGCGACGCCCCGCTTGCCGACCCGGTACCCGCCGGTCAACAGGGCGGCCGTGGCCTCGACGCGGGGGCCGTACCCGGACGACGCGCCGGCCGGGAGTTCGGCGCAGCTAACCCGGCCGCACCGGGGGCACGTCAAGCGGTGGCGGCGGTACTCGGTCACGTGCGGGCGGACGGGCGGGATCGACGACCTGGTGGGCGACGGGGTCGGGGTCGTCCCCGGCGAGGGCGTGCCGGCCGTCCGGGCAGTCGGCCGGGCGGAGTTCGACGACGGCGTCGGGGGGCAGGAGTGGGCGGTCGTTCCGGGGGTGCCCGGGCTGCCCGCCCTTGGCCTTGCCGGACGGTTTTTTGGGCGGGGCGGGCTTGACGTGGGGGCCGTCGGACGACGGCGGTTTCGAGGTGTTGGCGGAGGTCTGGCCGAGGCGGGCTTCGAGTTCGGCGACGCGGGCGGTGAGCAGGACGACCTGGCCGGCGATCGCTTCGAGGGCGCGGATGTAGACGACCACGGCCGGGGGCAGGGTGGCGAGGAGTTCGTCGGGCAGCGGGGGCGGTGTCATGCGACGCTTACCCTACCAGCGAACCCCCGCGAGCGCAAGGGGCGTGAACGCATATCCCCGCCCGAAGCCTTTAGACTTGATCCTTATGCCCTTCTTGACCCGCTTGAAACCCGCCCTGGACTTCGCTAAAGCCGCCGGCGAACTCAGTAGGGACGATGACGCCGGCAAGGCGTGGGATGCGGTTTACCCCACGCTGAAGCGTTCGGGCGACACGGTTGCGCACACTGACCGGGCGAGAGGTCAAGTGCTCAGGTTGGCCATGCTTTACGCTTTGGCGGATGGCTCGAAGGTGATCGGCTTGGCTCACCTTGTGGCCGCGCTAGCGGCCTGGAACTACTGCCGGGAAAGTGCGGCGTTGATCTTCGGGGGAGCCGTTCAAGCGGCTCAAAGCCAAGTGGTCGAAGCTGACCCCCTTTGGCTCGATGTGCTGAACTTCTTGCCCGAAACGGGGAGCCTTGAGCGTTGGAAAATCAACGAAAATTTCAAGCCGAAAGCGACAACTGAAAAGGTTGGCGAAACCCTGGAAGCGTTGGCGAAAGCGGGCAAAGCCGAAGTGGTCAAGCTGGCCACGGGAGGAAGGGTTGCCGAGAAGTGGAAGCAACGGTTTCCAGATGACACCAATGATACAAAGACAAAAACCAGTTCTTCGGAGAAGGCTACCGAAGAAGAAGAAGTTCAAGCGTCAGTTGTTGGCCAAACTTCTTCTTTTTCTTCACCTTATCCGGCTGAGCATCTTTCTAGCAAAACTTCTTCTTCTTCTTCGGGAATTTTGCCGACGCCAGTAAACAAAAAAAGATTATTCTGTATTTGATTCATTGGTGTCATCTGAAAAACAGTCAACCGTTAGGGGGTTGCTTTGAAGAGGCTGAACTTGCCCTCTTGATCGGCGACGTTGACCTTCAAAGCGAAACCGAAAGCTTCAGACAGTGGTTCCCCGGTT
>JANYHV010000282.1 GCA_025362195.1 Fimbriiglobus sp. | reverse complement strand
GAAAATGCGCTCGCAGAACAGGCCGTCTTTTTCCGGCCGGTAGGTGCGGTAGTTGATCGTCTCCGGCTTCTTGACTTCGCCGAAGGACCACGACCGGATGTCGTGCGGGGACGCGAGGCTGATGCGCACGGCCCCGTAGTCGTTAATGCGGTCGTAGTTGTTCGCTTCGGCAATCGCGGCAGCGGACATCGGGGCGGGCGTACTCATGTATGAAAAGTCCCCAGGAGTGTGCGGTCTAGAGTCGAAGACAAAGCAGGGGTCTATTAGATCAGACGAGTCTGCGGCGTCATGCGTCTGTAGCTGGCCTCCGTGAGGCCGGGTTGCGCTTCGCTCGGGTCGAAGCCAACGACCCTGGAAGGACACCGGCCTCACGGAGGCCAGCTACAGACGCAAGACGCCGCAGACGTGGCGCGTTACATCTCGACGCGCTTCTTCTCCAGTTGCATGTTGAGGCCTAGGCCGCGAATCTCGTGCGTTAACACGTCGAAGCTCGCGGGGGTGCCGGCTTCCAGGGTGTTCTCGCCCTTGACCATGCTCTCGTAAATCTTGGTGCGCCCCTCCACGTCGTCGGACTTGACGGTGAGGAGTTCCTGCAGGATGTACGCGGCCCCGTAGGCTTCGAGCGCCCACACTTCCATCTCGCCGAAGCGCTGGCCGCCGAAGCGGGCCTTGCCGCCGAGGGGTTGTTGGGTGATGAGGCTGTACGGCCCCGTCGCCCGCGCGTGGACCTTGTCGTCCACGAGGTGGTGCAGTTTGAGCATGTACAGGTAACCCACGGTTACCGGTTGCTCGAAACGGTCGCCGGTGCGGCCGTCGTACAAGACGCTCTTCCCGGATTCCGGCAGGCCGGCCTCCTTCAACGCCTTACGAATCTCGGCCTCGTCGGCCCCGTCGAACACCGGCGTGATGCTCTTGAAGCCCAGCTTCGCCGCGGCGAAGCCCAGGTGCGTCTCAAGAATCTGGCCGACGTTCATCCGGCTCGGCACGCCGAGGGGGTTCAGGATGATGTCGATCGGCGTGCCGTCCTTGAGGAACGGCATGTCCTCCTCGGGCAGGATCTTCGAGATCACGCCCTTGTTCCCGTGCCGCCCGGCCATCTTGTCGCCGACGGAGATGACGCGCTTGGTGGCGACGTACACCTTGACCATTTGTTGGACGCCCGACTGCAGTTCGTCGCCGCGGGACAGGGACGCCAACTTGCGCTCCTGCTCGTCGATGAAGAACTGAATCCGCTCCCAGTGCCGGCCGTAAATCTTGTTGACGACCTTCGACTTCTCGGGCGTCCGCACGTCCAGGGATTCGAGCTTGAAGCCCTTGGCCTGCGTCGAGACGATCGCGTCGTCCTTCTCGGACCCGAGTTGCTTGCCGGTGTTCGGGTCCTTGAGTTCTTTCTTGTCCACGACCTCGGAGATCGCCTCGATGAACTCGCGGAACTGCTCGGCGATCTTCTCCGAGTAGGTCGTGTTGATGTCCTTCTCGCGCTTGCCGATTTCCTTGCGCTCGTCGTCCGTCATACTCGCCTTGCGGCTGTACCGGTGGGCGGCGATCACCACGCCCTCGACGCCGGACGGCACTTCGAGCGAGTCGTTCTTCACGTCCTCGCCGGCCCGGCCGAAGATGGCGTGCAGCAACTTTTCTTCGGGCGTAAGTTCGCTGCGGGACTTCGGCGACACCTTGCCGACGAGGATGTCCCCCGGCTTGACGAACGTCCCGACGCGGACGATGCCGTAGTCGTCGAGGTTGTTCAGGGCCTTGGGCGACACGTTGGGGATGTCGCGGGTGAACTCTTCCTTGCCGAGCTTGGTTTCCCGAATCTCGATGTCGAAGTCTTCGATGTGCAACGACGTGTACGTGTCGTTCTGCACCAAACGTTCACTGATAATGATGGCGTCTTCGAAGTTGTAACCTTCCCACGACATGAACGCGACGAGGACGTTGCGGCCCAGGGCGAGTTCGCCCAGGTACGTCGCGGCCCCGTCGGCCATAATTTGACCCTTCTTGACCTTCTGGCCCATCTTGATGATGGGCCGCTGGTTCAAGCAGGTCCGCTCGTTCAGCCCGTGGTACTTGCGCAGCACGTACTCGCGGACGATCTTGTCCTTCTCCTCGACCTTGATGCGCTCGCCGTCCACGTAGTGGATGACGCCGTCTTCCTGGGCGCGAACCAACATGCCGGAGTGGCGGGCGACCTCTTTTTCGAGGCCGGTGCCGACGATCGGCGGCTCGGTCACGAGCAGCGGCACGGCCTGCCGCTGCATGTTCGACCCCATGAGCGCGCGGTTCGCGTCGTCGTGCTCCAGGAACGGGATCAGCCCCGCCGAGACGCCAACCATCTGCTTCGGCGACACGTCGATGTAGTCGATCTGCGCGGCGGCGATCGAGCCGAGTTCGCCGGTGATCCGGCCGTTGACGCGCTCGGCGGTGATGCGGCCCTTGTCGTCGGTCGGCGTGTCGGCCGGGGCGAGCTTCAGGCGTGCCTCTTCGTCGGCCCGCAACTTGACGACTTCTTGCGTCAGCCGCTGGTCCTTCAACTGGCGGTACGGGGTCGTCAGGAAGCCGTACTCGTCGATCTCCGAGAAGATGGCGAGCGACGAGATCAGGCCGATGTTCGTGCCTTCGGGCGTCTCGATCGGGCAGATGCGGCCGTAGTGCGAGATGTGAACGTCGCGCACCTCGAACCCCGCCCGCTTGCGGTTCAACCCGCCTGGCCCGAGGGCCGACAGCCGGCGCTCGTGCGTCAACTGGGCGAGCGGGTTGGTCTGGTCCACGACCTGCGACAACTCGGACCGGCCGAAGAAGTACTCGATCGCCGCCGACACCGACTTGGGGTTGATGAGCGTCCGCGGGGTCATCTCCTCGGCGTCCTTGATCGCCATCCGCTCCTGCACGGTGCGGCGGAGCTTCAAGAAGCCCTTGCGCATCTCGTCCGCGGCCAGCTCGTCGATGGTCCGCAGGCGGCGGTTGCCGAGGTGGTCGATGTCATCGACGCCGCCCTTGCCGGCCCGCAGGTCGAGCAGGTACTTGATGGCGTTGACGAAGTCCACGGCCCGCAGGGTCATCTCGGTCTCGGGGACCGTTTGGTCGAACTTGCGGTTGATGCGGAACCGACCGACGCGGCCCAGCCGGTAGCGGTTCGGGTCGAGGAACTTTTCGCGGAACAGGTCGCGGGCTTTTTCGAGTTGGGCCGGGTTGCCGGGCCGCAGCCGCTGGTAAATCTTGAGCAGCGCGTTCTCGTGCGAGTCGGTGCCGTCTTCGTTGAGCGAATTCAGGATGATCGGGTCTTTGGGCGTCGGGATGACCGTCACGTCCTTCAACTGCGACAGGATCGCGCGGTCGAAGGCCACCGCCGAAAACGGCTTGCCGGCGTCGAGGTAGACTTCGCCCGTCTCGGGGTCGATCACGTCGTCCACGGCCATCATCGGCTGGACCAGGGTTTCCACGTCGCCGACCAGGCGGGCGCGGGCGTCCTTGGCGTTCAGCTTGACCGTCTCGACCTCGGCGGCGAAGAATTCGCGGATCATCGCGGCCGTCGAGCTGTACTGGGGGTCCATCGCCCGGAGCAGGGTCAGCGACGAGAACTTGCCCGATTGGTCGATGCGGACGCCCAGCGTGTCCTTTTTGGTGCAGTTGATCTCGATCCAGCTCCCGCGCTCCGGGATGATCCGGCACGAGTGCATGTCCTTGTCGGCCTCGCGCTCGACGACGAAATCGACGCCCGGCGAGCGGTGCAACTGGCTGACGACGCAGCGCTCGGCCCCGTTAATGATGAACTCGCCGCCGCCGATCATGATCGGCATGTCACCGAGATAGACCTCTTCCTCGACGGCCGTGCCGTCGGCCTTGCGCAAGCGCAGCCAGACGCGGAACGGGCGGCCGTAGGTCAGGCGGAGTTGGCGGCACTCGTCGGCGTCGTAGCGCGGCTTGCCGAGTTCGTACTTGACGTATTCGAGGCTGATCTTCTTGTCGTAGCTCTCGATCGGGAAGATTTCGCGCATGACGCCTTCGAGGCCGGTCTGGGTGCGCTTATCGTAGCTGGCGTCGAGTTGCAGGAATCGGTCGTAAGACCGCGTCTGGATGTCCGTGAGCGGGGGCACCGGGGCCGCGTCACCGAAGCGGCCGAAGTTGCGCTCGACGGTGGGGGCGATGATGCGGACGGCGGGAATGGCCATACTGTGTGACTCCTTACCCGTAGGGAGGACAAGATCACGCTCAGGCAGGCGAATCGTTGCTCGGGATGGGCAACGGGGCTTGCGACTAGCGGAGGAATGCGGTATTCACTGGGTAATTCAACAAGGCGTCGCGGACCGCCGGGAACTGCCGGGCGTGCGGTTTGCTAATCGAACGAGCTAATCGAGGGTGATGAACGTGCGAGTCGTGGTGGCCGTTGCGGGAGCAGTAAGAGTCGTGCGAGGCAAGGGCGCTCCGAGTTGTGGCGTCACGTCGGGGTGAAGACTGCGACCGTTCGCGGCGTCACCACGGAGGGCGTGGGCCAGGATGATAGGGCTAACAACGACAGGCAAACCGGACGCGAAACCCCGGCCATAACATGGCGGCGCTTCGACGGGACGGTTCGTCAGAGATTCCCTGGAATTCATCAAGTAACAACAATATACCCGGGGCGGAGTGGACTGACCACCCGCCCCGGGTCATTTTTTGCCGAATTCCGTTAGACCGGCTTGATTTCGACCTTACCGCCCTCTTTTTCGACCTTCGCCTTGATTTCTTCGGCGAGCTTCTTATCGACGCTCGACTTGATTTCCTTCGGGAAACCTTCGACGGCGGCCTTGGCTTCGCCGAGGCCCAGGCCGGTGATCTCGCGGACGACTTTGATGACGCCGATCTTCTTCGCGGCGTCGAAGCCGGTCAGAATGACGTTGAACTCGGTCGGCTCGGCGACCGGGGCTGCCGGCGCGGCCGCGACGGCCGGACCACCGCCGCCACCGCCGCCCGCGGCCGGCTCGATCTTGTAGGTTTCTTTCATGTAGTCGGTCAACTGAACGGCTTCGGCCAGGGTCAGTTTGGACAGCTTGTCGCCCAGTTCGGCAATCGCGCTCATAGTTCGGTCCCTTTCAAATGGTGCTCATAAGCCGGTGAAGCGACCGGCGACAAAGCGTAATAGCCAGGTTCAATGGCCGGCGACACGAGCCGCCGGCCGGTGGGTTCGGAGTGGACTAGGCGGCCGGGGCGGCGTCGCCACCGGCGGCGGGGGCTTCGGCGGCCGCGGGAACGTCCGTCGCGGCCTTTTCGGCGTTCGTTTCGATTGTCTTGACGACGGCCATGATCGTGGCCCCGGCCCCGAGGATCGCCGCGGCCAGGTTCGCCCCGGGGGCGAGCACGCAGCCGAGGACGTTGCCGATGGCCTCTTCGCGGGTCGGCATCTTCTTGGCGACTTCGAGGGTCACCGGTGAACCATCCGAGACGGCCGTCTTGACCTTGTACTTCTCGGCGGCCTTGGCGTCCTTCTTCGACGCCTTCACGGCCGTATCGACGGTGTTCGACAGTTCCTTCATGCTCGCCCCGCCGAAGCAGAGCAGCGTCGTCGAACTCCAGACGTCGCCGGCGTTCATCTTGAGTTCGCCGAACACTTTCTTGGCGTAGCTGTTCTTGACCATGAGGACGCGAATCTTCTTGTCGCGGAGCGTCCGGCGGAACTCGTAGTCGGCGGCGGCGTCGCACTTGACCGGTTCGAGGATGACGTAGTCCTTGGCCGCGCCCAGCGAGTCGCGGAGGGCGGTCAGTTCGAGGGCTTTGATCTTCTTGCTCATCGGGCGGGGTCCTTGTTCGGGCGGTGTGGGGTGCCGGCCGGGGCCGGGTGGGTCGGGCCGGTTACACCGACGTGCGGACGCCGGGCATCATGGTCGCCGAGATGACGATGCCGTTGACGAAGTTGCCCCGCACGCCGCTCGGCTTGGCGGCGCGGACCGTCTCGACGAACGTCGTGATGTTCTCGACGAGTTTGGCGTCGTCGAACGACAGCTTGCCGACACCCGCGTGAATCTGCCCGGACTTGTCCGACCGGTACTCGACCTTGCCCGCCTTGAACTCGCGGACCGCCGCGCCAACGTCGCCGCCGGTGGCGACCACGGTGCCGGCCTTGGGCGTCGGCATCAGGCCGCGCGGCCCGAGGATTTTGCCCAGCCGGGAGACGAGACCCATCATGTCCTGCGACGCGATGGCCACGTCGAAGTCGAGGAAGCCTTCCTTCTGCACCTTCTCGACGAGGTCGGTCCCGCCGACGAAGTCCGCCCCGGCCGCTTTAGCCTTGGCGGCGTTGTCGCCCTGGCAGAACACGGCCACGCGGACCGCCTTACCGATGCCATTCGGCAACGCCACGCTGCCGCGGACCATCTGGTCGGACTGCGTCGAGTCGATGCCGAGGTTCATGTGGACCTCGACCGTCTCGTCGAACTTGGCCTTCTTGAAGGTCTTGAGCATCGTGATCGCCTGCCGGAGCGGCAGCACGGCCAGTGCCCGGACCTTTTGCTCGGTGCTCTTGCGCGAGTTGCGCAGTTTCTTGCCGACGTGCGGCGACTTGCCCGGCGTCTTCTTGCGCTTCGGCTTGTCGTCCGCGGTGGCGATGGCCTTGGCGGCGCTGATCGTTTCCTGGCCCGGGAGGACCGGGGCGGCGGGCTTGGCGGCCCCCGGTGCGTCGGGGGCCGGCTTCACTTCGTCTGCCATCGTGAACACTCCGTTAGCGGAACCGAACGGGTCGGCTCCTCCCACTCAGACGGGCTGGTGGTGCGGGTGAATAGGTCGGGGTCCGATCAACCGCTGATCGTGATGCCCATGCTGCGGGCGGTGCCCGCAATGATCCGCGCGGCGTGTTCCACGTCGCGGGCGTTCAAGTCTTTCATCTTCTTCACGGCGATGTCCGTCACCTGGGCCTCGGTGACGGTGAAGCCCTTGTACTTGCCGCCCTTTTTCGAGTCGGCCGGGATCACGTCCCCGCCGGCCTTCTTGGTGTGCGGAATCTTGGCGGCGAGCTTCAACAGCACCGCGGCGGGCGGCGACTTGATTTTGAACTCGAACGACCGGTCCGAATAGACGGTGATGATGATGGGGAGCATCATCCCCTTGGTGTCCGGCCCGGCCGTCTTCTCGTTGAACTGCTTGACGAACTGCCCGATGTTGACGCCGTGGGCACCCAGCGCGGGGCCGACGGGCGGGGCGGGGGTCGCGAGGCCGCCGGGGCACTGCAACTTGACGTAAGCCGTGACTGTCTTGGCCATCTGCGAAAAACTCCACCGCCCTGCCGCGCACGCCGGACCAGGGTCGAGGCCATTCCCGAAGGCGATCGACCTCGGTGACGAGGGATCGACGCGACGAAAGCGAAAAAGCCCCAGCCGACGACGCAGGCTGGGGCGAAGTTGTGATTGTAGCGGCGTGCCGGCCGTGTCAAGTGGATTCGACGAAATCCG
>JANYHV010000243.1 GCA_025362195.1 Fimbriiglobus sp. | reverse complement strand
TTCGCGGAGTTCACTGGCCACGAGGTGTAGTTCCGCCAGTTGCAGCAGCGCCGGCGGCGTAGGGTCGGCGGCGACCGCGAGCGTCTGGAGCCGCACGGCTTTCGCCAACTCGCCGTCGGCCAAGGCGTCGCGCACGGTCATGGTGTTGCTCCGTCAAGAGACCCAGCGAGCGGGGGACGAAAGTCCCCCGAGTCCGCCCCACTCAAGTGTCAAAGTATGGACGGGGCGACTCGGACGCTGGAGCACTCGGGGGACTATCGTCCCCCGCTCGCCGGCGGGCCGTGAGCTTACCAGTTGTCGTAGAAGGACACCGCCCCGTTGAAATGGCTCTGTAGCTTCGCCCGGAACGCCGAAGCGAGCCCGATGCCGGTCAGGCGAAGTGCGACGAGATTATCCGGCGGTTTGGCGTCAAGCAGGGTTTTCAGGCTCAACTCGTTGGTCCTGTTGCCGCACAGGTCCAGCTCCACGAGCTTCGGCCAGCACCGCATCGCGACGATTGGGGCGAGTTCGGCGTCACGAGTCAAGAAGTGGTCACGAGACCGGAAACACTCCGCCAGGTTGAGAGACACGACATCGCCTAAATGTTCAGACTGCGACCACTCACTCAAATCGAACATGGGCTGCCGGGACAAGTCCAGTCTCTGGACCCCACGCATCGAAACTGAACGTGACATCCTCTGCAAGGTTTCGTGCCCGCCGATGGCCGCGCGGAATGCGACATCTTCAAACGACCTGACACCCCCGCGTCGCATCAGAACTCTCATCTCCCGGCGAAGTATCCGGTCATTGTGGACGTGAAACCGACGCAGGCGTCCGAAACATTCCGACTCGGCGAGGATATGCAAACGTTGACCGCCGAACGCCATCGTCCGCAAATCCAACCCCTCCAACGCATGGCTCGCGGGCAACTTACTGAAGGCTTCCAACCACTCGCCGTCGTTGTCGCCGCCCGCGCGGAGGTCGAGGTGCTTCAGCCGCTTGCCGAGGTCGCTCTGGAACAGGTCGCCCAGCACCACGGGGAATGCCGGGCCGCTGGTGCGCTCCAGCGTCAGTTCCTCGACGCTGCTGGCGTTCACGGCGTTCGCCAGCACGCGCAGCGGCTCGATCGGCGTCGAGACGCCGTAGAAGTGCAGGGCACGCACTTGCCGCAGCCACGGTCGGCGGGCGAACTCTTGCCAGTAGTCGAGCGACGACGTGGGCAGCGACAGGGTCGTGATCGGGGCGAGGTCGAACAGGCGGCCGGCGTCGTCGAGGAACGAGGCCAGGTCGCGGACGACGAGCCAGTCGGGGGCACCGCGGCGGAACGGCGTTTCGGGGTGCCACGCGGCGATGCGGGGCGACACATCAGGGAGCGTGTGCCGCCACGGCTTGCCGGTGAGGATTTCCGGCGTGTGGTGCCGGCAGCGGACGGCCAGCGAGGACCAGGCCGGCTCGTGCGCGAGTTGCACCTGCGTACGGATCATCGCCGCCTGGCCGTCGTCGCCGCCGTCTTCGAGCCAATCGGCGTAGACGAGCCGCGGCAAGTCGGCCTCCGGGTGGGCCGCGATCGTCGCCCGCAGTGCCGCCGCTTCGTCCACGTCCGCCCTCGCCGGGTGCCGGGGTCAATGATACCGGCGGCCGCTAAACTGACTGCCCCGACACCCCGGAGTCCGTGCGATGGCCTTCCGAATCACGACGACCGAAGCCCGGGCCGGCACGGCGAGCGGCACCGTTTATACCCTCGCCGACGACGCCGGTCACGCCACGGCGGAGGTCTGGCCGGCCCTCGGGTTCAACTGCGTTCGGTGGGCCGTGCGCACCGAGTCCGGCGGCCTCGGGCCGGTCTTTTACACCGCGCCGGACTGGGCGACCAACCCCGTGCCGACGCGCTCCGGCCACCCGATCTTGTTCCCCTTCCCGAACCGCTTGAAGCACGGCCGCTTCACCTTCGAGGGCAAAGCGTACCAGTTGCCGTTGAACGAAACCTCGGGGCAGCACGCCATCCACGGATTCACGCCGAAGAGCGCGTGGCGGGTCGTCGGGTCGAGCGAAGGGGCCGACGCCGCGGAGGTGACCGGGCAGTTTCAACTCTCCGTGGACCGGCCCGACGTGCTCGCCTGCTGGCCGGGCGACCTGGTGCTGACGGTGACGTACCGGCTGACGGCGGCGGCCCTCGAAGTGCGGTGCCGGGTGCAGAACCCGGGGCCGGGCAACGTGCCGTTCGGCCTCGGCTACCACCCGTACTTCTGCCTGCCGTCGTTGCCGGGCGAACCGGTCGATGCGATGGTCCTCCAGGCCCCGGCCCGGTCGCTCTGGGTCGCCGAGAACAGCCTGGCGACGGGGGAGACCGTGCCGACGCCGGCGGGGGTCGATTTCACCCGGCCGCGGCCGATCGGCGACGCCGTCCTCGACCACCTGTACGGCGACCTGCCGATGGAACCGGCCGACCAACCGTCATTGCGGGCAACCCTGGCACACCCGCTCGCACCGGAAGTCGTGACGGTCACCGCCGACCCGTCGTTCCGCGAGTTGTTGCTGTTCACGCCGCCGCACCGGCGGGCGGTCGCCGTGGAACCGTACACCTGCACGACGGACGCGCTCAACATTTCGGCCCGCGGCGTTGATGCGGGCCTGCGCGTTCTCGCCCCGGGGGCGGAATTCGCGGCCGTCGTTCGGTATTCCGTCGCCACTCCTTGACTCGGTCGGGCGACTCCGGTTTGCCAACGCGGCGTTCTCGCACTAGCTTTCGACCGGTATGCGTCGGGCCTGGGGTCCGGCCGCCACGGCGAGGTGTCGGAACGATGCGGTTGCCCAGTCTGTCGGGTCGAATTGCCAAGCCGACGGACTCCGGTTCGATGCCCCGGCCCGCCCCCGGCCCGGCCGCGAATCCGATCCTCGGCAAGGTCTTCCTCGGCCGGTACGAGGCGGTCCGCTTCCTCGGCGAGGGGAGTAACGCCCACGTCTACCTCGGCCGGTCGGTCCGCGACCACTCGCAACTCGTCGTCATCAAGCGGATCAAAGACCACGTCCAACTCAACCCGCGGTTCCGCCAGTTCTTCGACGGCGAAGTCAAGTCCATGTCCCAGTTCCACCACCCCTACGCGGTGAAGCTCCACGCGGCGTCGCTGGACGACCCGCTCGGGGCGTGCCTGGTCCTCGACTTCATCCCGGGCGTGACCCTCGAAGCGGTCCTGGCCCGGTGCGGCCGGCTGACCGAGGACCGCATGGCCCGGCTCATCGGGCCGCTGCTCCACGCCCTCGACGCCGCCCAGCAAGCCCAGGTCGTCCACCGCGACCTGAAGCCGGCGAACCTCATGGTCACGGACTTCGACACGGCCGGCGAATCGGTCCGGGTCATGGACTTCGGCTTCGCCGGGTTTGCGTCGAAGCCGCACATCCAACTGGCCGAGTTAACCGGGCACGGCGCGGTCTTCGCGTGCGGCACCCCGGCCTACGTCAGCCCCGAGATGGTCCGCGGCGACGCCGTCGATCCGCGGGGCGACCTGTACTCCGTCGGCGTCATCATGTACGAGATGCTTTCCGGGCGACTGCCCTTCGACGCCGGCACTACGGACGAGTTACTCGCCGCGCACATCCACAGGCCGCCGCCGCGCTTCGGCCGCGTCGGCTGCCCGGAGATTTCGGCGGCGACCGAAGGCGTCGTCCAGGTCGCGCTGAGCAAGTTCCCCAGCGAGCGGCACCCCGGCGCGCGGGAGATGGCCAAGCAGCTCAGCCGCGCCGTCGGCTTCGACGTGTGGGAGGCGACCAAGCCGCGGGCCGCCGCCCGGACGGCGTCCGACGACGACATCGTCGTCTGTACGCTCGCCGACGACGAGCCGCGCCGCGACCCGCCGAG
>JANYHV010000214.1 GCA_025362195.1 Fimbriiglobus sp. | reverse complement strand
ATGCCGGACCTGTTGACGACGTTCGACGGCGGCAAGATCACGACGAAAGCCGAGTGGGAGGCGAAGCGCAAGCCCGAGTTGAAGGAACTCTTCCAGACGGTGATGTACGGCCACTACCCGGCGGTGAAGTGCGACGTGCGCGGGACGGTGCTGCACGAGGACAAGGCGGCGTTCGGCGGCAAGGGCACGCTCCGCGAGGTCGCCGTGAAGGTGACGCCGGACGCGCCGCCGGTCCACTTGCTCGTCGTCACGCCGAACGGGGTTGCGGGGAAGGTGCCGGTCTTCCTGGGGCTGATGTTCGGCGGCAACCACCAAGTGACCGACGACCCCAAGGTCCGCGTCCCGGACGCCTGGATGTACTCGTCGCAACCGGGCACGGTCTCGGAGAAGGCGACGGCGGTCGGCCGCGGCAAGAGCAAGGACGTGTGGCCGATCGAAACGATTTTGGGCAAGGGCTATGCCGTCGCGGTCTTCTACGCCGGCGAAGTGATCCCCGACAACCCGAAGATCCGCGGCGGCCTGGCCAGGGTCATCATGCCGCCGGTGCCCGAAGGCGAGGCCGACCCCGCGGCGACCGGTGCCGTGATGGCGTGGGCGTGGGGCGCGCACCGCATGATCGACTACCTCGTCACCGTGCCCGAGATCGACGCCCAGAAGATCGCCGTCGTCGGGCACTCGCGGCTCGGCAAGGCGACGATGGTGGCGGCGGCCTTCGACGACCGCGTCGCCCTCGCCATCCCGCACCAGGCCGGGTGCGGCGGCACCGCCCCGGACCGCCGGACGAACCCCAAGAGCGAGCCGCTCGCCCGCATCAACGCCGCCTTCCCGCACTGGTTCTGCGGCACCTTCAAGGCGTTCGGCGACGCGGCCGAGAAATTGCCGTTCGACCAGCACGCGCTGGTCGCCTTGTGCGCCCCGCGGCCGGCGTTGTTCAGCAACGCGACCGGCGACCAGTGGGCCGACCCGGCCGGCCAGTTCGAGGTCCTCCGCGCCGCCAACCCCGCCTACGCCCTGTACGGCGTGGCCGGCATGGACGCGACCGCGTACCCCGCCGAAAACGCAGCCGTCGGCGGACGCCTCGGTTACTGGGTTCGCCCCGGCGCTCACTCAATGACCCGCGCCGACTGGGACGCCTTCTTGACCTTCGCCGCGAAACAGTTCGGCCGGTGACGGGCCGGGTGCCGGGCTTCTCGGCGATTGCGCGGGGCGGGGCGTTGCGGCGCGGCGACTTTCGGCGTAGCTTCGGCGGTATGAAAACTCCGCGCCGCGGCTTCACGCTGATCGAACTCCTTGTCGTGATCGCCATCATCGCGGTCCTGATCGGGCTGCTCCTGCCGGCCGTGCAAAAGGTCCGCGCCGCCGCGAGTCGCGCGCAGTGTACTAGTCATCTGAAGCAACTCGCGCTGGCCGCACACGGCTACCACGACGCGACCGGCAATCTGCCGCAGGGGGTCGCCTACCCCGGCCCCGGTAACCGCTGGACTTCTTTGTTCGTCGAACTCTTGCCGTACATCGAGCAGGGCAACGTCGCGGCCCGGTGGGACTACGCCAACCCCGCCAACGATTTCGGCGGCGACGCGACCCCGGCCGCGACCCCGATGAAAGTGCTCGTCTGCCCGGCGAGCGGGACGACCGAGAACCCGTCGCGGTTCGGCACGCTGACGATCGGCTTGACCAACTACGGCGGCAACGCCGGCTTCAAGGCGTTCCCCGCGTGGCGCGCGACCGCCGACGGCGTCTTCGGCTACAGCACGACGACGACCCGCAGCCAGGTGCAATTGCTCCACATCACCGACGGTACGTCGAACACGATCCTGTTCGGCGAGAAGACCATCGGCGACGCCAACCTCGACAGTTACGCCACCGCCCCGCTGACACCGGCCGCCGTGCCCGCGTTGCAGGCGACCGGGTCGTATGCCGGTTGGGCACCCGTCCCCGGGCCGACCGCCGGGGCGACCCTGCTCCTCGGCAGCGCGCTGTCGATCAACTTCGGCTTCCCGACGAAGTACGTTCCGCCCCCACCGGTCCCCGGTGCCCCGCCGGTCCAGGTCGCGTGGGCCGCACTCGAGCCGATCGCCTGGGACCGCTACGGGGCCTACGGCAGCGAGCACACCGGCGGCGCGAACTTCGCCCTGGCCGACGGCTCGGTCCGCTTCTTGCGCACCGAATTGCCGTTGAGGACGCTACAAGCCTTGTCGAGCCGCGCCGGCGGCGAAGTCGTTTCGGGCGAGTAACTACGGAGCCGCGGGCCATGGAAGACCTCGACGCTTGGGTGAAGTATGCCGAGGTCGCCGGGCAGGCCGAACAGGCCCCCAACGGCGACGCCAAGGTCGCCTTGTGGGAGGAGGCGGTCCGCATCGCCGACTCCCTTCAGGACGACGAGACGGCGTACAGCGCCCGCATGGAGTTGACGAACGCCGCACAATTCAGTGGCCGGCCGGACGTGTCGTTCGTCTCCTTCTCGTGGTGCCTGGCCTACTGCGACCGCCACGCCGAGACGATCGACCCGACGCCGATCCTGTGGCACTACAAGTGGATGGCGGACAGCCTGCCCAACTTCCCCGACGTGCCGCGGGCGCAGATCGAGAGCCTGTTCGCCGACTTCACGCAACGCTTCCTGGCCCGAGGCTCGACCCTGCACGCCGTCCACCAGATCCGCCGCGACGTGGCCATCACCATGCACGACCGGCCGGCGGCCGACACCGCCCACGCGAAGTTCCTGCTGTCCAGGCGGGACATCCTGAGCAACTGCAAGGCGTGCGTGCAAGACGCGGACGTGACGTACCGGCTGTACGGGGGCGATGACGACGCGGCGGTTGCGGCCGCAAAGCCGATCCTGCGGGGCAAAATGTCGTGCGGCGAGGTGCCGCACCTGACCTACGCCAAGCTGCTGGTGCCGTACCTCCGGCGCGGCGAACCGGCGGAGGCGATGCGCTGTCACAAGGTCGGCTATTCGCTGGTGCAGTCGAATCCGGCCCACATCGCCTCGCACGGCTCCCACGCCGCCTTCCTGGCGCTGACGGGCAACCTCGGCCGGGCCGCACGCCTGTTGAGCCGGCACTTACCGATGGCCGTAGAGAGCCGGCAACCGCACGCGAGTTTCCGCTTTTACAACGCCGCCAAGCTCGCGCTCGACATCGTCCTCGACGCCCCGCGACCGCCGACCGTCAAGGTGCCGGCCGCGGTCCACAGCGGAGGGGCCGTCGAAGCGTTGGCCATCTGGATGGACAACGAGTTGTACACGCTCGCGGCCCGCTTCGACGCCCGCAACGGCAACAGCGGCTACACCGACGAGATCGCCACCGTGCAGGCCCTGCGCTCGCTGGCGACGGACTTCCCGTACACGGCCGAGTGAGTCGGGAATCTACTGGTAATCGTAGCCGATGGCGAAGGTGACGCGGCCGTCGGGCAGGCGGCGGATGTTCGTCAGGTGGACGTCGTAGCCGCCGCCGAGTTGGCCCTTGCTGCTGGGCGTCGTGGCCGGGGTGAAGTTGGCGTTCGCCGGGCTGGGGAAGGGGACCGCGCCCAAAAACACCCGCGGCCCCGTCTGCCCCTCGACGCCGTGCGACTCCTCCAAAAAGACCCGCTGGGTGGCGTTGTTCGGCAGCACCCGCCAGATGAGCAGGCCCTCGGCCGGCAGGTCGGCGTCGAAACCTTTCTTGCGGCGGTTCTCGACGAGGAAGTATTCCGTGCCGTCGGGCCGCACCAGGATTTTCAGGCACTCCGCCGGCGAGTCTTCAATCGGGGCGAGCACCAGTTTCTGCTTCACCCGCGGGTCGATGACCTTGGGCGTCACCCAGCCGAGTTGGTCCTTGCTCCAGACGCTGAAGTGCTGCGGCCGGCCGGCCCCGTTCTGCTGGGACATCGCGCACCACGGGCCGACGCCCTCCATGCCCGGCACCTCGGGCCGCGCGTACAGGTCGGGCAGGCCGAGCATGTGGCCGAACTCGTGGCAGAAGACGCTGATGTCGTTCATCCTCGCGCCGCCCTCCTGGACGATGAAGTACGGCCACCGCTTGCCCTGGTGCGTGACGGTCGCGCGGTGCGGCCAGTACAGCCCGCCGCGGGTCGTGTTGACGCGCTCGCCGGCGTAGACGAAGAACACGCCGTCGAAGTCCTTGAGGCCGTCCTTGCCGGTCTTGGCGAGCACCTTGTCCAGCGCCTCCACCATGAGCGCCGTCTTCTCGCGGGTGCTGGTGCCGCTCCCGCTGCTGTAGTCGAGCCGCTTCTTGGCGACCTCGTGCCAGCCGACGAACTGGCCCTCGACGGCGAACTTGCCGGAGGAGATTTCGCGGTAGTAGTCGGCCATGCTGCCCCAGACCTTCTGGCCCGTCGCCGACTTGTCCTTGTACGTGCCGAAGCTGAACATCGACGCCTCCCAGTCGGCGTCGGCGATCTTGTCGTTGTGCTTCGCGTCCGGGTACTCGACGCCGACGATGGCGAGCCGATAGACCGGCTTCTTCCACGCCGACGGCAGGCGGTCGTCCCACCCGGCCTGGCGCGACCCGCCCTGGGCCGAATCGACGCCGAGGAAGACGCGGATTTCCAACTCCTCCTCGCCGCGCTTGATCGAGAGTTTGACCGCGTCGCCGGGCTTCTTGGCGGCGATGGCGTCGCGGATGCCGTTCTCGGCTTCCAGTTTCGTCTCGTCGATCTTGGTGACCACGTCGCCCTTCTTCAACCCCGCCTTCTCGGCCGGGCCGCTCTCCGTGACGCCGTCGATCACCACGCCCGCGGCGTTGCTCGAGCCGACCTGAACGCCCAGCACCGGTCGCGCGTTCGGCGTGCCGGTCATCGGTTTGCTCAAGGCGCTGGCCGTCACGCTCACGCGCTTCGGCACGCCGCGGACCGTCACGGTCAGGGTCACGACCTGGTTCGCCGCGACCCCGCGGAGACGTTCCTTGAGCACGGCCGCGGTCGCCACCGGTTCGCCGTTCAAGCCCGTCACGGTCGCCCCGGCCGTTAGCCCCGCCTCGCTTGCCGGTGAACCGTCGGCCACCTCTTCGACGACGACCGCGCCGGACGTATCCGTCCCGATTTGCACGCCGAGGTAGCCGACGGCAGTCGGTGCCGTGGTGGCCCGGACGAGTTTGGCGTCGGCCGGCACCGCCTCGGCGACGGTCCGGTAACCCGTCAGGTCGATGAACGGCCGCGGCGACGGGGCGAGTTCGTCCGCCCGGGTCCCGACACCGGACGCGAGCAACAAGCCGAGGGCCAGATGGGTGCGGCGCATGGGAGCTTCCCTACGATTCGGGTGACGGTGCGGGAGTGATTGGAATCTACCCCGGGCCGACTGAAGAGTTCATGAGAGCGGCCGGCGGACGCGGTAAATCGTCCCCTTGGTCCGCTCGCCGCCCGGCTCGCCGGCCCGCGCGAACGCCTTCTCCACCGCCAGCCCCGCCAGCCGGCACTCGTGGCCGAACGACTTGGCCGCGATGCGGTCGGGGTCGGCGAGCAGGGCGACGCCGGTCGGCGAAAGAACTGTCTTCAAGAAATTGACCACCGGCTCGACCAGCTTTTCCTCGTACAGCAGGTCGGCCCCGAGGATCACGTCGAAGACCAACCCGGCCGGCGGCGAGCGTAAGTCGATGGCCGCCGTCGTGAAGTCGGTCAACGTGTTCCGCCGGGCGTTTTCGGCCGCGAACTGCACGGCGAGTTCGTCGATGTCCGAGAAGGTCACGCGCAGGCCGCACGCCAGGGCCGCGATGCCCGGCAGCCCCAGGCCGCAGGCGATTTCCAGGGCGTGCAGTGGCGTGCCTTCCGCGCGGGGGTACGCGCCCCACGGCTCCCGGCAGATCGCCTTCGAGAGCATCCGGGCGGCGGGCCACAGGTCGGCCCAGTACGGGATGTACTCGTCCGACGCGAACGCGGCCCGGACGGCCGGGTGGTCGAACAGGATGTCGCTGCCGCCGGGCCGTTCGAGCAGGAACGTCCGCCCGTCGATGAAGACTTTTTCGCGGACCCTCTCCGTGACGGCCTCCGGCGGGGTCGAGTGGATGCGGGGGGTTGTCATGGTTGTGATGATACCCGCCGCCGGGGCGACCGCAAATCGCCCCCGCCCGCCGCTCAAAACTGTTCTAGGTTTCACTGCCCCTTCATCCGGGTCAGGGTCCGAGCGATGCAACTTTACTGTCCGGCTTGCAAGACGGCGTCTCACGCCGCGGAACGCTGCGCGAAGTGCGGCGACCGGCTCGTCGCCCCGTCCGAACTCACGTCGCTGTCCCGGGACCAACTGTTCGACCCGCCCGACCTGATCGAACCGACCGCGGTCGGCCGGGTCGTCGTCGGGACCGTCGCGGCCCTGGGCTTGTACCTGAGCTTCCGGGAAATGCTGCTCGGCTCCCTCGCCGCCGTGGACGCGACCGATCTAGTCCCGGGGTCGCTCGGAAACTGGGCCTTGCGGGCCGGTGCGATTCTCTTCGGGGCGGTACTCGCCGGGGCCGGCCGGTCGAACGGCACGGCCGCGGGCGGGATGACCGGCTTACTGTGCGGCGTCCTCTTCCTCGCCACCGACTCTCTGGCCGGTCTCAAGCCGACGGCCGTCGAGGCCGGATTCGTCGCGGGCATTGCTGCGCTGGCCCTGCCCCTGGGCCGTCTCGGCGCGATCGTCTGGCCGGGCGTCGTGCCGCTCCCGCCGTCCAAAGTCCGCTCCCGCGGCAGTTCGATGATTCCGCTCAAAGACGACGACCTGGACGCCCCCCGGCCGACTCCGTTGTCGTGGGCGAAGGTCGGCACGGGCGTGGCCGTCGCTGTCCTCGGGTTCCTGCTCGCCGACTCGGCGAGATTGGGTCTGCGGACCCTGGCCGGGAACGGGCTGTTTCTCGGCTCACCCGCCCAAATCCCGCTGGTCGATTTCGTCTTCGGCGGCCTGGCACTGTTGGCCGGTGGGCTGATCGCGGGCGGCGGGAGTGGGGCCGGGTTGCGGCACGGCGCGGTCACGGGCCTCGTCGCTGCGATCGTTCTCGCAGTCCTCGCGTTGCTCGGCAAAGAGGCGGTCGTCCTCCCGCTGAGCGGGCTGCTCGAACTCGTCGGCTACGCCTCCGAATCGCTCCGCACGCCGACCGGCCTGATCGTCGTGATCGTCGGGTTGACGACGCTCGGAGTCGTCAGCGGCGGCTTCGGCGGCTTGCTCTTGCCCCGGCTGGCGATCAAATCCCGCCGCCGCGCCTACCAGGATTAATCGCCGGTAACGCCGTGTAAATCGATTTGCCGGCACTCCGACAGCAAGCCCTCGTTTTCGCCGAAGTACCAGACCCGTGCGCCGACGGCGGTCGCCACGGCGGAATCGTTGTCGTCGCAGTCGGTCTCGTAGCCGAGGGCACAGATGCCGCCGTCCTCGTGGGACCCCGGGTAGACCAGCGGCACGACGCACGGCCAGAGTTCGCCGTCCACGGAGCGCAATTCCGCCGGGCGATAAATCGTGTCCGCGAGGCCGACGACGGGCAGCAGACGTATCCGGTCGAGCCGCTCCAACGGCACCACGACGTAAGCCCGGCCGAAGAACACTTCCAGCACCGACGCGAACCGGTCGTCGAGGTCGCGCAGCCCGCCGAACTCCTGCCCGTCAACGTGCCCGTGCAGTTCCGGCGACGCCTCGTCCGCCGCGTCGGCGTACCGCGAAGCAAGGCGTTGACTGCCCGCGTGCAGCAGCGTTGCCAGCCGCAT
Organism: Fimbriiglobus sp.; assembly: GCA_025362195.1. Taxonomy (GTDB): domain Bacteria; phylum Planctomycetota; class Planctomycetia; order Gemmatales; family Gemmataceae; genus Fimbriiglobus. Next base: position 1,714 of record JANYHV010000214.1, on the reverse strand, counting down.
CCGGTGCCGCGCGTGCGGCGGCAGATCGACACTCAGGGGGTGGAGACTCCGTCGCCGGAGTTCGCGCCGCCGCACCGCCCGCACCAAGTCCCGCCACCCCCGCCGCGACGCCGGCCAGCCCGCGTCGTCGCTTTCGACCGCCTCCAAGGCGTCCCACGCCGGTTGCAACTCCCCGGCGACGATGAGCATCTCCGCGAGTTGGAGGTACTGCCGGGCAGACGGGTCGGCGGCGACCGCGAGCCGTTGCATCCGCACAGCTTCGTCCAACTCCCCGTCGGCCAAGGCTTGCTGCACACTCATGCGGGGTCTCGCACTGGGGGAGAAGGACGCAGGGCATCGTATCGAACCGCGTCACTCGTCGGCGAAAACGACCGCCCCGCGGAAGTGGTCCTGGAGCTTGGAGCGGAACTCAGGCTTTAATTGCTTCCCAGAAAGGATCAACGCCGCTAGCTCGCCAGGTGGTTCAAGGCCAAGCAGAGCGTCGAATCTCACGGACACACGAGGCCCGTTGCGTAAATCCAGTTCCGTGAGATTCGGCCAGGCCCGCATCGAAACGATCTGTTCAACCGCTTCTTGCAGCAGCCAGCAATGCCTCAGTTTCAACGACACGATGGCTTCCAGATGCCGTGACCGCGACCAGCCCACCAGTTGATCCAGTCGAATCGTGTCAACGTCCAACTTGCGGACCCGATCGAGCGCGGGCGACAACAGTGCGCTCTCCCAGCCGAGAAAGTTTGAAACGATCCTGTTGAGCCTGAATTCCTCGAACTGACGGGGATGACTACTCCTCAGTAACCGGCGCATTGTGTTCGCCGTAAGCTCCTCGTTCCGCATGTCGAAGGACAGCAACTTGCCTACGATTGGTAACTCCGCGAGTCGGCGAATACCGCGTTCGCCAACAGCCATCGTCCGCAGACTGAGGGCTTCAAGGTGGTGGGGATCCGAGAGGGCAGCGAGTTCAGCAATCCACTCGCCGCCGTTGTCGCCCCCGGACCGCAGGTCGAGCCGCTTCAACCGCTTGCCCAGGTCGCTCTGGAACAGGTCGTTGAGGACCACCGGGAACGCCGGGCCGCTGGTCCGCTCCAGGGTCAGTTCTTCGATGCCACTCGCGTTGACGGCGTTCGCCAATACCCGCAGCGGCTCGATGGGGGTCGAGACGCCGTAGAAGTGCAGGGCACGCACCTGCCGCAGCCACGGCTGACGCGCGAAGTCTTGCCAGTAGCCCAGCGACGACGTGGGCAGCGACAACGTCGTGATCGGGGCGAGCGCGAACAGGCGGGCGGCGTCGTCGAGGAACGAGGCGAGGTCGCGCACCACCAGCCAGTCCGGCAGGCCGCGGCGGAACGGCGTCTCGGCGTGCCACTCCGCGATCCGCGGTGAGACGGCAGGCAGCGTGTGCCGCCACGGCTTGCCGGTCAGCACGTCGGGCGTGTGGTGGCGGCAGTGCACCGCCAGGGGCGACCAGGCCGGCTCGTGGGCGAGTTGGACTTGCGCGCGGATCATCGCCGCCTGGCCGTCGTCGCCGCCGTCTTCGAGCCAGTCGGCGTAGACGAGCCGCGGCAGGTCGGCCGCTGGGTCGGCCGCGATCGTCGCCCGCAGTGCCGCCGTGTCGTCCACACCCACCCCCACTTCAATCGTAGCCGCGTTCGCTAGACTGACCGCCCCCGACATCCCCGGAGTTCGCGCCATGCCGTTCGGAATCACCACCCGCGAG
>JANYHV010000211.1 GCA_025362195.1 Fimbriiglobus sp. | reverse complement strand
GCGAGCAACTCGACACGGCCGTGTCAACGCTGCGAATGTTCTGCAACGCCGGCGCGGCGGTGATCGTGGCCGCGGCCGTCGCCCGGCAGAAGGACGCGGGTGGGTCGAGCTACAAGGGGTTGGGCCTGGCGTCGTTCCGGGGTTCGTCGGAACTGGAGTTCGGTTGCGACGCCGCTTACGTCCTCGACCCCGACTCCGGTACCGTCAACTTCCAGTGCGAGAAGAACCGCTTCGGGGCCGTGGCGAGCGTGTGACGGCGTTCGATGCGGCGGTGCAGACCTCCACGGCGGCCGAATCACATCTGCATAATGCTCAATGTCCAGATCTTTGGTGACAAAAAATCAAAATAGTAGTGAACATACTTATACCTGTCGCTTCCGCACAATTATCGGAATCATGCCTTCGACTGGCTTGAGGAGTGTGGCCGCCGTGATCCTGAATTTCATCGTGAACGGCCGGATGGCGTCGGGTCGAACGACGGCAACGAAATCCCCGACGTGCTCCGACTCGTAGTGCTTGAGTCGCTTGGCGGTAAACTCGGTATAATGGGGACGCACGCCGTCGGCTTTTATCACTTCTGTACTTTTGGCCTGAATGTGAGAGAGCCGCTGCGGGTCGAACTGCGGAAATTGTGGCTCTAACGGGACGCGGATGGAATCGAAGAAGTCTCCGAAGAACTGAGTCGGACGCACAGGCGGTTTGGGGGGCGACAGTCGGGCAAATTTAGCTGCATCTTTAGCGTCAGTCTCATAGATTATTGCAACAGAATCTTCTATTTATACCATCATGAAAATGTCGTCAGCAGGTGCCGACCCAATGTTACTCAGCCACAGAGCGAATTCGACTTGATATGATTCATACAAGTCGATTTCCGACATGTGCTCTAGCCACTGCCTGTACTTATTTATGTGGTCAGTCAATTTTTTATTATACCGCTCGACGGCATCGTGCCTCAATGGTAAAACCGGGGACGCACCGAACCCACGAATTTCAGACTTCGACATCATGCCCAGCTTATTTTCTCGCTGATGTTCTGCCAACTCCGCGTCTAAGTCGCGAGCAACGATTACACCGGGAAGCGCAAACTCCAACGCGCGTTTTTCTGGAGCGGACAAACCCGTAGCGCACGCGACAACTTCGACGATCGGGAGACGGGTTTTGAACTCGTTGAGTTCGGCCGTCACCTGCTTGTACTTTTTGGCGAATTCGTCTTGAGGGTTCTCCAGCCGCCTCGTCTTGTCCGGCTCGATCACGGCGACATTGTTCGCCTCGCACCGCAGGCTCATCCCCATGTCCTCGGTGTATACTTCTACCCTCATGCCGGGGTGTTCACCTTGGTACTTCTTGACGGTGCGGACGATACGGTCATCCTTGCTCTCGAAGCTAAGGGTGTCCGGGAAATCTCCCGCTCGGACTTCGTACTTGAACACTTCCAAAGTCACCCCTTCTCGGACCGCCCCGGCTGCCTTGCGTATCGCCTTCGTGTCCTTGATGGTGCGGCTAGCGCGTTCCCCAAGGCGGGGGTCGTCTTTCTTCCCGTCGAGTTCGTGAACAACTTGCATGCAAAGGACGAGCCGCACTTTCGCGCAACCGCCGACGGCCCGCCAGTCCACGTCCTTGAGTGGCGGGTAGTGCAGGAGGGTGTTCGTGTCCAAAAAAAGGGCCAAATCGTAGTCATTCATCTCGACCTGCCAGTCTGGTCCAACTGCATCACTCATACTTGACAATGCGAGGCCAGGCCAGCACCGACCTCCGCACGCTGCAAGAACTCGCCGCACCGGGGCCGTGAACAAGTTGCCGAACCTCGTGCCGCCGGGGCCGGGCGCGACTACGATCCCGCTCCGCATGACCGGCACCGACGGCGATTCGGTTGCACCACCGGGGGGCATTCGGCCGCACCGATCGGCACCGTCTGGCAACCTTCGCCTTGTCGAGGTGAGTGACGCGGACGGGTATGAAACCCTACAAAATGCAGCGAGCCGGCACCTTTCGGCACCGGCTCGCATCGCCTTGCACAGCGAGGATGACGGGACTCGAACCCGCAACCTCCGGATCGACAGTCCGGCGCTCTAACCAATTGAGCTACATCCCCTCACTTACCGTGAATCTTAACGCCGCCGCCCGCCTTGCCAAGGGGGAAACCGTCCCGATGACCGGTCGCCGCGGCCGGCGTGTCCGGACGGCCGGGCGGGGCGGGAGGTTCGCGGTCGGTCCCTTACGACCGGCGTGCGCGGCGTTCGCGGCGCGGACTTGCGACGCGGATCGGAAATCTTTGCTTGAGAGTGCGGCACGGGGACTTACAATCGGGAAAGATAGGCAAGCAGACCCGTGCGTGCGGCCCCGTCAACTCCCGAGACACTCCGATGGCCAAGTTGTACACCCTCGATGAAGCCGCCGCTCGATTGGGCCTGACGACCGACGTCTTCAAGCGGAAGCTCAAGACGGATTGGGTCAAGGACGTGCAGATGATCCCCGGCAACCCGCCGCACTTCCGGGCCGCCGACATCGACGAGTTCGCCCGGGTGCTCGGGGCGGCCAGCGACCCCGGCCTCGTCCCCGGCCCGGTCGGATCGGCCCCGGCCGAGGACTCCAACGACTTCGCCTTCGCGGTCAGCGACGACGCCCCGCCGATGCCCGCGCAGACGCCCAAGCGGCCCCGCCTCGCGGCCGCCGACGAGCCGCTGTTGATCGCCGCCGACGACATCTTCTCCGCCCCGCCGCCGGTCAAAATCGGCAAGTCGGGGAAGTCCGGGAGCGACAGCGACGTGCGGCTCGACCCGGCCACCAAACCCGTCGCCAAGGGCACCGTCGATCAGTCGATGCCGACCGAGGAGATTTCGATCGACCTGAGCGGCCCGAGTAGCGCCGTCATCAAGCCGAGTAGCGGGTCGGGCAAACTGTCCGCTCCGAAGTCGGGGACGAAACTGGCCGGGCCGGAGTCGGCGAAGATTCCCAGCCCGACGAAGAACCCGAAGGGGGCCAAGGCCGACGACAGTTCCAGCGAGTTCGAGCTGAGCCTCGACCCGAGCAACGACTCGCTCGAACTCGAACTCACCTCGGACAGTTCCGAAGAAGTCGATCTCGGCGGGTTCCTTCTGCCCGGCGACTCGAAGGCCGGGCAGAGCGGCATCAACCTCGGTCGGCCGGCCGACAGCGGCTTGTCCCTGGAGCGGAAAGGCCCGAAGACCGGCCCTCTGAACCCCGCCGGAGCGCCGAACGACAGCGACTCGGACATCGATTTTGAACTGTCCCTGGACGCGACCGGGGCGTCGAGCAACAAGCTGACCGGCCCGAAGAAGGTCGTCAGCCGCTCGACCGGCCCCGACTCGGACAGCGAGTTCGAGTTGACCCTGGACGACACCTCCGGCATCTCGGACATCGTCGCCAACGAACAACTCCGCGGCCGCGGGGTGCCCGCCGACAACTCCCAGGGCGACATCTTCGAGACCGACTTCGAGTTGCCGTCTCTGGAGGGCGAAGACTCGTCGTCCGAAGTCGTCGCCGACGCGACCGACCTGTCCGGGGAGGACGGGTTCGAGATCGACGCGGCCGACATGGTGGACCCGAACGACGACGAGAGCGCCAGCCAGGTCATGGTGATCGACGACGGCGAGCCGATCCTGGACGACGACGACCGGCCCCGGGGCAAGGGCCGCCGCAGCTTCGCCGGCGACGACGCCCTGGACGACGACCTCGAACGCGGGGCGTCCGCCAGCGGGGCGCTCCGCGGCGTCCGTGACGACGACGACGATTACGGCGGCGCGCCGGTGCAGACGGTCGTCGCGGCCCCGGCCAAGTGGGGCGCACTGCCCGCCGTCGTGCTGTTCTTGACGCTGCCGTTGATGTTCATCGGCGCGACCATGAGCTACGAAATGGTCCGCGGCATGTGGGGGTACCACCAGCCGACGCAACCCGGCAACTTGCTCGTCCGCGGCCTGGCCGAGTCGGTCTTCGGCCTCCCGCCCGCCGACTAATCCGGCGACCCCGCTCGCGCGAGTTTTCCCCGATGCCGACCGACGCCCCGGGCGAGTTGCCGACCTTTCTCGCCGCCTGGGCGATTGTCACTGCGGTCGCCGTGCCGGTCGCCGTCGCCGGGCGGGTGTTGGGCCGGCGGGAGGCGTTTTGGCCGCGGTGGACGTTGATGCCATTTCGCGGCACGCTCCTCGACTGGCTCGTCCTGTATTGCGGCTACCTGGTGGTCATGAGCCTCGGCATCGTCGGCCTTTCGTCGGCGGGGCTGTCCGGGCACTCGACGCCGACAATGGTCAACGCGGCCGCTTACGAAGTGGCCCTCGGCGGGGTCGCCGGGGGAGCGAGCGAGGCGACCCATCACCGGGATTCCGCCCGCGCGAACCAACTGCGGCAAATGGCGGCGGGGTTTCTCGCACTCCCGGTGTTGATCGGTGCCGCGGCTTTCTTACGGCACGTCGTCCACGACATCCGCCCAGGTTTCGAATGGCGGTCCGTGCCGGCGGACGTGGTGCGGGGGGCCGTGGCCGGCGTGGTTTTGACGCCGGTCGTTCACGCGGTCTATTGGCTCTCGAAGACGCTCAATGCCGCGTGGGGCGGCGTCGAGCAAGCGCACCCCCTCGCCGAGACGGGCGTCGGTCACTCGGCGGGCGCGATCGGGTTCTTCCTGGCTTCGGTCTGCTTCGTCGTGCCGTGGATCGAGGAGCTTCTTTTTCGCGGCGTGCTGCTCCGCTGGCTGGCCCGCCGCCAGGCCCACGCCGTGCTCGTCTTCGCCGTCGCCCTCGCTTTCGCTGCGACCCGGGGGATGGTCTGGGACCCTCGACTCGGCCCGACGGGGTTCGTCGCCGGCTTGGTGCTGATGAGTTTCGGCGTCGAGTGGCTCGGCTCGAAGCGGTCGCGCTTCCCGGTGCGAACGGTGCGGGCCGTGCTGGCATCGTCGGCGCTGTTCGCCGCGGCGCACTCGGCCGTCTGGCCGTCACCGGTGCCGCTGTTCGTGCTGGCGTGCGGGCTTGGGTACCTCACCGTGCGGACCGGTCGCATCACGGCGGCGGTCGTCGCGCACGGGCTGTTCAACGCCGTGTCGTCGGTCATCCTGATCCGCCAGTCGGCCGGTTAACGCCTGGCGACCGTCTCGTAAACAGCGCGGGTCTCGACGGCGGCGCGGTCCCAGGTGAAGCGAGCCGCCTGTCGCAGGCGGGTCTCGATTTCCCGCCCGGTCGCGGCCGGCGAAGCGGTCGCGGCGAGCAGGGCGGCCCGCCAGGCGTCTCGGTCGTCGGGGTCGAGGTACTCGGCCGCGTCCCCACAGACTTCGCGCACGGCGGCGGCGGTCGAGGCGATGACCCGCCCGCCCGAGGCCAGCATCTCGACCGGCGGTAGGCCGAAGCCCTCGTAAAAGCTCGGGTAAAGTAGCGCCGCGGCCCCGGCGTAGAGGGCCGGCCGGTCGGCGTCGGCGACGTACCCGAGGTGGCGAATGCCCCGGCCCCGGCCGACGCGTTCGTACAGTTCGCGGACGCCCTCCGACTTCCAACCCCACGGCCCGGCGACGACCAGCGGGCACCGCTCGCGGTCGGCGGCCGGCAGCGACGCGAACGCCTCGAACAGCATCGCCAGGTTCTTCCTCGGCTCGATCGTGCCGATGCCCAGGAAGTAGCGCGGCGGCAGGTCGAGGCGGCGGCGGGCGGCGTCGAGTTCGGCCGGCGCGTGCGGGCGGAAGTCCGGGCTGACGCCGCAGGAGACCGTCGTGACCCGGTCGGGTGCGACGCCGCAGTGTGCGACGAGTTCGCGCTTGACCGCGTCGGAAATCGTCAGGATGCGGTCGGCCCGGCGCAGGCCGTCGAGGAAGTGCCGGCGGTGGTGGCCGACGCGGTCGGCGGGGTGCCACTCGGGGTGCAACCAGACGGACAGGTCGTGGACGTTGAGGACCGTCGGCAGGCCGGTCGGGAAGGGGACGAAGTTGGTCTCGTGGTACACGTCGAACGGGGAGTGCCGGGAGTACGCGCCGAAGTGCAGGACGATGGCGTCTCGGGCCAGCGACTTGCCCACCGCCGCCAGCGCGGCCCGCAGCGGGCGAGTCGGCCGGGCGGTCGCGTCGGATCCGGGGCCACGCTTCGGCAGGCGGTCCCAGAATCGGCGGGCCAGGTCGCCGGGGTACAAGGTAATCTCGTCAGCGGGGCACTGGCGGGCGAGGGCGGCCGCGAGTTCGGCGGTGTAATACCCGACGCCGGTCTTGCGCTTCAGCGCCGGCAGGCCGTTGAGGAGGACTCTCACGCGGCCCCGCCCCAGCGCTTGAGGAGCGTGGCCGGGGCGTGCCGGGCGTACGAGAACGCGGCGGCCGTCGTGGCGCGGGCTGTGCGGAAGTCGCGCGACCGCAATGCGAGGGACCAGGCGACGGCGACTTTTGCCAGCAGCGTCAGCGCGGTGAAGAAGGCCAGCGGGGGGTCGCCGTGGCGGAGGCTCGTGAGCGCGCGGTTGCGCTCGACGCAGAAGCGGAACAGCGGCGAGGTCTCCCCGGCCGTCGCCCCGACGGCGTGCCGCACCAGCGACCGCGGGGCGTAGGTCGTCGCCCGCCCGGCGTGCCGGCGTCGCCAGCCGAGTTCGAGGTCTTCGTAGTAGAGGAAGTAGCGCGGGTCGAGCAAGTCGTTGCCGGCGACCGGGCGGGGCACGATCAGGGCCGCGCCGCAGCCGGCGAAGACGGACTCGGTGCGCTCGTATTGGCCGCGGTCGGCGTGGCGGAACCCGCGGTCGGCCCCGCGGCCGTCGCGGAGTAGCGTCAAGCCGGCACTGTTCAGGACCGTCGGATTACCCGCGAAGACGAGTTTCGACACGGCGGCGTCGGTCGGCTGGTGGACCGGCCGCAGCAACTCATCGAGCCAGAAGGGGTCGGCGACGGTGTCGTTGTTCAGCAGCGCGACCCACCGGCCGCGGGCGTGGCGGAGGCCGAGGTTGTTGCCGGCGGCGAACCCGAGGTTCGTCGGCGACGCGACCAGTCGAACCCACGGGAAGCGGTCGCGGATCAACTGGGCGGAGCCGTCGGTCGAGGCGTTTTCGACGACGATCACTTCGAAGTGGTGGCGGGGCAAGGTCTGCTCCGCGAGGGCGGTGAGGCACGCCGGCAAGTGGCCCGCGCCCTCGTAGTTGACGACGACGACGCTGACGAGCAAGCCGTCCGGGTCGGTCACGCGACGGCCCGCATCTCTTCGGCAGAGGCGTCGTCGGTCGGTTCGTCGGCGTCGCCGCCCCCGTCGATCCCGCCGCCGACGTGGGCCGCCTTGGTCGGGGCGCACATGCTCGCCCGGTACGCGGCGACCACCTTGTCGGGCGGGCCGTCCATGACGACCGAGCCGTGCTGCATCCACAGGGCGCGGTTGCAAATCTCCTCGACCGAGGTCACCTCGTGCGTGACGAGGACCATCAACCGGGCGGTCGCCATCATCTCCTTCATGCGGTTGCGGGCCTTGATTTGAAAGGCCATGTCGCCGGCGCTCAGCACCTCGTCGATGAGCAAGACTTCGGGGTTGATCGCCGTCGAGATCGAGAAGGCGAGGCGGACGAGCATCCCGCTGGAGTAGTACCGGACGGGGATGTTGAGGAAGTCGCCCAACTCGCTGAACTCGGCGATGCCGTGGATTTTCTTGTCCAGGCTCGCCGGGGTTTCGCCCATGAGGTAGGCGCGGTACTTGATGTTCTCCCAGCCGTTGGCCTCGTGCTCGAACCCGAGCGAGATGTCGAACAGCGAGCAGACGCGGCCCTCGACGACCCGGGTCCCGCGGGTCGGCGGGTAGACCCCGGCGAGCATCTTGAGCAGCGTCGATTTGCCCGCGCCGTTGTGCCCGATAATGCCGATGCGGTCGCCGTCGGCCGCGGACAGGGTGATATCCCGCAGCGCGTGGACCGCCACCTTGGGGTTGCGTGAGGGCAAAAAGAGCATCCGCGTGAGGTACTCCTTGAGCGTCACCTTCCGCTGCTGGCGGATGGAGAACGTCAGGCTCACGTCGTCGAGTTCGAGCTTGGCCATCGAGGCGGTCATCCCGGTGAAAGTCGGCGAACCCTAGAGCTGGAAAATCACCTTCTTCTGCAGCGCCCCGACGACGCTGCACGCCAGCGCGAACAGGATCGCCGTCAGGCCGACGGCCTGGAGCCACAGTTCGGCCGGGGCGAACGAGTCGAGGTAGAGCGGGTGGCGGACGAGCTGCATGAACACGTTGAACGGGTTATAAGCGTTCATCGCCTGGATGGCGGGGTGTTGCTTCTCGGGCTGGATCATCACCGGGGTCAGGAAGAACATCAGCGTCATCGTCACTTCGGTCAGGTGCTGTGTGTCGTGGAAGTAGGCGTTGGCGAACGCGAAGATCGCCGCCAGGCTCCAGCAGAACACGAACAGCAGCGGCACCACCGGGATCAGCATCCAGGCGTTGGCCAGCGGGAAGGTACTGCTCGTCAGGGCGCAGCTGATGCCGACGGTGACGACGAGCGTGATGAGGAAGTGGATGCCGGTCCCGGCGACGGTGCGCAGCGGGTAGATGCCGTAGGGCAGGGGGCACTGGCGGATGTACGCCTCGTTCTGCGTCAGCGCGGTGCAGCCGATGGACATCGAGTTCCGCATGAACTCCCACGTACACAGGCCGCTCAGCAGAAACGCCCCGTACTCGGCGATGGGCCGGCCGCCGCCGAGGATGGGGCCGAAGCCGAGCATCAGCACGGCGGACATCATGATGGGGTTCAGGACCGACCAGCCGATGCCGAGCACCGAGCGCCGGTACTTGGTGCGCAGGTCCATTTTGACCAGCGCCATCCAGAAGTGGCGGAACGTCCAGATCGACTGCATGTGGGTCAACATTCCGCGCACCGATACCCAGGGGACCGACGACGAACAACGGCGGGGCCAACTTACCCCGCCGCCGCCGCTTCTGCTACCCCAAGTGCGACCGCCCAGTCCGCGTCACTTGCGCAACCGCACCTCGTAGACGCGCCGGGGGTTCGGCCCGACGCCGCCCCCGCTCAGTGTCGCCACGCCGTCCTTGACGCTGTAGTCGAACGCCTTGCCGGTGGCCGGGTCGAGCGGCATCGGCAGCTTGGTGTCGGCGAGCGTCGCCGGCAATTCGCCGTTACTGGCAGCCCCGTGCAACCGCAGGGCTTCGAGGACGCGCAGGTAGGCGACGCGCTGGGCGTTGCGGGCTTCGACGGCTTTGACTTTTTTGATCGCGGGCAAGAGCGCCGGGGCGACGACCATCTGCGCCTTCTCGGCTTGCAGACGCTTCTCCTGCACTTCCATGCCGGCCATCGCCTCCAGGTAGGGCAGGTTGCGGTACTTCATCAGCTCGTCGCG
>JANYHV010000202.1 GCA_025362195.1 Fimbriiglobus sp. | reverse complement strand
CGAGAAGCTGTTCCTCCGCCTCCGCGTCGTCGGCGGCGGCTGCAGCGGCTTCCAGCACAAGCTCGACCTCGACCCGGCCGTGAACGACAAGCTCGACGACACCTTCGACATCGAGGGCATCCCGGTCGTCATCGACAAGCGGAGCATGTTGTACCTCGGCGGCGTTCTCGTCGATTTCCACGACGACCTGAACAAGCGCGGCTTCAGCATCTCGAACCCGCACGCCAAAGGCACCTGCGGGTGCGGCAGTTCCTTCTCGATGTAACCCCATGCCGGCACAAAATCACTTCCAACTCCTCGGCCTCCCGGGGCGTTTTTCCGTGGACCCCGCCGACCTCGAACGGGCCTACCTGGCCCGGTCGCGCGAAGTCCACCCGGACTACCACGCCGTGTCCGCCGACCGCGCCGCGGTGCTCGCCAAGAGTGCCGCCGTCAACGAGGCCTACTCGACGCTCCGCGACCCCTTCCGCCGGGCCGACTACCTCCTCACCGTCTCGCTCGGAGACACGCCGCAGACTGCGGTTGCCCTGACGCCCGCGTTCTTGATGCAGGCGATGGAACTCCGCGAACGCCTGGAGGCGGCCGGGACCGACGCGGGCGAACTCGTCGTGCTAGACACCGACCTCGGGGCGCTGATCGACGCCGAACACGCGGCGGTCACAACGCTGTTCGCCGGGCCTCTCGGGGTGGAAATATTGACAACGATTCGCGGGCACTTGAACGCCTGGAAGACGCTGGCGAGCCTGCGCCGGAGCGTCCGCGACGCGATCACGGAGTGAGCGGCCGGCGGGCTTTCAGGTCGTAGCGGTCGCCGGCCTTCACCTCGACCATCGGCTTGACGCCGTCGAAGAAGCCGACTTTGCTGTCGCCGACGACTTCGGCAGTCGATTGCCCGACGACGATGGCCGTCCCCTCGTCGATGCCGATGCCGAGCAGTTGCGGGTAGGTCTTCATCAGGCCGCGCATGTCGTCGATTCGTTTGCGGGCGAAGAAGTGCTGATCGACGGCGCACCCGGGCAAGTACCCGAAGCCGCGCTCGTACCCCTCCGCGGCGACGACGGTGTTGCCGAGCGGGTGCGCCCGCGGCATGTACTCGCTCTGGATCGACGCCCCGGCCGACGTGCCGCCGATGACCCCGCCGCGCTCCAGCACGCCGCGGAAGCGCGTCTCGGTGAGCGTGCCGGCGTAAGAATCGACGAACCGCCAGTGCCGGCCGCCGCCGAACCAGACGGCCTTGGCTCCGAGCAACGATTTCGAGAAGTCCGGGTCGTCGGCCCGCTTGCGGTCGCGGGTGTGCAGGACCGTGACGTTCGTCGCGCCGGACTTCTTGAGTAGCGCCAGGTCGGCCGGAACGCGGTCGCCCGGCTCGAACTCACTGGCCGTCGGCACGAAGACCAGCGGCGCGTCCTTGCCGCCGGCGAGCGCGAAGAACCGGTCGAGGATCGGCTTCGGCAACGCCCCCCCGCCGACGATGACGAGTGCGCCCTTCGGCACGACCGGCACCGCGTTCTTAAGGGGCGGAAACGGCTCCTTCTCCGCTCGAACGAGAGCCGCCCGGCGGATTTGAAATAGGTCGAGTTCTTCGCCGGCCTTCAACACGTCAACGCGCGCCGGGCGACCGGGGCCGGCCGCCCAGACGGCGGTGACGGTCGAGTCGCCGACGACGCGCATCGACCGGCCTTTAACGACTACGGCGGTCGCCTCGTCGATCCCAAGGCCGACGAAGTCGGGGTGCGCGGCAATCGCGCCGGTCAAGCGCTCGCCGCGGTTGCGGGCGACGAAGTGTTGATCGCATACGACGCCGGGGAGGAAACCGAAGCCGCGGCCGAGCGTCGCTACACTTGTGCCGCCGGTAATCATCGGGTCGGACATGACCGCTGCCCCGGCCGACGTGCCGCCGACCACCCCGCCGCGGGCGAGTACGGCGCTCAGTTCGGTTTCGACGCGGGTGCCGAGGTATGCGGCCGTCAACTGTCGCTGGTCGCCGCCGGAAAACCAGACGGCCGTCGCCTCCCGCAGGGGTTTGACGAAGTCGGCGTCTTCGGCCCGCTTGCGGTCGCAGGTGTGCAAGACTTCGACGCCGAGCGGGTTCAGGTCGAACCACTCCTTCGTAAAGGCCGCCTGGCCGGACTTATCGGCGTCCACGCTCGCCGTCGGGATGACGACGATGATGGCTTTCCCCCCGCCGCCGGCGAGCTTGAAAAATTCAGCGCGGACGCCGTCCGGGAGTTTGCCCCCGCCGACGATCACGAGCGCCCCCGCGACAGGCTCTTGCACGCGCGGAGCGACTTGCGCGGTGGCCGGTGACAGAGCGATGACACCGAACAGTACCGCGGCCAGTAGTTTCACGACTTCGCCTCGGGTTTTTCCGCCAGCAACTTGTCGAGCGGGGGCCGCCGTAAATGGTGCTTGGTCCGCTCCTGGATGGCTTGCGCGGCCGCGAGCAAGCGGCTTTCGCCGTACAGCCGGCCGGTCAGGGTCACGGCCGTCGGCGTCTCGACTTCGCCGACTTTCGTGAAGCCGGTCGGCAGGCAAACGCTCGGGTGACCGGTCAGGTTGGTGACGAGTAAGTCGTTGCCGCCGACGTACAGATCGACGGTTTCCATGAGCCTGGCCATGTCCTGCATCAGCAGCGTGCGGAGGCGGTTGGCGCGGACGTAATCGACGGCCGAGACGAACCGGCCGCGCTGAAAGGTCGGCCCCCACAGGCCGATGCCCTCGGTGGTGCCGGCGTGCATCAGGTCGTCGAACATCGACGCGCTCTCCACGTCGAGGATCAGTTGCAGGGCCTCCGTCGGCACGCGGGTCGGCAACTTGATCGGCACGAGTTCGCAGCCGGCGTCCTTCAACGCGGTCAATTCCTCGCGGTCCTTGACCGGCTTGCGGCCTTCGACGTAGCCGACCTTGAATCGCGTCAACGGGACGCGGTTGGGCCAGTCGAACGGCCGGGTGACGCTCGGCGGGTCGGCGGGGTCGCGGCCGTGGATCGCGGCGAAGACGAGGGCACAGTCTTCCGCGCTGCGGGCCAGCGGGCCGAGTTTGTCCATCGTCCAGGCCAACGACATGCAGCCGGCGCGGCTGACCCGGCCGAAGGTCGGCCGCAGCCCGGTCACGCCGCACCGGGTACTCGGCGAGACGATGCTACCCAGGGTTTCGCTGCCGACGGCGAACGGCACCAGGCCCGCGGACACGGCCGACGCGCTGCCGGCCGACGACCCGCTCGACCCCTGCTTGGCGTTCCACGGGTTGCGCGTCTGCCCGCCGAACCACAGGTCGCCCCAGGCGAGCGCCCCGAGGGTGAGCTTGGCCACGAGCACCGCCCCGGCGTCGTCGAGCCGCTCGGCGACCGCCGCTTTGGCGTCGAAAACTTGTGTCTTGAAGTGCCCCGCGCCCCACGTCGTCGGCGCACCGGGGTAGGCGATCAGGTCCTTCGCGCCCCACGGAATGCCGTGCAACGGGCCGCGGACCTTGCCCGCCGCGAGTTCGGCGTCCGCCCGCTCGGCTTGCTTCAACGCGAT
>JANYHV010000171.1 GCA_025362195.1 Fimbriiglobus sp. | reverse complement strand
ATGAGTTCGCGCATCTCGATGCGGGCGCGGGGGTCGAGGCCGGACGCCGGCTCGTCGAGGAGCAGGACTTGCGGGTCGTGCAGCAGCACGCGGGCCAGGCCGAGGCGCTGCGTCATGCCGCGGCTCAGGCTGGTGACCAGGGTGTCCCGCTTGTACCCGAGGTCCACGAGGTCGAGGACCTGGTCGCACTTCTTGCGGCGCTCGGGGCCTTTGATGCGGTACGCGGCGGCGAAGAATTCGAGGTACTCGATGACCTTCATGTCGTCGTAGACGCCGAAGAAGTCGGGCATGTACCCGATGGCCCGGCGGATCTCCTTGGACCCGTTGTAGATGCTGTACCCGCACACGCTGGCCTCGCCCCAACTGGGGTTCAGCAGGGTGGCCAGGATGCGCATGGTCGTCGTCTTGCCCGCCCCGTTCGGGCCGATGAAGCCGAAGCAGTCCCCCTTTTCGAGCTTCAAGGTGAGGCGGTCCAGGGCGTACAGGTCGCCGTACTTCTTGGTCAGGTCGCGGCACTCGATCATTTCGCGGTCGCCTTCCGGGGGTGGGTTACTTCTTGGCCGTGGGTCGGATCGGGATGTACACGCGGAGGAAGGTCTCCTGGCGCATCGTGCCGGGGACCGGCTCGCGGGCCGTCTTGCCGCCGGGCAGGCCGCCCTTGAGCCACAAGATCGTCGGCGACGGCCCCGTCGGGTCGGTCATCAGCGCCTCCGACGGGCCGACCGGCGGGGCCAGGTTGGCCACCAGGATCGCCTCGTCGAAGAACTTGGCCTTGGCCGCCTCCTCGATCCGCCACGACTGGTCGAGGTCGCGCAACGAGGCGTTCGACAGGGGCTTGCCCGACCCGAGGGCCTTCTCGTGGAAGAGTGCCCCCCAGATGTTCAGGTTCGTGATCGTCACCGGGGCCGCGGGCGTCGGGCTGAACCGCGAGTTCTGGTACGGGTTGTTCGGCGTGAGGTTGACCGCGGCGGCGGCGGCGAGCCAGTTCGTGTCCTCGGGCAGGCCGGCGGCCGGCACGTCCACCCGCTGGCCGGGCTGGATCGCGGGCAACTTGTACACCTTGCCGCCGTAAATCAGCAGCGGGTCGCGCAGGGTTTCGACCGGCAGGTTGCTCACGAGCGACCCGGTCAGCGCCTTCGGGTTGCCGGGCGGGTGGAACAGGTCGGCGGCGACGAGCGGGGTGCCGGGGTTGACGGTGCCGGACCAGTTGGCCGCGAACGCCTTCGTGGACCAGACCTGGATCGGCACGCGGTCCAGGCCGGCGGCGACCGCCTTGCCGTCGGGGTCGGTGTGGTACTCGTACCCGCTGCTGACGAGGCTGCCCGACCCGCCGGACCCGCCGCCCATCCAGCCGACGAGCGGGGCCGGGTCGGGGGTCGCCGGGGCGGGGACGGCCCACCCGTCGCGCGGCTCGACGCCGATCGTGTACCGGTCGATCCGCGGGCTGAAGATCGTGAACCAACTCTTGCCGTAGACGCGGCCGCTCTGCAGGTCCACGTCCACCACGTCCACCTTGTTGATCTTGAGGTCGTTCCCCTTGATCGAGTAGGCGGTGAAGTAGGCCGCGGCGCTGACGCTCACGACGATCAGCGGGAACGTGATCCAGGTCAGTTCGAGCCGCTTGAACACGTACTTCAGGACGAGGTACTCGACCGGCCCGATCAGCAGCGTGTACAGGATGATGAACAGCGCGACCCAGCCGAACGACACGACGGGCACGCCGTCGAAGGTGTCGACGTGCCGGCGGATCATGCTCGCCCACTCGTCCTCGTTGTCGGACGTGTTCGACCAGGTGTTCCCGGCCCCGCCGGCGGCCGGCGGGACGAGGGCGGCCTTGGCGGCCCCGGCCTCGCGGAGGAGCCAGTCCCAGAACTCGGCCCGCTTGCCGAAGTCCAGGAACGGCGACTGGTCGAGGTCGAACCCGACGACGGTCACGCGGCCCAGGCCGTAGGGGCTTTGCAAGACCGTCGGCACGGCGTCCGGGGCCGGCTTGCCGTCCTCGACCGGGGGCAGCAGCACGCGGGCGGCGCGGCGGGGGTTGGGCGCGAAGTTGGCGACCGGGAACGTCCCGCCGGGCGTCTTCGACACCAGGTCGTCGTTAATCGTCGAGCCGGGCAGCGTGGCGTAAATCGGCACGGCGGTCACGCTCTTGAGCGCCGGGTCGGTGCGGAGCGGGGCGGGCAAAAGTGCCTGGAACTGCGGGTACTGGACCAGGATGGTCGCGTTCGAGCCGACGCTGACGACGAGCTTGCCGCCCCGGCGGACCCACTCCAGGAGCGCCTCGCGGCGGAGGCGGTTGGCCTCGGGGGCGTTGTTCCCGAACAGGTCGTTGAGGAACTGCGGGGTCGCGCTGCCGGTCGTCAATACCACGAGGTCGGCGGCCTGGTACCCGAACCACTGGTCGGGCATGTCGGCGACGCTGGTGATGGCCGCGGCCTCGACCCGGCCGTTGCGCAGGGCACTCCGGGCGCTGGCGTTGGCCGTGCGGTCGCCGGGCAGGTCGAACCCGGGCAGCCGCGACCCGAGGGACAGGACGACGTAATTCGCCACGTCCCGGAAGGCCAGGTTGCGGACCGTGAACGGCCGGGCCAGCAGCGTCTCCTTGCCGTCGTTCGACACGACGGAGAACTTGCACTCGCCGCCGCGGTCCCCGGACCGGACGTAGGGCGTGTACCCGAAGTCGGTGGACTTCATCCGCGCGCCGGGCAGCAGGTTGTTGAAGCTGGCGGTCATCGGCACGTAGAGGGTCGTCTTCAGGTCGTCCGCGTCCGTCGCTTCGATCTTGAGCTTGGCCCCGCCGGCGAGTTCCTTCTTCAAGATCATGTCGAGGTAGACGGGTGCCCACTCGCCCCGCTTGACGACGTGGACGGCCTTCTGGGTGGTCGCGTCCTTTTCCGCGCCGAACCGGCCGGGCGGCAGGCCGACGCGGGCGTCGTCGATCTCGATCGGGTACTGCAGGGACTGCGCGCGGGCGGCCCCGGGGAGTGCCAGGGCGAGCAGGGTGGCCAGGAAGGCGGGCAAGTGTCGCACGGGTCGTCGTCCCCCGAGTAGGTTCGGCGTCAAGGTTTGGCGGCGGCCGCACAGGTACATGGGGTGCCGCCGCAGCGCGGGCAGCCGGCACCGTATTTTTGCCGCAGGGCGGCGTCCAGGTCGATGCCGGCGCAGTTCGCCAGGGACATCAGCCACGCGAGCACGTCGGCGAACTCCAGCGCCTGGGCCTCGGGCGTCTCGCTGCGGAGGGCGGCGGACAGTTCGCCGACCTCTTCCAGGAACCACATGAAGTTGCCCGGCACGCCGCGGCGCGCGTCCTTCGCGCCGAACTGCTCCCGGATGCGCGCCTGCCAGTCCGCGAGCGTCATGCGTGGCCCCAGTGATTCTAGTGTGCGTTCCGGGGGTCGCCGACGAAAACAGTATTAGCCGCAGTGCCGCAGGGAACACCAAAACCGACTCACCGCAGAGGGCGCGTGAGGGCACAGGAGAAAGACCAAAGGCGAGAAAGGCACCGAACCGTGCTAAAACCACTCGGCGACCCGCTGCGACTGCGGTGAACGGGCTGCACAGGGAACCCACTCCGGTTTTAGCTCTCCTGGGTTTCGGCCTTTCTCATGTGCCCTCTGCGCCCTCTGCGGTGAATCGGTTTTGGACATTCAGTCGGCCATGTACCGCTTCTCGATCTTCGCCGCTTCCGCGTCCTTCTTTTGCGCCTTCAACGCTTCCAGCAGGATGGTCCGGCTCTCCTCGTGCATCACGTCGATCTGTAGGGCGTCCCGGGCGTACACCTCGGCGTTCGGGTAGTCCTTGGCGTCCCGGGACACGCGGGCGAGCTTGACCCGGCCGGCCAGCTCGTCCGGGTCGTGCGCGATCACTTCCTTGAGTACGTCGATCAGCTTGTCGGGGTTCTCCGACTGCTGGTAAAGGGCGGACAGTTGGCCCAGCCAGTCGGCGTCCAGGGGGGCGACCTTGCGGCCGTGTTCGAGCAGTTCGGCGGCCCGCTCGTACTCCTTCGCGTCCAGGTGCATCCGGGCCAACATCGTCAGCACCCGCGGTTCGTCGGGGGACGCTTTGCGCAGCGCGGCCAGGAGTTTCTGGGCGTCCTCGTCGTCGCCGGCGCGGATCAACAGCTTCGCCTTCACGAGCGTCGCCGCCGGGTGGCTCTTCTCCTTGGCCAGCACCTCCTCGACGATCTTTTTCGCCTCCTTGGCACGGTCCCGGCGGAGGTACGCGTCGGCCAGTTGCGCGGCGATCTCGGCGTCGTCCGGGTCGGCCTCGTGCAGCTTGTCGAGTTCGTCGAAGGTCAGCGGCTTCGTCACGCGGACGACCGGCCCCTTGCGCTCGTAGGGCTTGACCACCGCGGCGACGTGCTTCAAATATCCCGCCTCGAACGCGGCCTGATCGACGCCGCAGGCCAGGGGGATCGCCTCGGCGTTCGACTTGCCCTGCTGGTAGGCCGCGAGCAGTTTGGCGACCGCCCCTTCGCCGTGCGCCGCCACCAGGTAATCGACGTACAGCCGGCTCTGGCAGTACGCCAGGCCCCACTCGTCCTGCGTCTTCGGCCGGACGAAGCCGTACAGGACCGTGTCCAGGGTGAACAGCGTCCCGCCGGCGTTCCGCTCGCGCAGGGTGGTCAGCCAGCTCGGCGGCAGGGCCATCTTCTCGCTGCGCACGGCCAGGCCCTCGGTCAGCCAGTGCGGGCACTGGAAGTCGGTCTGGATCAGGTTGAAGATGTGCGTCAACTCGTGCCGGACGACGCGGCCCCAGTGGAACGGCTTCTTCAGTCCCCGGGCCGACGGGGACGCCATGACGACGACCTTGCCGGTACACGCGCCGATGGTGTGCAGGTCGGGCAGGCCCGTCGTCCGGCCGCTGAACATGTCGTGGCTGTTGAAGACCTCGATGAGCACCCGCGTCGGCGGCTCGTAGGCGAACTGCGCCTTCAACTCGGCGTGCGTCTCTTCGAGGAACTCGGCCAGCGTC
Source organism: Fimbriiglobus sp. (assembly GCA_025362195.1). Lineage (GTDB taxonomy): Bacteria > Planctomycetota > Planctomycetia > Gemmatales > Gemmataceae > Fimbriiglobus. The sequence goes on along the minus strand of JANYHV010000171.1, from coordinate 11,062 downwards.
TCAGCGAGGATTTTATCCTTGGCCCGGTCGAAGCGGATGGCGTAGTGCGGGGTCTCCAGGGTGGCGTACCCGTCGAGGTGCGTCATCACCTTGAGCGTGTTGGCGGTGCGCACGTTGAACGGGTCGGTGGCGAACGCCTTGGTCAGCAAGTCCCGGCCGGCCGTCTCGTTGCCCAGCCGCAGTTGCAACATTCCCAGGGCGGTGCGCGGCGGCGAGAAGTTGGCCCGCGCGGCCACGGACTTCTGGTAGAACGCCTCCGCGAGCGCGTACCGCTTGCGCTCCTCCAGGGCCTCGCCCAACTCGTGGTAGAACGCGGCCGGCTTGGCGTCGTAGCCCTCGGCGGCTTTGACCGTCGCGTCGAACGCCGGCACCTTGTTCTGCAACCGGTAGACGGCGGCGAGCTTGCCCAGCGTCACCGGGTCGCGCGGGTTGACGGCCCGCGCGGCGGTCAGCCGGCGCTCGGCCGCGGCCCAGTCGCCGGCCATGAGATCGACCGACGCCTTCAACTGCAGGGCCGTCGGCAGGTTCGGGTTGGCGGCGAGGGCGCGGTCGGCGAACGCCTCGGCCTCCTTCACGTCGAACCGCAAGAGCGCCGCCTGGGCCTTACCGACCAGGGCCTCGGCGCACTTCGGGTTGATGACGAGTGCCTTGTCGAACGCCTCGACGGCCGTCGGCCGGTTGTACTTTTCGAGCAGCATCGACCCGGCCAGCACCTCGGCCGGCCAGAAGTTGGGGTCGGCCTTCAGAGCGTCGGCGATGACCTCGTTCAGGATGAAGCTGAACTGCTTGCTCAGGTTGTTCCGCCGGGCGTTCTCCGCGCCGGCCAGCGCGACGACGAGGAGTTCGTCGGGGTCGGTGATGTCGCGGTCGGCGTTGCTGCGGGCGGTGTAGTACCGGACGATGTCGCGGGTCGCCTTGTCGGCCCCGAGCAGGTCGCCGCGGTCGCCCAAAACGCGGGCCAGGGTCCACTTCGCCAGCAGGTTTTCGGGCTCGACCGCGACGGCGGCGGTCGCGGCGGCGGTCGCCTCGTCCCACTGGCCGAGGGTGTACAGTAGGTCGGCGTGTTCGGCCAGCAGGTCGGCGTCCTTGGGCGCGGTCTTCAACGCCTCGACGAGGACGCCGAGGGCTTGCGGTGTCTCCCCGGCGGCGAGGTGCGTCTTGGCCAGGCCGACCGCGACCGCCGGCCGCAGCGCCGGGTCGGCAGTCGCGGCCTTGGCGTAGGCGACGCGGGCCTCGTCGAGGTTGCCCTTCAAGCGGCGTTCGCGGGCCTCCGTCAGCGGCCCGGGCTTCGCCTTCGCGCCCTTCGCCGGCTTGTCCTGGGCGAAGTGCGTGCCGGTCAGCGCGACCGCGAGGAACCCGCCCGCCAGTACTGCCAACCTCAGCGCACGCATCGTCTCGCCTCGCAGCACCCGCCCCCGCGGCGCGACCGGCCTCGGCGTTCGGGAGACTCTGTTGTAACCGATCCCGGGCCGGGGTGGTAACCTTCCCCGCGCGGCCGGGGAATTCTCGTGAAACGGCCGACGCCGGGCGGCGTCGGAGTGTTAGACTGGGGGCCGGTTCCCGCCGGTCACCCGCACCCCACGACGCAACCCGGGCCTGCCATGCCACGCCGCCACGCCTTCCCGACCGCCCTCGCACTGTTTGCGCTCGCGTCCCCCGCCTTCGGGCAACTGTCCGGGCTGGACGACTCGGCCGAGAAGGCCGCGCAGGTCGCCGCGCTGATCGACAAGCACCTCGACCGGTCGTGGACGGCCGACGGCGTCCGGCCGGCCCCGGGCGCGGACGACGCCGAGTACCTCCGCCGCGTGTCCCTGGACGTGATCGGCCGCACCCCCCGCGTCGCCGAGGTGCGGGCCTTCCTGGCCGACAGTTCCCCCGACAAGCGGGCGGCGGCCGTCGCGCGGCTCGTGCAGATGCCGGCCCACGCCGGGCACTTCGCCAACCAGACCCGGGTCGATTGGCTGCCCGGCACGCTGACCGACTTCCGCACGATGTTCCAGGGCAACCAGTTCGAGACCTGGCTGCGGACGCAGTACGCCCGCAACACCCCGGCCGACGAGGTCGCCCGCAAGCTCGTCACGGCGGCCGTCGCCGTCGGCCAGCGCGGCCGCACGCCGGCCAATTACGAGGGGCCGGACGCGGACGAGAAGCTCAGCGTCGCGGCGTACTACCAGGCCAACGACGGCAAGCCGGAGACGATCGCCTCGACCGTGTCCCGCACCTTCCTCGGCGTGAAGGTCGAGTGCGCGCAGTGCCACGACCACCCGTTCGCCCCGTACACCCGCGACCAGTTCTGGCAGTTCGCCGCGTTCTTCGGCGAGTTCACGCCGCTGTCGCCGACCTCGCCGAGCTTCGTCGGGCCGCTGATGCCGCAGGCCGACTTCAACCAGATTTCGATCCCGAACACGGTCAAGAGCGTGACCGCCGCGTTCTTCGACGGGACCGCCCCGGCGTGGACGCTGGCGAAGACGCCGCGGGACGAACTCGCGGCCTGGATGACCGACCGCAAGAACCCGTACTTCGCCCGCAACGCCGCCAACCGGCTGTGGGCGCAGTTCTTCGGCCTGGGGCTGATCGACCCGGTGGACGAACCCGGCCCGGAGAACCCGCCGAGCCACCCCGAACTCCTCGACGGCCTCGCCGCCGCCTACGCCGACTGCGGCTTCGACACCCGCGTCATGATCCGCGGCCTCGCCGCCAGCCGCGCCTACGGGCTGAGCAGCCGGCAGACGCACGCCACCCAGGCCAACCCCCGCCGGCACGCCCGCATGAGCGTCCGCGGCCTGACCGGCCCGCAGATCTACGCCAGCTTCCTCGCCGCGACCGGGGGCAAGGACCGGAGCGTCCAGAACGACTACTACACCGACGAGTTCCGGGCCAACAAGGGCCTGTTTACCGCCATGTTCGGCCAGGCCATCGGCAAGCCGACCGAGTCGCAGACCTCGATCCTGCAGAGCCTCATGATGATGAACGGCAAGCCGGTCGCCCGCCAGACGAGCCTTAAGGACAGCGACACCCTCGCCGCCGTCTGCGACGCCCCGTTCCTGACGACCGAGAAGCGCGTCGAGACCCTGTTCCTCGCCGCGCTGGGCCGTCCGCCGTCCGCCGACGAGGGCGAACGCTTCGCCAGTTCGGTCGATCACGCCGGCAAGCCCGACGCCAAGAACGAAGCCCTCGCCGACCTCTTCTGGGTCCTCCTCAACAGCCCCGAGTTTCTGTTCAACCGGTAAGATTTGATAACAAATTCACTTAGCTTGTAAACCACCCCGTTTTTGAAGGAGCAATCATGCCTTTAAGTAATGAAGAAATGTCGGAGTTGGATAAAGCTTGTCAGCGTGGGCTGGAAATGCACTGGTGGCGCGCCTTTAGGTACGCTATTATTATTACAGCAGTTCCGGTATTTGCAGCCTGCTGGTGGCTTACGAACAACGTGGCTAAACAAGCTGCCGAAGCTGAAACGCGGAAAGCAATAGCCGAACAAAAAGGAATTGCAGATGCCCTAGTTGCAGTACTAAATTCACAAGTCAAATCTGCTACTCAAGCCCAGGAGGACGCGGCAAAGTTTTCACGGGAAAAAACTATCGAAGTGGCTACTGATATGACTAAAGCCTTAAACGAAGTTGATAAGCTAAATGAAGAAATTGCCCGACTCAGAAAAACTGTCGAGAATGCCCGTGATCCTCTAACTAAGTTTGCGGCAGAATTAAAAGACAAATCGCCTACTGTAGTAGATTTGTTTGCAAAACTTGCGGCTCTTGAAAAAAGAATCGACGATATTCATCCAGCAATAAGTTTGGAATTGATTGCTGACAACTCTGATTCATCCGGAGGTGGGAGCAAACAGTTCTCGCTTAAAAAATTACTTGAGAAAAGTCAAGACGGGACGTTTTACGTAACGGGAACAATTGCGACTGGAGATGTGTCTAATGGTATCGATAATCGCTTCCAATTTGCCCAGTATATTGTAAAACGATCAGCTAGCGGCAACCAGATTGATGTGGCTCAAATTGCCGAACGCAAGCAATCGGGCAATGCTAATGGTTTCAAGCTGGACAACACTCAAGGTATTGGCTTAATTACGGCAGAATGGGGAGGTAGCCGCCCAGTGCAGTTGTTGATTTGGCGATGCATAAATCCTTAGTATCAATTAATTACCCACGCTCGAATTGATTAAGCAGGTATAATTTAATCATTTTTGCTATTTGCCTTTTCTTGGACCCCACAGGACCCTTCTCATGTCTCTGTCACGACGCAGTTTTTTGCACGCGGGGGCCGTCAGCACGACGGTGTCGCTGTCCGGTTGGATGGGGAGGCTGGCGGCGGCGGAGGCCGCCGGGAAGTCGCCCAAGCGGACCAAGTCGGTCATCCTCATTTGGCTCAACGGCGGGCCGAGTACCATCGACCTGTGGGACGTGAAGGCCGGGCACGACAACGGCGGGCCGACGACCGAAATCCGCACGCCCGCCGAGGGGTTGCGGATCAGCCACCTGCTGCCGAAGCTCGCGGCCCACGGCAAGGAACTGGCGGTCCTGCGCGGCATGTCCACCAAAGAGGGCGACCACGGCCGGGCGACGTACCAGATGCGGACCGGGCAACTCCCGTTCGGGGCGCTCCAGTACCCGAGCCTCGGGGCGCTCGTGTCGAAGGAACTCGGCGACCCGACGGCCGAGACGCCCAACTTCATCAGCGTCGCCCCGCAGCGGTTCTTCAACCTGGACGCCTACGGCCCCGGTTTCCTCGGGCCGAAGTACGCCCCGCTGGTGATCGGCGAGAACCGCGGCTTCGGCGAGCGCGGGCCGGTCGAGTACAAGGCGATCGACGACGGCCTCAAGGTGGACAACCTGGCCCGCGCCGACGGAGTGACCGCCGACCAGGCCGCCGGGCGGCTGGAGATGCTGCGGAAGATGCAGGACGAGTTCGCCGCGGCGCGGCCGGGGGCGGTCGCCGCCGGGCACCTGTCGGCCTACGACCGTTCGACGCGGCTCATGCAGTCCGACGCGGCCAAGACCTTCGACCTGAGCACGGAGGACGTGAAGGAGCGCGAGAAGTACGGCAAGAGCTTCTTCGGCCAGGGCTGCTTGCTGGCCCGCCGGCTCGTCGAGAAGGGCGTGCCGTTCGTCGAGGTGAACCACGGCTTCTGGGACACGCACAACCAGAACTTCGACGCCCTCAAGCCGCTGGCCGGGACGCTCGACCAGGGGTTCGCCGCGTTGCTGGCCGACTTGAAGCAGCGCGGCCTGCTCGACACGACGCTGGTCGTCTGCCTGGGCGAGTTCGGCCGGACGCCGAAGATCAACGCCGGGAACGGCCGCGACCACTACCCGAACGCCTGGAGCGCGGTCCTCGCCGGGGGCGGCACGAAGGGCGGCCGGGCGGTCGGCAAGACGAGCGCCGACGGCACCACGGTCGAGGACCGGCCGGTGTCGTCGATCGACCTGCTGGCCACCGTGTGCAAGATCATCGGGGTCGATTCGGACAAGCAGAACATGTCGAACATCGGCCGGCCGATCCGCATCGTCGATCGGGCCGCGAAGCCGGTCACGGAGGTCTTCGCGTGAACCTCGCGCTCCTCGCCGCGCTCGGTGCCGCCGCGCTATCGCCGCCGTCGCACCTCCGCTTCCCGCCGGCCGCCCGACCGGTCGCCGCGGCGGTTTCGCTGGCGGTCGGCTCGCCGGGCTTCGGCCACCCCCGGCCGGCCCGGCCCCGCGGCGACGCCTTCGCGCCGGGGCTGTTCAACAGCGAGCCGCGAATCGTCCCGCCGCCCTTCCGCTTCACCCCGGACGCCGAGCCGCCGCCGTACCTCGACGCGCTGTTCCTCGGCCAGTCGCGGGCCTACCGCGTCCGCGTCGTCGTCACGGTTAACGGCCGGCCGGCGCACGTCGGCTGGGCCGCCGCCGTCCGCAAGCTGTTCGTCGCCTTCGACCGCGACGGGGACGGGTCCTTGAACCGGCACGAACTCGAACAGATTTTCAGCCTGCCGGGCTTGAAGGAACTGGCCGGCGGGCAGTTCTATACGCAGGCCTTCGCGGTCCCGTCGATGGCCGAGGTGGACCGCGACGGCGACCGCCGCGTCTCGCCCGACGAACTGCTGCACTACTACCAGGCCGCGACCGCCGACCTCCTGCAGACCCGCCCGCTGGCCGCGAACGACGAGAACGCCGACCGCGTCACCGAAGCCGTGCTGGGCCGCCTCGACGCCAACGGCGACGGCCGGCTGAGCGAGGCCGAGTTGCGCAAGGCCGAGCGGTTGCTGCTGACCCTCGACGCTAACGAGGACGAGTGCCTGTCCCTCGGCGAGTTCCCCGTGAACTACGCCGCGAAAACCGGCACCGGCATGATGGCGGCCGGCGCGGGCATGATGGCCGGAGACCAGGAGAAGAAGGCGGCCGACGCCCCGCCCGGCGACCTGTTCGTCAAGCTCGGCGAACTCCCCGGCGACGCCTACAACCGCGTCCTCGGCCGCTACGACGCCGACAAGGACGGGGTGCTGAGCGGCGACGAAATCCCCTTCGACGCGGCCACGACCAAGGCCCTCGACGCCGACGGCGACGGCAAACTTTCGCTCACCGAGTTGTACGCCCTGGGTAAGCGGCCGCCGGACATCGTGGCGACGATGAACCAGGCGGCGACCGCGGCGGCATGCTCGGTCGCCGTCACCGGGTTCGGCGGCGGCGCATTGCCCCCGGGGTTCACGGCCCGCCGCACCGAGGCCAACCGCGTCATCCTGCGCAGCGGGGCGACCGTCCTCGACTTCGCCGCGACCCCGGCCGACACGAAGGGCGTGCGGCAGCGGTTCGACCGCGTGGTCGCGTCCCTGCCCGGCGGGGGTGGCGTCATCACCGAGGCCAGCCTGAGCGGCACGCAGAACCAGTTCCTGCGCGTCATCTTCGACGCCGCCGACCGCAACGGCGACGGCCAGTTGACGCGGCGGGAGCTGACCGACTACTTCCAGTGGCAACTCGCCGTGGCCGAGCAGGCGCTGCTCGTCAACACGACCGTGAGCCGGCCGAACCTGTTCCAACTCCTCGACGACGACCGCGACGGCAAGCTGAGCGTCCGCGAGTTGCGCACGGCCTGGGAGCGGCTGAGCGTCCTGGAGCCGGAGGGGTCGCGGTTCGTCACCCGGGCCATCTTGCAGCCGACGGCGCGGTTCCGCCTGTCGAACGCGGCGGCCGGCGGGTTCGAGGTGAACACCCCCCAGGACGCGGCGGAAGTGCGGGCGGCGCAGTATGTTGAGCCCGAGGGCAAGGGGCCGCTCTGGTTCCGCAAGATGGACCGCAACGCCGACGGCGACGTGTCCCGGGCCGAGTTCCTGGGCGACGCGGCCGACTTCGCCAAAATCGACGCGGACGGCGACGGGCTGATCTCGCTCGCCGAGGCCGTGGCGTTCGACCGGCGAGACAAGTAACTCAGGAGTCGTGAGCGTGACGCGAACCCTGGCCTGCACCCACTGCGGCGAGAGCGTCGCGCTGCCCGAGGCGTTCGACCGCCCGAAAATCCGCTGCCCCGGGTGCGGCAGTTACGCCCCCGTGCCGGCCGAGCAGCGCGGGTCGCCCGCCGCCGAAGACGTGCCGCCCGTCAAGCCGGCGCGGAAAGCCGTCGCCGTTCGAGTCGCCAAAGTCGCGCCCGCCCCGGCCACCGGGTCGGCCGGGGTCCGTGCCCGCGGCAACCCCCGCGACCGCAGGCCCGAGTTCACGCCCGACGAGTCCGGCGGCCGCCCGATGCTCGCCGGCACCCGGGACGAGGACGACGAGAAGCCCTACGGCGTCCCCGGCACCGGCCTGATGCCGTGCCCGCACTGCCGCCAGGAGTTGCCGCTCGACGCGACCTTCTGCGTCCACTGCGGTACGAGCCTGGCCGGCGGGGAGAAGGCCGAGCGGGTCCACCAGCCGATGGCGGCCGTCTGGGAGGAAGGCCTGTCCCTGCAGCACCGGGTCGCCGTCATGGCCGGCTTTCAGGTCGTCAATTTCGTCCTCGCGGTCGTCAGCATCTCCGCCCAGGCGGGCCAGTTGGGGCAACTCTCGACGTGGGCGACGCTGACCTTTTTTCACGCCTTCCACATCGCCGTGCAAGCCTGTCTGATCGGCAGCTTCGACACCCTCTCGGTCACCCGCACGGCCCGCGGCAAGACGACCGTCACGGTCCAGCGGCGGATCGGCTTCGTCAAGCTCACGCCCGAGAAGATTCCGTGGCGGGAGAGCGCGAACATCCGCGTCACCGGGTCGGCCCAGGCCGGCCTCGTGGAGTGGTTCACCTTCCTGTACACGCTGATGATCGCGTGCGTCCCGGGCGTCGTGTTCTACTGGCTGGTGATCCGCCCCGAGCGCTTCCAGATCGACCTGACGGACGCCCTGGGCGTCACCCGCGAGACGATCTACCGCAGTACCGGCCGGGAGAAGGCCGCGGCCGTCGCCCACTTCGTCCAGGACGCGACCGGCCTGCACGACCGCGCGGTCTGACGGCGTGCGCCGGACTCGCACTTAACAACGCCACTCACGGGACTCTCGACGATGCGCATCCTGGTCACCGGCGGCGCGGGCTACATCGGCTCGCACACCGTCAAGCACCTGCTCGAACACGGGCACGACGTGCTCGTGCTGGACAACCTCGCCCTCGGCCACCGCGCCGCCGTCCCCGCCGGGCGGTTGATCGTCGCCGACTTGAAGGACGTCGATCGCGTCGATCAGGTCATGATCGAGCACCGGGTCGAGGCCGTCGTCCACTTCGCCGCGGACGCCGCCGTCGGCGAGTCGGTCGTCAACCCGGCGAAGTACTACCGCAACAACCTGGTCAACGGCATCAACCTGCTGGAGTGCGTCCGCCGGCACGGGGTGACCCGGTTCGTCTTCTCCAGCACGTGCGCGACCTACGGCACGCCGGCGGTCGTGCCGATGACCGAGGAGACCCCGCAGGCCCCGATCAACCCCTACGGGCAGACGAAACTCGCCTTCGAGAAGATGCTCGCCGACTACGCCGCGGCGTACCCGCTGGGGTTCGCCGCGCTGCGCTACTTCAACGCCTCCGGGGCGACGCCGGACGGCACCCTCGGCGAGGACCACACGCCCGAATCGCACCTGATCCCGCTGGTGATCCAGGTCGCCCTCGGCCAGCGGCCGCACGTCAGCGTCTTCGGCACCGACTACCCGACGCCCGACGGCACGTGTATCCGCGACTACGTTCACGTCGACGACCTGGCGTCGGCGCACCGGCTCGCCTTGGAGACGATAACGCCGGGGCAGGGGATGCACTTCAACGTCGGCATGGGCCGCGGCTACAGCGTCCGCGAGGTGATCCGCACGGTCGAGCAGGTCACCGGCAAGCCGATCAAGGTGGTCGAAGCCCCGCGCCGCGCCGGCGACCCGCCGGCCCTGGTGGCGAGCGCCGACAAGATCCGCCGCGACCTCGGCTGGACCGCGAAGTACACCGACCTGACCGCCGTGGTCCGCACCGCCTGGGACTGGCACCGCACGCACCCGCAGGGGTATGGCACGGGACAATAGCCCGGCGAGCCGGGAGCGTCAGCGCCCGGAGTTCTTCGCGTGTCAGACTCCAGGCGCTGACGCTTCCGGCTCGCCGGTCAACGGTCGGCGTAGAATATGCGTATCCCGCCGACCGATGGTCACTCCCGATGATGCGCCTGCTCGCCCTCGCCTTGACGCTCTGTGCGTTCGCCCCGCCCGCCGTTGCCGACGACTTCGACCGGCCGCCGGTTCGCTACCGCGACACGGCCCCGGACGACGCGGTCGCCGGGCTGGGGCGCGAACTCCGGGCCGGGACGGTCGCGCTGGCCCACGAGAAGAACGGCGGCTACCTCCGGGCGGTCTTGAAACACCTCGACGTGCCGGTGTCGTCGCAGGTGCTGGTCTTCTCGAAGACGAGCCTGCAGCGGTCGCTCATCGGCCCCAAGACGCCGCGGGCGATCTACTTCAACGACGACGTGGCGGTCGCCTTCTGCCGGCACGGGGACGCGCTGGAAATCGTCGCCGACGACCCGAACCTCGGGGCCGTTTTTTACACCCTCGACCAGGACCCGGCGGGCCGCGCGGCCGTCACCCGCCAGACCGACCGGTGCCTGAGTTGCCACGCCGGGTCGGCGACGCAGGGCTTCCCGGGCACGCTAGCGCGGTCGGTGTCGGCCGACCCGACCGGCGAAATGCTGCTGGCCCGCGGCACCAAGCGGGTCGACGCCTCGACGCCGTTCGCGGACCGGTGGGGCGGCTGGTACGTGACCGGCACCAGCGGCACGCAGACGCACCTGGGCAACGCCGTCGTCACGCCGGCCGGCGTGCCCTCCCGCGACGGCACCAACGTGACCGACCTGCGGCCGGACTTCAACGCTGGTAAGTACTTGTCGCCGCACAGCGACCTCGTCGCGCTGATGGTCCTCGAACACCAGGGCGAGGCGCACAACCGGCTGACGCGGGCCAACTACCTGACCCGGGTCGCGCTGGCCGAGGAGGCGGACATCAACGCCGCGCTCGGGCTGCCGGCCGGGGCGCGGGCCGACAGCATCGCCCGGCGGATCGTCTGGGCGTGCGAGCCGGTCGTCGAGGCGCTGCTGTTCGCCGACGAGGCCCCGCTGACCGGAGTCGTCGCCGGCACGTCGGGGTTCGCGGCGGAGTTCGCCGCCCGCGGCCCGTTCGACGCCCGGGGCCGCGGCCTCCGGCAGTTCGACCTCAAAACGCGGATGTTCCGCACCCCGCTGAGCTACGTCGTCTACTCCCGGCACTACGACGGCCTGCCCCCGGAGGCCAAGGCGCAAGTCGAGCGCCGCCTGTGGGAAGTGCTGACCGGCAAGGACCGGACGAAGCCGTTCGCCCACCTGTCCGCCGCCGACCGCCTGGCCGCGCTCGAAATCTACCGCGCGACGAAACCGGGGCTGCCGGGGTACTGGGGTAAGTGACCTGGCGAGCCGGAAGCGTCAGCGCCCGGAGTTCTTGACGCGTCAGCGCCCGGAGGTCTTGACGCGTCAGCGCCCGGAGTTCTAGACGCGTCAGCGCCCGGAGGTCTTGACGCGTCAGCGCCCGGAGGTCTTGACGCGTGCAAAACTCCGGGCGCTGAC
>JANYHV010000168.1 GCA_025362195.1 Fimbriiglobus sp. | reverse complement strand
ACTCGGAACTCGACCCGCTCCGCGTCAAAAAGTGGAAGGACGCCATCGGCTAGAGCGGGTTTCACGATGGCGTAGCGTGTCGAGAATTCCTTCGCACGCCGCGGGCTACGGCAAGGTTTTCGGCTCCGCCGCAGGCGACTCTTGTTAGCCCGACGCGCTAGCGAGGGTCGAGCGGTCGAGGGCAAGGCGGTTGTCGATGACCGCACGGCCGACGACTCCCGACATCGTCAACGACGGCTCGACCCTCGCTAGCGCGTCGGGCTAACAAGAGTCGCCTGCGGCGGAGCCACCGACCGCCGTCCCGCTACGTAAACTTGAAGTCCGCTCTAACACGAGTCGCACGGCGCGTCCCTGGCGGGTTATCGCGGCGACTCCCACGGGGTGCCGGACTGGACTCCCCCACCGGCGTTATCTGCCCGCGTCCCTCGCTCGCGCGTCGGGCTAACATTCGCCTGCGGCGGAGCCACCCACCCCTACCACCGCAGATGTGCCGCTACACCATCCTGAAAGCGGCTCTGACCGTCCCCGGGCGGGGTCACTTGAGCGTGGCCAGGTACTCGATCAGGTCGCGCATCTCGCGCGGCGTCAGTGCCCGCTCGGCGCTCGGCATCGCGCTCACCGGCGCGGTCCGGGCGTCGATCTCGGCGAGCGGGACGACCTGCTTCTTGCCGTCCGGCGTCTGCACGGTGACCGACGCCTTGTCCTCGGCCAGCACTGTCCCGGCGACGACCCGGCCGTCGGCCAGGGTCAGCGTGACCGTGGCGAACCCGACGGCGATCTTCGCACTCGGCAGGACGATCGACTCCAACAGGTGGTCGCGGGTGGCGACCGGGTTGCGCTCGCCGACCTTGGTCAAGTCCGGCCCGGCGTTGCCGCCCTGGCCGTGAATCGCGTGGCACCGGACGCACTGGGCGGCCGTGTGGTTGACGAAGATTTCCCGGCCGCGGGCCGCGTCCCCGCCGGTCAGGCTGGCGCGGAACTTGCCGACCGGGTCTTTCGGCAGCTTGGCCTCGAACTTCGCCCGCAGGCCGTCCCGGTACGGCGTCGGGGCGGCCTTGAGCGCGTCCAGCACGTCCACCTGCAAGTCGATCGGCACCTCGCCCAACACCAGCCGCCCGGCCCACACGTCCAGCGAGACCCCGGCGTCGTCGGTCTTGAGCCGCGTCAGGGTGCCGAGGGCGCGCTGCCGCTCGACAAGAGACACGCCCGTGTCCCCGAGGACGGCGAGGAGGAGCTTCGTCGCCCGGTCCGGCTGCGCGTCGGCGAGCAGGTCGCGGACGGCGGCGGCGAGCGCCGGCGGGCCGGACTTCAGGACGCCGGCGGCGAGCGCGTCGAACGGCTTGGCCTTGCGGTCGGCGAGCAGTTTCAACGCGGCGGCCCGCAGGTTCACGTCGGCCGTCGCGTCGGTCGCCCAGCCGACGGCCTTCGCCTCGTTGACTTCGACCTTCAACTTCACGAGCGTCTCGACGGCGTCGCTCTGCAGCTTGCCCGTGGTGCCGGCGAGCAACCGATCGACGCCGGCCTGGACGACGGCCTGGGCCACCGCCGGGCGGGGTTCGACCGGCCGCCAGACGCCGGTCACGCGGTCGCGCGGCCCGGGCGTCGCCCAGTCGCGGAGCATCGACAGCGCCTCGCCGCGGACGAGCACGCCGAGGTCGGGGTTGGTCACCGCGCTCAGCACGGCCGCGGCGTCGGCGGCGGTGCCGGCGCGGAAGGCGGCGTCCAGTGCCCGGCGGGCGTAAGCGTCCCCGTCCGGCCCGGTCAATTTCGCCGCCCGCGCGGCGAGGGCCGGCATGAGGGCTTCGACCGGGGCGTCGTGGATCGCCCGGGCCGCTTCGGTTCGGACACTCGCGTCGGCGTCGGCCAAGAACTCGGCGAGTTGCGCGGACTTCTGCTGGCGGAGGACGAGCACGGCGGCGAGCCGGACGGCGGCGCTCGGGTCTTTGATCGCGCCGGCGAGCTTGCTACCGCCGCCGACCCGGGCCAGTGCGGTGACGACGGCGTGCCGCAGGGTCGGGTCGCGGTTGTCGTTGGCGCGGATCACGTCGAACAGCTTGTCCGCGGCCGGGGCGTGCTTCAACTGGCCGAGGGCCTGCGCGGCCATGAATACGACCCGCGGCGCGGCGTCGTCGAGCAGCGCCATCAGCGGCGCGGCCGCCGACGCGACCTTGCGCTCGCCCAGGGTCTTGGCCGCCTGCGCCCGCACTTCGGCGTTGGCGTCGGTCAGCAGCTTCGTCAGCGTGACCGCCGCGGCCGGCTGCTTGGCGAGGACCATGCCCAGGCCCCAGACGGCGTGCAGACGGTCGAGGCCGTCGCCCGGACGGCCGGCGACGGCGACGAACTGGGCGAGGCCGTCCGGGCCACGCCTGGCCAACTCGAAGTGCGCCCGCTGGCGGACCTTCATGTCGGCGTGCGCGAGCAGCTTGCTCAGCGCCGGCGTCGCCTGCTTGTCGAAGCCGTCGGCGAACAGCTTCTTCGCCTTGAGGACCAGCGGGGAGTTGATCTTCGCGGGGTCGTAGGCGGTGTAGACGCGGCCGCCGGCGCTGCCGCCTTGCCACTTCAGGTCGATGAAGTCCGAGACGTACAGTTTGCCGTCGGTGCCGAACTCGGCGTCGGTGGCCATGATCGGCTTGAGGAAGTCGTGGTAGTCGGCGATCTCGAACCCGGCCCCCTGCGGCTTCACCTTGAAGGCTTCGAGGCCGCCGCCGCCGGTCACGTTGCACATGATGAAGGCATTCTTGTACCGGTCGGCCAGGCTGGTGCCGCTGGTGAACAAAAAGCCGCTCGGGCCGGTGCCGATCTTGCCGACGCACGGGACGATCCAGGCCGGCTGGACCCCGCCTCCATCTTGAGGCAGGTGCCACATGCGCTCGGCGTGCCACGGGCCGGTCAGGTACGGGTCGGGGATGGTCTGGTACGCCATGTTCCAGCCGCTCTCGCCGCCGTCGAACACGTACACGAGCCGGGCGTGGTCGCCCTTGTCGCAGTTGTTGTCGTCGGCGAACAGGTTGCCGTGCTCGTCGAAGGCGAGTTCCTGCGGGTTGCGCAGGCCGCGGTGGACGACTTCGAGTTCGGTGCCGTCCGGGTTGCACTTGAACACGGCCCCGGTCCGCGGGCCGCTGAGGGTCGTGCCCTCCTTGGTCTCGACGTGGAAGCCGCGGTCGCCGACGCTGAAGTAGAGCTTGCCGTCCGGCCCCAGGATCAGGCCGTGCAGGTCGTGGCCCAAGAACGCGCAGTTGACGCCGAAGCCGGTGAGCAGGGCCGTCCGCTTGTCGGCCACCCCGTCGCCGTCGGCGTCGGTCAACTCCCACAGGTTGGGGATGCACGTCAGGTAGACCTTGCCGTTCGACGCCATGACGCCGGCGGCGAGGCCGTCGGCCGCGGCGTTGAAGCCGCCGGCGAAGACGCTCGACTTGGTCGCCTTGCCGCTCCCGGTGGTGTCCGTGAGCAGCCGGACCTGGTCGGCGTGTTTGGTGAAGTGGGCCATGCCGCCGGGGAACTTGGCGGCGTGCTTCTCGTACATTTTCAGGCGGTCGGCGACGGTCTTCAACTGGAGGTCGTCGTCGAGGAAGAAGCCGCGGGTGCGGTTCTCCTCGGCCCCCTGGTTGAACCGGTACTCCTCGGCGACGTACACGCGGTTGCTGTCGTCCAGCCCGATGGCGACCGGCGACGCGAGCATCGGCTCGGCGGCGAACAGATCGACCCGCATGCCCGGGGGCAACCGGAACGTGGCCATCTGCTTGACCGCCGCCGCCGTCCCGTCGGGCAACTCCTTCTCCCGCTCGGCGACCGGCGGGGCGACCGGTTTGACGACATCGGGCGGCGTGAGCGCGGCGGCGACGCCGGCGGACAACACCACCATCACGGCCAGGGAGCGACGGAGCATCGGGATCATCCGGGGAGAAGAGCGGTCGGGCGGGAAGACCCGAACAATTTACCGCAGACGCCCCGGGAGGGCGCGGAGAAAACCGGAAACCGCGCGGGAAAAGCGCTGCAAAAGCGACTCGCCTCGGGCGGCGCGGGGAATTGGTTCGACCGTCCAAGTCCACGGCGTGCAGGGCGGGTTGGTAGCTCCGCCGCAGGCGACTGTTAGCCCGACGCGCTAGCGAGGGTCGATGGGTCGTTGACGATGTTCGGGGTCGTCGGCCGTGCGGTCGTCGCTCGCCGCCTTGCCCTCGACCGCTCGACCCTCGCTAGCGCGTCGGGCTAACAGTCGCCTGCGGCGGAGCCGAAAACCTGGCCCAACGCCACGACCGCTCGCGCTCCGATCTAGGTCCGGGAGAACGCCGCTTCGCGCTCCTCCTTGACCGGTGCGACGACTTTGCCCGGGGTCGGGCCGGTGACGAAGCGGGCCAGCCGGGACAGGCCTTCGCGGAGGCGGCCGTCCTCGGCGGCGAAGCTCACGCGGACGAAGTTCGCCCCGGCCGGGCCGAACGCGCACCCGGGGCCGACGAGGACGCCGGCCTCGCGTAACAGTCGCTCGGCGAAGGCGCGGCCGGGGGTCGTGCCCGGCTTGGCCGGCTGGACGCGCGACACGTCCACCCAGGCGAAGTACCCGCCCCGCGGCGTCGGGGCGGGCAGGCCCATCCCCGTCAACCGGTCGAGCGCGTACCGCCGGCGGGCGCGCAACTCCTCGACCGTCGGGCCGAACAGGTCTTCCGCCCGGGCCAGTTCGCGGGCCGCGAGCTGCTGGCACAGGGCCGGGACGAACGGGGCGTTCAGGGTCGCCGTGAGGGCGACGGCCTTGAGCAGGTGGTGCGGCCCGGTCACCCAGCCGACGCGGGCCGACGCCAGGCCGTAGGGCGTGACCGACCCGATGCGGAGCGTGCGGTCCTGGGCCGCGGGCATCGGGGCGGCGTGCCCCTCGTACCGGAACGGCGTGAAGGTTTCGTCCAGGACGATGAGCACGTCCGACCGCTTGGCCGCCCAGATCAGGTGGTCCCGTTGGGCCGGGGTGAGGCTCGCCCCGGTCGGGTTGCCGGGGTCGGCGAGGACGACGAGCTTCGCGCCGCGCATCGCCCGGGACAGCGCGTCCGGGTCGTAGTGCAGGTCGCCGGCCGCGGTCACGGTCGTCGGCACCCGGCGGACGGCCGCGCGGCGGGACACGGCCCCGAGGGCGAGCAGCGGGGCCGTCGGGTCGAAGACGACGACGCGGTCGCCGGGGTTGACCAGGGCGTCCAGGACGGCGGCGTACCCGCCGCTTGCCCCCTGGGTGATGAGGACTTCGCGGGCCGGGTCGGGCCAGTCCCCGTCGGCCAGCCCGGTCAGGTGGGCCTGCGTGCGGGCGACCGCCTGGCGCAACGCCGGCAGTCCCCACGCCTCGGGCCGCGTGCCCCGGTCGGCCGTCGGCCGGCCGAGCGACAGCGGCGAGGCGAACTGCGGGGCACCGACGTTCAGGTCGATCACGTCGGCCGTCGGCGCGGCGGGGAAGGTCGCCGGGTCGGTCATCTCGGCGACCGGCGCGGCCAGCACGCGGTCGGAGTAGTAGTGCAGGTAGTCCTCGCCCCCCTGGGCGCGGCGGCGGGCGGCCGGCAGGTAGCGGGCGGCCCCGGACCGGACGAGCAACTTCGTGAGTAACAGCGGGATCATGCGCGGCCTCCTTGCCAACGGGTGAGCCGACATTGTGATGTACCGGGGCCGGGGGACGCAAGCCGAAGCTCGGAGAAGAGAAACCGATTCACCGCAGAGGGCACATGAGAGCACATGAGAAAGGCGAAAGGCGAGAAAGCCACCAAACCGTGCTAAAACCACTCGGCCACAGGTTGTCCCTGCGGGTAGAACAGGCCCTCTCAAAACCGACTCCGGTTTTTAGCCCTCCTCGGTTTTGGCCTTTCTCCGCGCCCTCGTGTGCCCTCTGCGGTGAATTGCTTCTGTCTTTCCAAGTCAAGCCGGGGTTTCGGCGTGGCCGATAGTGGTGGGGTAAAGCGCACTTCCCCTGCCCGGCCCCGGTCGGGTATGGTGCGCGGCCTGGCCCGAGGTTCCCGAATGCGCCGAGCCTTCCCGAGACTGGTCCGCCGACCGACGGTTGTCGCGCTGGCCGTCGGCGGACTGTCGCTGACCGTCGCCGCCGGCTGCTCCGCCATCAACCCGGCGGGCAAGCCGTCGCCGCTGGCCGACACGCTGACCGGTGCCCGCGCGCAAGTCCCCACGGCGACCAAGAAGCCGGGCGGGGTGCAGCCGGCGTTGCGCGTCGGCCAGTTCGTCTTCTACGCCGACGTGCCGCTCGAACCGTCCGACCCGCTGTTCCGCGAACTCGAAGACCTGCCCGAGCGCATCCAGCGCGAGTTGAGGCTGCCGGCCGGGAACAACATCGTCCAGGTCTACCTGTTCGAGACGCAGGACAAGTACGAGTCGTACATGCGGGACCGCTTCCCGTGGCTGCCGGCCCGGCGGGCGTACTTCGTCAGCGACGGCAAGCGGCCGAACGCGGCCGAGGACTTGCAGGTCTACACGTGGATGGGCGAGCACCTCCGCACCGACCTCCGGCACGAACTCACGCACGCCATCCTGCACACGGTCCTCGCCGGCGTGCCGCTGTGGCTCGACGAGGGCCTGGCCGGGTTCTTCGAGCAGCCGCCGGCCAACGACGGCCTGAACCCCGACCACCTCGACAAGCTCCGCCGCGGCGCGTTCGCCCCGGACCTGGCGCGGCTCGAAGGGGTCAAGCTGGTCGCGGACATGGAGAAGCCGGAGTACCGCGAGGCGTGGGCCTGGGTCCACTTCTGCCTCCGCGGCGACGACCGCGCCCGCGCCGCCCTGCACGACTACTTGCAGCAACTGCGCACCAACCCCGCCCCCGGCCCACTGCTGCCCAAGTTGCGGGCCGGCGTCACCGACCCGAAGGCGTCGCTGTACGAACACCTCGCCCGCCAGCGCAACCCGGAGTAGGCGACGGCCGACGCGCCGGGAATAGAATGTCCGGGACGCCTTCCCACGAGTCCCGCGCATGAACATCCTCATCACGGCGGGTAACACGCAGGCCCCGATCGACCGCGTCCGGGTCGTGACCAACATTTTCACCGGGCGGACCGGGGCGAACCTCGCGCGGACCGCCTGGATGCGTGGCCACCGCGTCACCGTCCTCACGTCGCACCCCGAACTCCTGGCCGACCTGCCCGACCCGGCCGAGGACACCGACCGGCGAGTCACCGTCGTGCCGTACTCGACCTTCGACGACCTGGCCGGGTTGATGCAGACCGAAGTCCGCAAGAACACGTACGACGCGCTGTTCCACTCGGCCGCCGTCAGCGATTACTTGAGCGCCGGCGTCTACGCCACGGCCGTCGGCACGGTGTTCAACGCGCGGACGAAGCAGTGGGAGCGGAACGGTGCGCCGCCGATGATGGCCGAGCACAAGGCCGGAAAGATCAAGAGCAGCGAGCCGGAGTTGTGGTTCCGCATGGTCCGCGCGCCGAAGCTCGTGGACCGCCTGCGGTCGCCGTGGGGCTTCACCGGGCTGCTGGTCAAGTTCAAGCTCGAAGTCGGCGTCACCGAGGCCGAACTGCTCGCCGTGGCCGAGAAGTCGCGGGCGCAGTCGGCCGCCGACCTGATGGTCGCCAACACCCTCGACGACGCGAAGCACACGGCGTACATCGGCCCGATCGACGGCCGGTACGAGCGGGTCGCCCGCCGCGAACTGGCCGAGCGACTGCTCCTGACGGTCGAGCACCTGCAGCGCGAACGGGTCCGGTCGTGAGCCGCGTGCTGCTGGGCGTGACCGGCTCCGTCGCGGCGACCCGCACGCCGGCGCTGGTCGCCGCGCTGCTGGCCGCCGGGCACGAAGTCAAGGTCGTGGCGACGACGCCGGCGCTCTACTTTTTCGACGCCGACGCCCTGCCGCCGGGCACCCTGCACACCGACGCGACCGAGTGGCCCGGCGACCGGTACGCCCGGGGCGACGCCGTGCAGCACGTCGTCCTGCGCGGCTGGGCCGAAGTGTTCGCCGTCGCCCCGGTGGACGCGAACACGCTGGCCAAGCTGGCCGTCGGCCTGTGCGACAACGCCCTGACCTGCGTCTGGCGCGCCTGGGACGCGACCCGCCCGGTCGTCCTCGCCCCGGCGATGAACACGCTGATGTGGCAGCACCCGTTCACCCGCCGGCACCTGCGCAGCCTGGGGGCGGACTTCGGCGCGACCCACGTCCCCGGGCACCTGGCCGACGACTTGATGATGCAGCAAATCAACGACCGCGCGAAGGGCTTCCGCATCGTCCCGCCGGTCGTCAAGGAGTTGGCCTGCGGCGACACCGGCACCGGCGCGATGGCCGAAGTCCCCGACATCGTCGCGGCGGTGGAAGCGATGCTGGCCGGTGGCTCCGCCGCAGGCGACCGTTAGCCCGACGCGCGAGCGAGGGTCGATGGGTCTATGACAATGACTGGAGTCGTGGGCCGTGCGGTCATCGACATCTACCTTGCCCTCGACCGCTCGACCCTCGCTGGCGCGTCGGGCTAACAAGAGTCGCCTGCGGCGGAGCCGAAAACCTTGCCAAAGCCCGGGGCGGTCAACGGCACCAGCGACGCGCTACGCTTTCGGAGCAACGGCCACGTACGGTAACACGTACGGCCCCTTCGGGATGACGGCGAGTTTGGCGAACGGACCGTACTCGGCCAGGGACGCCGCGACCGCCTCCTCGACGGTCGCCACCGGCTCGACGCCGCACTGCCGCAGCACGTCCGCGAACGGTGCCCCGGAGACGACCTTCACCTTGCACACGCCCAGGACTTTCTTCAGCATGACGAGTTGCCACTCGTCCATGTCGCAGTGGTCCGACGCCCCCGGGATCGGCACGCCGTCGGCCGGGGCGGGGCCGGACCGGGCCGCCGGGCGGAACGCGCCGCGCTCGATGTAGTCGGTCAGGCTCGCCTGGAACTCGGGGCTGCCCAACCCTTCCGTGAGGCTCGCCGCCAGCACGATCGTGCCGCCCGGTTTGACGATGCCCAGGACGCCGGTCAGTCCCTTGACGGCCTGGTACCACGTCGTGTCCAGGGGGTAACCGGCGCAACTGGTGACGACCACGTCGCACCGCTCCGGCACCGCGGCCCGGACCGAGTCCCGGCAGAACTGCACGCCGACTTCCCACGCCTTGAGCATGTCCCCCGCGCCGACCCAGGTGACCCGCCGCTTGCCGTCGATGCAGACGTTCAGGATGAAGTCGCACCCGGTCGTCAGCGCGATCTCGGTGTTCTCCGCGTGGACCGGGTTGCCGTCCAGAATCCCGCAGTCGGCCTTGGGGTGCTCCAGGAAGCGCGGGCTGTGCCAGGCGCTCACGGTTTCGAGGCCGGCGATGCCCGGGCAGATGAGCTTGCGGCCGCCCGAGTACCCGGCCATCAGGTGCGGCTCGATCAGCCCGGTCGTGATTTTCAACTCGGCCCGGGTGTACCGGTGGTCGATCCAGATCGGCACGCCGTGGGAGCTGACGCCGAGGTAGTCGTGCTCATCGGCCGCCTTGCCGTGGTGGTTGACGCACCGGTAGGTCGAGGCGATCTCGGCCCCGACGAGTTCGACGAGTTCGCCGCCCTCGTTCGGCCGGTGCAACCCCGTGGCGATCAAAATCGTGATGCCGTCGCGCGGCACCCCGGCCTCTTCGAGGACCCGGCACATCGGCGGCAGGATGAGCGCGTTCGGCACCGGGCGGGTGATGTCGCAGATAACGACGCACGCCGTCCGCTTGCCCTTCGCCAACTCGGAGAGTGGGGCCGTGCCGATGGGCCGGCGCATCGCGTCGGCAATCGCGGCGGCGGGGTCGGCCAGCGGCGGCGCGTCCTGAATGGTCAGCGGCGGCGCGACCAGCCGGTCCGCGGGGAGGGTGACCGCGAGGCCGGTCTTGCCGTAATCGAGGGTGAGGTTCATGCCGACTAGCGTATCCTGGAGGTGGCCCCGACGCCAACCCCCCACCCGCCGCGAGACCCGCGATGCCGACGATCACCGTCCCCGACGCCGTCTACCAGCGCCTCGCCGCCCGCGCCGCGGCCGCCGGCACGACCGTCGAAGCCCTCGCCGTCCCCGCCCTGGAGTACGCCGCCGAGGTGCCGCCGGCCGAGACCCCGAACGACGTGCCTTTCGTCGTCTGGAAGCAGAATTATGACGCGATGACCGAACTCTTCCGCACGACGATGGCCAGCAAACTCCCGCCGGGCTTCGTCCTCGACGACAGCCGCGAGAGCATTTACGAAGGCTGTGGGGAATGAACGTCCTGCTCGACACCAACGTGCTGCTCCGGTACGCGGACGACTCGCACCCGGCGTACCCCACCGTCGTGAGTGCCGTAGAAAGGTTGCGGACCGCGGGGCACACGCCAGTGCTCGTCCCGCAGAACTACTACGAATTCTGGGTCGTCGCCACGCGCCCCGCCGCGAGCAGTGGATTCGGGCTGACCGTGCCGGCGTGCGTCCAACTGCTCGCCAGTATCGACAGCACCTTCCCCGTCCTCGCCGACGCGCCGGCCCTGTTGAGTACCTGGCGGGGCTTGGTCGCCCTCCACGACTGCAAGGGCAAGATCGCCCACGACGCGCGGCTCGTCGCCGCGATGCGGACGCACGGGATCACGCACCTGCTCACGTTCAACGGCAAGGACTTCGCCCGGTTCCCGGGGATCGTCGTCCTCGACCCGGCTCGCGTGGCGGCCACCGGGGCGGTCTGAGGCCGGGCGGAGTTGGCCTTGCGGCGGCCGTTATTCTGCCCCATAATCGCCCTTCACTTATCCCGAACAAGGAGGTTCCGGGCCATGATCGCCACGCACTTGCCCACGTTTGCCGCCCCCGCCCGCCCGGCCACCGGCGACTGCCGGTGGGCCCTCGCCGAACTCGCCGACCTGATCGACCGGGCCGGCCCCGACAGCATCGCCGGCATGATCCTCCGCCAGGCCCAACAGGAGCTGCGGAGCGTCCTCGTCGAGTCGGCCGCGCCGGGCGTGCGGGTTGTCGGGCCGCTCCGCATCTCCCGGGCGGCGTGAACCCGGACTGAGCTTCGCGCCCCTTGACCGCGCCGGCACAATGACCGTGATGAAGATCCTCCACACGGCCGACTGGCACCTCAACGACCGCCTCGGCCGCATCGACCGCACCGAGGACCTGCGCCGCGCCGTCGAGCGGGTCGCGCACCACTGCCGCGACCGGGCGGTGGACGTGCTCCTCGTCGCCGGCGACCTGTTCAGCGAACTCGCCCGGCCGGACGCCTTGCGCGAGACGATCCGCCACTGGCAGGAGGTCTTCACGCCGTTCCTGACCGGCGGCGGCACCATCCTGACCATCACCGGCAACCACGACAACGAGAACTTCTGCAAGACCCTGCAGCACGCCATGACCCTGGCCGCGCCGGCGGCCACCGCCCCGGGCGAACGGGTCCAGTCCGGCCGCCTG
Organism: Fimbriiglobus sp.; assembly: GCA_025362195.1. GTDB lineage: Bacteria > Planctomycetota > Planctomycetia > Gemmatales > Gemmataceae > Fimbriiglobus. The sequence continues at coordinate 3,982 of JANYHV010000168.1, read as the reverse complement.
TACCTCGCCGCCGAGCCGACCTTTTTGCGCCTGCGCGACCGCACCGATACCTTCGACGTGCAGTTCGTACTGATGCCGTTCCCGACCGCGTCCCGGTACTTGAAGGGCGAAGAAGGCCGGCGCTACACGACGCCCAACGAGAAGAATCAGTTCTTGACGAACGCCTTCAACCAGGCCCACGTTGACATTCGCAACCACCCGCAGTTCGACGCCACCGTCCCGTCGGTATTGGCGGCCCACGTCACGATGCACGGCTCGCACGTCGGCCCGTCGCTCTTCCGCATCCAAGAAACCGAAGACATTGTCATCCACGGCGAGGACCTGCACGCGCAGTACGAGTACGTCGCCCTGGGGCACATCCACAAGCCGCAATACGTCGGGCACAGTCACGTGCGCTACAGCGGCAGTATCGAGCGCCTCGACCTCGGCGAGCAGCACAACAGCCCCGGCACCGTGCTGTTCGAGGTCGCCGCGACCGGCCGCGTCGGCGAACCCGAAGTGTTGCCGTTGCCGGGGACACCGGTCTACGAGGTGACGCTGCTCGACCCGTACATTGACCTGGAACGCCTGCGGAGTGCGGGCGAAGACACGTCGAATGACCTCGTGAACCTGCACATCCACTACACCCCCGGCGAGCACAACCTCGAAGAAATCCTGCACGAGGCCGAGAAAGTCTACCCCCGCTGGTACGCCCGCGACTGGGTCCAGACGAATACTTTAGGCGAGACGCTGACCCTGGGCGAGGCCGACCGCAGCAAGAGTTTGCGCGAGATCGTGCGGGGCTACGCGGACACCGAGCTACAGAACCACGACGAAACCGAGAAGCAAGAACTCTTAATGCTCCTGGGCCAGATCATTGACGAGTGTGAACCGGGTGCGTGACTTCAGAAAAGAGTTTTGCCGCGGAGACGCAGAGTCGCGGAGAAGACCAAAACCGAAATTCGTGTTACTCCGCCTTTTGCAAGCGGCCTCCCTGCCGGTGACTTCTTGACACAGTTTGGGTTTTAGTATTCTCCGCGACTCTGCGTCTCCGCGGCAAAATGTTTTCCCGACGCTTCCCCTCCGAGACGTAACCAGCCATGATCCCGTTGCGCGTGAAGATGGCCGGGTTCCTGTCTTACAAGGGCGAGCAGGAGATCGACTTCGGCAGCGCGAGCCTCTGGATGCTCGCCGGGACCAACGGCAGCGGCAAGTCGTCGGTCTTCGACGCCCTCACTTACGCCTTATTCGGCAGCCACCGCGGCGGGTCGTCGAACGCCGTCGAACTGATCAACAAGGAGTCGCAGGTCGCCAACGTCGAGTTCGACTTCCGGGCCGACGGCCGGGTCTACCGCGTCAAGCGGACCATCCGGCGGACGAGCAAGGGGGCCGGCAGCGGCACGCAACAGGTCTTCGAGGAGGCGGCCCCCGGCGAGTGGAACGCCGTGTCGGACACGACGAAGAAGGTCGACTTCGACCGCTGGGTCGCCGACAAGATCGGCCTCAACTACGAGACCTTCACGTCGAGCGTCCTGCTGTTGCAAGGCAAGGCCGAACGCCTGCTCGACGCCAAGGCCAGCGACCGCGCGGAGGTGCTGGCGAGCATCGTCGATCTGGAGCGTTACCAGCGGTTGCACGCGCGGGCCAACGACTACAAGCTCGAGTACAAGAACCGCCTCGAAGCGGTGTCGCACCGCACCAGCGCCGTGCCGGACGTGTCCGACATGGAGTACCACGCCGCGGTTCTCGAAATTGACGGCCGCGAGGACGACCGCAAGGTTGGCCAACACGACATCGAGAAACTGTTAGCGCTCGAAGTGCAATGCCGGCGCTGGGTGGACGCGCAGAATCGGTACACACTGGCGTTGACTAAGTTGACGGAGAGTGAAGGGCTACTTTCGGACGCGGTGAAGATTGAGGCGGCCCATCAGCGCTACACGGAGTTGCGGGCGGTGTTGCCAGCCGTGGGTGTGGTGCTGACGATGCGGGCGAATTCGCGCGAGTCGATGCAGAGGACGAACCGCTTCGTGAAGCAGCGCGAGGAGGCGCAGCAGTCGAAGCGCGAGTGCGACGCGGCCCACGAGTCGGCCAGGGCGGCGCGCGTCGAGTTGGGCCGAATCCTGGCCAGCGACGAGGGCAAGTTCGCCACCGTGAACGCCAAACTGCGCGAACTCGCGGGGACGATCGAGCGGGTGCGGCAGGTCGAGCAGCAGCAGGCGGAGTTGGCCCGCCACGAGGATGAGTTGGCCCGCCAGCCGGCCGACCCCGAGGCGACGCTGTTCGCCGCGCAAGCCGAGGTCGAGCGGCTGACGGAACTCGCGGGGGCGTTGCCGATTTTGGAGCGCGTCTCGACGGAGCGGTTCGAGTTGGCGAAGGCGGTCGCGGCGGAACGGAAGGACGCGGCGGCGCTCGTCGAGGTCAAGAAGTGCGGCGAGGAGGCGAAGGCGGCGGGGGCGATTCTGGCGACCGAGTTGACCGCCACGCGGCAAGCCCGCGCCGAGGCCGAGCAGCGCGTCGGCGTCACGAAATCGCTCGAAACGCAGGCAAAATCGGCGGCCGCGGGGTTCGAGGGCCTGTCGGGGGCGAAGGACTGCGGGGCCTGCGGGCAGCCGCTCACGCCGAAGCACTTCGCCGCCGAGCAGGCCAAGCGCCGCGCCGAAGTCACGGCGGCGCAGCGCGACCACGCCGCGGCACGGCAGCAGCTCACCGAGGCGGCGCGGGCCGAGGTCGAGTTGGCGACCCGCGAGCAAGCGACGCAGGGGAAGCTCGCCGAGTTGCGCGAACGCTACGCCACCCTGAGCGGCGAGGTCAAGCAGGCGCGCGAGGCGGCCAAGCGGCTGGCCGGGTCGCTGGCGTTGCGCTACGCCGAACTGCCGGGCGACTTCCAGTCGCGCGTCGCCGAGGACGCCCCGGCCGACTGGTCGGCGACCCGCTACCCGGAGCGCGACGAACTCGTGGGCTTACGTCAGGACGCCGCGAAGTTCCCCGCCGCGAAGAAGGGACTCGCCGCCGCGCGGGAGACGCTGACTGCCGTCGGCACCCTGCGGACCCGCGTCGAGTCGGCGGGGGCGATGGTCGCGAAGTCGAAGCAAGGGTTGGCCGGCGTTGATCCTGTGAAGGTGCGCGAAGATCACTCGCGTTTGTCCATCCAGGAAAAAGGTTTGGTCAACGCCATCAAGGCGGGCAAGGCCAACATTGCCGCCGCGGACACGCTCGTGGACAAACTCGGGGCCGACTCGTTCAATTTCGCGCACGCCCTTGGGGACTTGTCGAACCGGCTGCTCATGGAGGAGACCAACCGGAACAACGCCAGCGACAACGTCGAGCGGGCGATGCGGGAACTCCCCGAGGCGTGGCAGGTCAAGGTCAACGCGGCTGGGCTGGGGGCCGACGCCGGGTGGAAGGCCGAGGCGGAACGGCTGGCGGCGGCCGACATCGAGAGGCAGTTCCGCGGCCTCGCGGTGGCCCGCGCCGGGCTGGAGAACCTGCGCGACGCCCTGCGCACGCAGGAATCCGAAGTCGCGGCGTTCGACCCCGAAGCCCGGCGGTCGCCCGACGAGGTCCACGCCCTCGTCGTCGAGGCGAAGGCCGCGCTCGCGGTCAAGGAAGACGCCCACTTCGCGGCGTTGCAGCACCGCGGCAAGCTCGACGACTACCGCACCCAGCGCGCCGCGTTGGGCAGCGAGTACCGTGCCATCGACGCCAAGTTCTCCCGCTACAAGACCGTCGCCGAACTCCTCGGCCGCGACCGCTTGCAACGCTTCCTGGTGCGCCAAGCGGAGCGGCAAATCGTCGAGTTCGCCAACGGCGTGCTCGACCGGCTCAGCGGCGGGCAACTGTCGCTGCAACTCGTCGCCCACGAGGAGAGCACGACCGAAAAAGCCCTCGAACTGGAGGCGTTCAACCGCGTCACCGGCGGCGCGCCGATCAACGTCGCCTTCCTGAGCGGCAGCCAGAAGTTCCGCGTCGCCGTCTGCCTCGCCCTCGGTATTGGCCAGTACGC
>JANYHV010000113.1 GCA_025362195.1 Fimbriiglobus sp. | reverse complement strand
AGCGTCAGCGCCTGGACTCTTGCGCAGTCACTGACACGCGAAGACCTCCAGGCGCTGACGCTTCTGGCTCGCCGGGGTTTCCGCCATGAACATTGACGGAATCCGCGCCCGGTCCCCCCCACGGTTCCCCGCCGTCAATGTTGACCGGGCGTGTCCGTGCGACCAGTGGGCGGGTACACTTCGGCGGCGGGGCGAAACCGGACGCGGACTTCCGCCGGGCCACGGCATCGGCCTGCTCGACGCCCTCGCCGAGTTCGAGCGTCGGCACGGGCCGGGCTAACGACTCCGAGAGGTTCGACGATCGCGGCCGAACCCGACGATGGCGGCGGCACTCCTTGACCCGGCCGACCGTTGCAGTCCAGGAGTTCACGCGATGGACGACACCCTGCCGGGCGAACCGACGGACCCGGTGGGTCTGACCTACGGCCTGCTCGACTACGCCCTCCACCGCCCGGACGACCCGCGCTGGCGCGAGCAACTGCTGCTCGACCTGGCTCCGGACAGAGACCCCCGCGTGCTGGGCCGTCACCTGGGCCAACTCACTGTGTACCCCGATCATGGGGTCTTTGCCGTGCCCGCGGTCTTGCTGCTGGCCGCCCACCCCGACCCGTGGGTTCGCGGGGCGGTGGCCGAGGTGCTCATGATTCTGGCCCACGACTTTCCCGAATGGGTCACGCCGGCCGACTGGGTCGAGGCCGTCCTGCCGCTGCTCGACGACGAGGACGCAGTCACGCGCGAGTACGCGGGGAATGTGCTCGAAGACGCGGGCTGGGTGGCTCCCAGGATTGGGAAGCCCGTCCCCCCCGAGAAGCGGCCGCGCCAGCGGAAGCTGAAACGCTAAAGCGGACTTCAAGTTGGCGGAGTGAGACACCCGCGTCGCCACTGAACGGGTGGGTGGCTCCGCCGCAGGCGACGCGGGTTAGCCCAAATTTCAGGGCGGTGTGGCTGTCCATGACCGCGCGGCCGACGACTCCCAACATCGTCAACGACCCATCGACCCTCGCTAGCGCGTCGGGCTAACAAGAGTCGCCTGCGGCGGGGCCGAAAACCTGATCCGCTGCGTTGTCCCGCGACTCAACGGGGTTCTTGTTGCGTCAGGCAGTGCAGGGTGCCCAGGCCGTAGATCAGGTCGCCGCTGTGGACGCCGACGACTTCGCGGCCGGGGAACAGGTCGGCCAGCGTGCCCAGCGCGACGCGGTCGGCCGGGTCGTTGAAGGTCGGCACGATGACGACCCCGTTGGCGGCGTAGAAGTTGGCGTAACTCGCCGGCAACCGCTGGCCGCCGGTCACGACCGGCCGCGGCATCGGCAGGGTGACGACGGTCAGCCGCCGGCCGTGCTGGTCGGTCATCCCTTGGAGCCGGTCGAGGTTTTCTTGCAGCGGCCGGTAGTTCTCGTCGGTCGGGTCGGTCTCGACGACGTGGACGACCGTCGTCTCGGCGACGAAGCGGGCCAGGTCGTCGATGTGCCCGTGCGTGTCGTCGCCGGCGATGCCGCAGTTCAGCCAGAGCACTTTTTGCACGCCCAGGAAGTCGGCGCAGACCGTCTCGTAGTCGGCCCGGCCGAACGGCGGGTTGCGCTCCTGCGTCTTCGACAACCAGCACTCCTCGGTCGCCAGCAACAGCCCTGCCCCGTTGACATCGAGGCTGCCGCCTTCCATCACGATCCGGTGGCCGGCGCGGTGCGGCTGGTGCGTCGGTAACTTGCTCGCCCCGGCGACGAACGCCGGCACGCGGTCGTCGAGGTGCCAGTCGTCGTACTTGGCCCAGCCGTTGAAGTGCCAGTCGAGCGCGACCCGCCCGGCGTCGCCGTGGACGACGATCGGCCCCGAGTCGCGCAGCCACGACCGGTCGGTCGGGCACTCGTGCAGCGTCACGTTTTTCAAATCCGCGCCGGCGACTTTCAGCGTGCGCAACACCATTGCCCGCTGCTCGGCGTCGCGCACGATCACGCGGACCGGCTCGAACCGGGCCAGGGTGCGGACGATCTCGGCGTACACCCAGCGGATGGGCGCGAACTTACCGGGCCAGTCGGACCGGCGGTGCGGCCAGGCGACCCACGTTCCGGCGTGCGGCGACCACTCGGCCGGCATGTGCAACGTCACGGCAACTCCCCGTCGGGCGTCACGTGCAGGGGGTACTCGGGCACGCTGAGGCCGAGCGTCGGGATGGCGAGCAGGCGACGGTAGCCGGCGCTCACCCGCGCCTCCTCGGCCCGCACGAAGGCCGGGTCGAGGCCGGCCTTGCCGAAGTCGCCGGGGACGGCCAACGGCTCGAACGCGGGATCGACGATGTACTGGGCCAGGCCGGGGTTGCAGCGCAAGTGGCGTTCGGGCTGGCAGTGCAGCCGCTCCAGCGGGACTTCGCCCAAAACGAACCGCAAGTACAGGTCCGAGTCGGTCACCACGGCCACGTCCCGGCCGCAGACTTCGCACAGGTAACCTTCGTCGCAGCGGGCCATCTTCCCCAACCTGAACGCACGGGGGCTGATATACTCACACTATAGAACGGGACGCAACAGGCGGCTCGACGGTGACGTGAGTCGAAAGGGTTGTTGTCGTGGCGCTCCCGATTGTGGCAATTGTCGGCCGGCCGAACGTCGGCAAGTCCTCCCTGTTCAACTGGCTGGCCGGCCGGCGGATCAGCATCGTCGATCCGACCGCCGGCGTCACCCGCGACCGCCTGGCCACGACCCTGACCGTGGACGAGCGGCACTTCGACCTCGTCGATACCGGCGGCATGGGCATCCAGGACATCGACAACCTGACCGAGGACGTCGAGCGGCAAATCCGCGTGGCGATCGCGGAAGCGACCGTCATCCTGTTCCTCGTGGACGTGCGCGACGGGGTCGTGCCCCTCGACGAAATGGTCGCCCAGAAGTTGCGGACCATCCAGAAGCCGACGCTGTTCGTCATCAATAAGGTGGACGACCCGAAGTTCGAGATCGCGGCCAACGAGTTCTACCGCCTCGGCCACGGCGAGGGCATCCTCGTGTCGGCCGAGCAGAAGCGTGGCAAGGAAGAACTCCTCGACGCCATCGTCAAGCTGCT
>JANYHV010000095.1 GCA_025362195.1 Fimbriiglobus sp. | reverse complement strand
GCCCGACGCGCTAGCGAGGGTCGATGGGTCGTTGACGATGTCGGAAGTCGTCGGCCGAAGGGTCAACACCGGCCAACCTTGCCCTCGACCGCTCGACCCTCGCTAGCGCGTCGGGCTAACAAGAGTCGCCTGCGGCGGAGCCGAGAACCTGGCCGAGGTCCGGAGTTCGACGGGACCGACGCCACGATACGATACGATCACTCGGACTCCGCTCTAACGCCGCGAGTCCATGAGCGTGCGGAACTCTTCGAACAGGTAGCTGCTGTCGTGCGGGCCGGCGGCGGCTTCGGGGTGGTATTGCACGCTGAACGCCGGCAGCGTCTTGTGCCGCAGGCCTTCGACGGTCGCGTCGTTCAGGCTCACGTGCGTCACGTCCACGTCCGCCGGGACCGTCGCCGGGTCCACCGCGAAGCCGTGGTTCTGCGTCGTGATCTCGACCCGGCCGGTCCGCTCGCTCTTGACCGGGTGGTTCGCCCCGCGGTGGCCGAACTTCAGCTTGTACGTCTTCGCGCCGAGGGCCAACCCCAGCAGTTGGTGCCCCAGGCAGATGCCGAAGACCGGCGTGCGGCCGACCAGGTTCGCCACCGCGTCGATGGCGTACCCGACCGCCGCCGGGTCGCCGGGGCCGTTCGACAGGAAGACGCCGTCCGGCTTGTGCGCCAGAATCTCGGCGGCCGTCGCCGTGCCGGGCACGACCGTCACGCGGCAGCCGACCTGCGTCAGGCAGCGCAGGATGTTCCACTTCATGCCGTAATCGACGGCGACGACGTGCCGGTCGGCGGCCCGCGGCGGGATCACGTGCTCGGCCAGCGGCCCGAACCCGGTCGTCCACTCGAACGCCGCCTTCGGCACGACTTCGCGCACGAGGTCGCGGCCGGCCATGCCGCCGGCCGCCCTGGCCTTGGCCACGAGCGACGCGTCCACGAGATCGACGCCCGACAGCACGCCCATCATCGACCCGGAACTCCGCAGTCGGCGGACGAGCGCCCGCGTGTCGATCCCCTCGATGCCGACGACGCCGGCCGTTTTCAAGTAGGCGTCGAGGTCCTGGTCGGACCGGTAGTTGCTCGGCACCCGCGTCAGTTCGCGGACGGCGAACCCGCTGACCTGCACCCCGGCCGACTCCTGGTCGTCCGCGGTGGTGCCGTAGTTGCCGATCATGGGGTTGGTCATGACGACGATTTGGCCGCGGTACGACGGGTCGGTCAGGACTTCCTGGTACCCCGTGAGCGAAGTGTTGAAGACGACTTCGCCGACCCGCTCGGAGGCGGCCCCGAAGCCGCGGCCGGTGAAGATGGTGCCGTCCGCGAGGGCCAATTTCGCCGTCATGCTGAGTGTCGTCCGTCGGGGAAGCGGTCGCGCCGGGGCAAACTCCCACTAGCCTACGATGGGCGTGGCCGAACGGGTAGCGGCGACGGCCTCGCGTGCCCTTCGGCGAGCCGCCTTGCGGCCCCTACCGGCCGGATCACTTCGCGGTTCTCCGGGCGAGCACGCCGAAATCGTCGGCGGACAGCGTGCGCTTGTAGACGCGGATTTCGTCGAAGGAGCCGAGGAACGGTTTGCCCTGCAAGTGATTGCTGACTCCGAGCGAGAATTTGTCGCTGCCGGCGTTGGCCGGGCCGGTGCCGGTGGCGGCGACCGTACCGTCGATGAACAGGGACATGGCACGTTTGCCGCCGGATTCGTCCCAGGCGAAGGCGACGTGGTGCCAGTTCCCGTCGTCCAGACGCGGGCCTTTCGAGGCGGACGTGCCCCAGCCGCCGAAATTGACGCACGGTTGGCCGTCGGCCAGCCAGAGGTCGAAGCTGCCTTGCAGGATCGGTTGCGTGGCGTTTTTCGTGCGCAGCCAAAAGGCCACGGTGAAGTCGCCCGCGATTTTCGCCCCGGGCAGATTCACGCGGATCCCGGGCTCGGGAAAATCCATCGCCCCGCCGCGAACGCCGTCGGCCGGCAACCAGCGCGGGCTGGGCGGGTTCATGAAGACCTCGAACGGCGCGTGCGCGGTGCCGACGCTGTCGTGGATCGTCCGGCCGCGGGCTTCGTCGAGCAGGTACGCGGCGGCGAGGCCGTCGGTGACGGACGGGACGCTGCCGACGGTGACGGCCCCGGCGGTGCCATCGCCCCGGTAGTCGGCGGCAGGCTCCAACTCGATTTTGCACGGGCCGTAGTTCACCTCGACCGTGGCACTCGCGGTCAGCGCGGCGGCGGGAATCGTGGCTTCCCCTGCGGTCGTCACGGCGTCGGTGCCAGTCCGGCGGAAGCGCACGACGAGCGGTTCGGCCAGTGGCTTGTCGAGGGTGAACCGAACCGCGGTTTTCTCCGCCGTGACGCGGACGGTGGGGCCGACGGGCGCGGCGTCGGCGTGGAGGTATGCGGTGGGGACGCGCTGCCAGGCTTTCGTGTTACTGGCCCACGAGAACGATAACTCCGGCTTCGCAAGGCCGGGCGAGGCGTACTCGATTTTCAAATCGTAGCCGTGCCCCGCGACGAGGCGGACGGGTGCGGACTCGAAGCGGGCGGCGTCGGCGACGAGCACGCCGTTGAACCAGACCCGCGCGGAGCCGGCACCCGCCTTCCACCACTGCCCCCGGATGAACGCCGAGTCGGCGGTATCGTTGTAGACGCGGAACCAATAATCCTCGCTCAACGGCGCGACGAGTCGCCCGGTCCAGCGGACGGCGAACGGTTCGGCGGCGGTGATGTCTTTGCACGGCCCTGCGGCCCAACTTGCAACTCGTTTGTCCCCGGCACCGCTGGTGAACCACAATCGCGCATCGACCCGGCTGGCGACGGGCGGGCCGGCGAAATCCTTGCCGCGAAAGTACGCCGCCGACAGCCCCTTGCCGTCCGGGGCCGCGGCGGGCGGGGCTTGCGTCAGCTCGACTTTGCCCGACGCGCGCACCCAGTTGTCCCAGCCGCGCACGCGGAACGCCGCGGTGCGACCCGAGGCGCGGGGCAGCCACAGCACCGAGCCGTCGGCCAGTTCCGCCAGCGAGCCGGCGCACTCCCAGTCGTCGCCCGCGAACATCCCGCTGAGGCCGCGCCCGGCCGGTTCGTAGGCCCAGTCGGGCAAATCCTTCGCGTGCCGGTCGAGGAACCACCCGGCGAACAGCCCGTCTTCGGTCCAGGCTACCGCGCCGTAATGATTGCGGTTGCCCGCGATGACGCAGCCGTGCGCGACGCCGGGGAAGTACCCCGGATGCCGCATCACCGCGGCGTCGGTCATGCCGGGCGACTTTTGCTTCGACACCGTCCACGCCGTGCCGTCGGGCATGGCGCGCAACAGGCAGGAGGTGCCGACGGTGTCCTCGGGCCAGACGAGGCCGTGGCGGTCCGTGAGTTCTCCCACTTCCCCGCGCACCGCGATCGTCACGCCGCCGCGGGCGTCGCACCGGGCCGCGACCGCACCGACCTCGGTGCCGCGCAAGTCGTCGGGCACCTGCGCCCGCGAAAGTTCGAGCTTCCTCCAGTCCCACACCGGCGTCGATTCGCCCGCCTTGGCGAGGTTCGGCAGCTTCGCGTAGGCCGAGCCTTTGAAGTCGAAGAGGAGCCAGCGCTTGCCCGTCCAGGCGGAGTTCGGCGCGCCGAAGAACCCGACGTAAACGTTCATCTGGTCGTCGAACGCGCAGTAGCGCCCGTGCATGGACGGGGCCGCTTTGTGGAAGCGAAACTCCTCCGCGTCGAGCAATCCGTTGCCGTTCGTGTCCGACCACGTGAAGGCGTCGCTGCCGATGTCTTCCTGGGTCAATCCGGCCTTCGTCATCGCCGCGTTGATGGCCGCGTTCTTGAAAGGCGTTCCGTCGCGCTTGTGCGACGCCAGCGCCACCGGCACCAATTTCCCCGCCGCCGCGTCCGCCCGGAGGACCGCCGCCGGGCTTTCGTGAATGAGGTAAGTGCCGCCCGCGCGGTGCCGCACCCGCCACACCGGGAACTCACTCGCCGGCGGGAACAGGCCGTCGCCGAAGCCTTCCTCGGGCATCGAGTACGAGTGCGTGATGCTGACTTTCTTGCTCTTCAAATCGAGCGCCGCCACCGCCATCGTCGTGTAACTCGCGTTGTACCACAGTTCGCCCGGGGCCGGGGCGTCCACGCTCGTCACGGCAAAGAACGGCGTGCCCCCGAGCCACTCCTTGACCACGGCACCCTTCGCATTCACGTGGACGATGCGGCGCAGGTGGTCGCTCTCGACCGCGTAGAACCCGCCCGTCCCGTCGCACCGCAAGTGCGACACGTCGCGGAAGTCGGTCGCCACGTACGCGCCGTCCCGCCGGCCACCGAGCCGACCGTAGGTGCCGAGCGGTTTGCCGTCGAGGGCGAACCGCCGCACCCGCTGGTCGGAGCCGCCGTCCGCGACGAAAAACTCCCGGCTCGCGGGGTCGAAGTCGAACGTCACGGGGGCCGTCAGTGCGCCCCGGCCGAGGATTTTCGACACGGTCCCGTCGGCCGCCACGGCCAGCAACTCCGCGCCGCTCAGCACGAACACCGCGCCCTTTTCGCCCGCCACGACCGCCTTCGGCGACGGCACCGCGACTTCCCGCGCGACCTTGCCCGTCGCCGGCGCGACCCACCGCACCACGTTGTGTTCGCGGTACGCGACGAGCAGATTTTCCCCGTGGACCCCGAGCTTGATGCCGTAACGGCTCACCGGGTCGTCGCACCCGGGCCGCTTGTCGCCGGGCCAGAGCAGGTCGAGCGGCTTGCCGTCGTCGCGGCCCGTCGCCGCACCGACGCGCTGGAGTTCGCCGGTCCAGCCGAGCACGTAGAGGTGCGTGCCCAACTCCACCATGTCCACCGGCCCCTTCGACTGCCAGCCGCGCGTCCAGAGCACCGGGCCGTTCTCCGCGGCGAGCTTCATCAGCACCGGCGGCCCCTCGGAATTGCGGCTGCCGTGGTAGACCGCCCCGCCCGCCCCGACGACGACCGACGACGGCCCCTGGTGGCTGCCGACCGTCCAGACCCACGGCTCCGCCGCAGTGATCGGAGTCTGCCCGACGACCGCGAGGTACTCGGCCTCCAGCCCGTCGTTCAACAGCAGCCGCCACTCGTACGCGCCGACCGGCATCGCGCGGCCGAGTCGGTCCAGCCCGTCCCACGCCAGCGCGTGGTCCCCCGCCGCTTGTGCTTCGCCCGAGAGCAGCGTCCGCAGTTGCTGGCCCTTGCCGTCGTAAACCGCGAGCGACACCTTCCCCGCGCGGGGGAGCGTGTAGCGGATGCTCGGCGTCTCCGCGACGACGCGCGATTCCGCCGACAGGCAGAGGACCGCCGCGAGGATCACACAGCGGGTTGACAGGGACCGATTCATGGCGGGATTCCACGGGGAGAAGCGAGTTGCCGTCGAGGCCGGTTCCGGCGACGGCTCGGAACGGGGAGTCGTGGCGGGTCGGAAGTCGGTTGTACGCCGCCGCCGGTGGTCGAACAAGTTCGCGCGGGAGCGGGTTCGAGCACCGCGGTCCGGCCTTCCGCAAGCGACCGCCGCAATTGACCCGTGCGGCCGGATTGAGTATGCTTGTGCGTGTGTGTCGTTGCCGGCCGGAGGTGGCGTTGCCGATTCTGACGCGATTCTTGATGCTACTGGCCACCGTGCCACTGCTCCTGCCGCCCGGTGTTTGCGTTTGCAAAGCCGGCGACGGTCGGTCTGCGTCGGGGCGTGCGGCCGCAACGGCGCAAGCTCATCACGCGGTCAATTCGCACGCGCACGCCGGCTGTTCTCACGCCCGCCGCACGACCTCCGCAAGCCGCCCCGTCGCCGATCGCTTGATCGACTCGACCCCGGCCCCGGTCCCCCACGACGACCACCACAACCCGGGTTGCCCGGCGGCGTCTGCCGGCGTCGAACGGCTCCAGGGGGGCGAGCCGACGGCCGGCACGATCGGGTCGATCGCGCCCGCCCCGTTCGCCGTCGTGTTGCACCTGCCCCGGTCGCCCGCCCTCCGCCTGGTGGGTCGCCCGGCCGCCGCCTGGCCGTCGTCGCCACCGCTCTACCTGTCGTACTGCTCGCTGCTCATTTAGCCCGCACACTTCGTTCCCGCACCGCCGCCCACTCACCGCACCCGACCGCTTCTTCGCGCTTCCCCGGCGCGGGGACCGTCCCTGGCGTCCCCCGCACATTGAAGGAGATCCGGCATGATCGCGCCCGCCCTCGGCGGACTGGACGACCCCACCGGGTCGGCCCCGCCCCCGACCGGTCCCCTGCGCCGAGTCCTCGCCGGGTTAGCCCGGGCCGTCGCTTCCCTCGCAGTCGCCGCCGGCGTAGCCGCGGGCGGGTACGCGACCCGGGACCACTGGGTGCCGGTGCTGTTCCCGGTCGCCAAGGAACCGTCTGACGAACCCGCCGACCGCGCCGAGGCCGCCGGGCCGTCCGAGCGCGTTCGGCTCACCGCCCAGGCCCAGAAGAACCTGCGGCTCACCGCCGGGCCGCTCAAGGCCGAGACGTTCTGGAAGACGATTTCCGTCCCCGGCATCGTCATCGACCGCCCCGGCGTCGGCGACCGGGGCGTGGTCGCACCGGTCACCGGGATCGTCGCCCGCATCCACAAAGTCGCAGGCGACACGGCCCGGCCCGGCGAGGTGCTGTTCACGCTCAAACTCCTCAGCGAGTCCCTGCACGCGACCCAGACCGAGTTGTTCAAGTCCGCCCAGGAGATCAAGCTGGTCGCGGCCCAACGGACGCGCCTGGTCGCCTCGGCCGGCGCGGTCGCGGAAGCCCGGGTGATCGAGGCGGACGGCCAACTCACCCGGCTCGAAGTCGCGGTCAAGGCGTACCGCCAGGAACTCCTCAACCGCGGCTTACTGCCCGCCCAGATCGACGGCGTGGCCGACGGCAAGTTCGTCGGCGAAATCCCCATCCCCGCTCCTCGCATTGAAGATTGGAGATCGAAGAGTGCCGATTCTCAGACCGACCCCGCCGTCAATTCTTCGATTTCCAATCTCCAATCTTCAATCACCAATCTTCAATCTTCAATCGTTGAGGTTCAGGAGGTCAAGGTCGAACTCGGCCAGCAGGTGCAGGCCGGGCAGACGCTGTGCCTGCTGGCCGACCACCAGGTCCTCGCCGTCGAGGGCCGGGCGTTCCGCGACGAGTCGCCGCTGCTGGAGCGGGCCGTCAAAGCGGGGTGGCCGGTCGAGGTCGATTTCGAGGAGGAGCCGGGGCACGGGTGGGCCGCCCACGGGCAGACCTTCCGCGTCGGGTACCTCGCCAACACCATCGACCCGGACAGCCGCACGTTCCGCTTCGTCCTGCCGCTCGACAACCAGTCGCGGGTGATCGAGGCGGGCGGCAAGGCGCTCACCCTCTGGCGGTTCCGGCCCGGCCAGCGGGTCCGCCTGCTCGTCCGCATCGAGGAGATCGGGGACGTGTTCGTCCTGCCCCCCGAGGCCGTCGCCCGGGACGGGGCCGACACGTACCTCTTCCGCCAGAACGGGGACGTGTTCGACCGCAAGCCGGTCCACGTCGTCTACCAGGACGAGCGGCACGTCGTCGTCGCCAACGACGGCAGCGTCCCGCCGGGCGTCTATGTGGCTCAGACCGGGGCGGCCCAACTGAACCGCACGATCAAGTCCCAGACCGGCACCGCGCCCGCGGGCACGCACGTCCACGCGGACGGCAGCGTCCACACGGGGAAACATTAAAGATTGAAGATTGAAGATTTAAGATTGAAGATTGAAGATTGAAGATTGAAGATTGAAGATTGAAGATTGAAGATTGAAGATTCAAGAGCGGGGGGGGTTGGTCATGACTGCGGAGGATTTGAAGGCTAGGACTAAGGCGTTTGCGCTTCGGGTGATGAAGTGCGTCGTGGCGTTGCCGAGTGGGCCGGTCGCGTGGGTTCTCGGCAAGCAACTCCTCCGCTGCGGGACTTCGGTCGGTGCCAACTACCGCGCGGCGTGCGGCGGACGGTCCAGGGCCGAGTTCGTCGCCAAGTTGGAGATCGTGATCGAAGAGGCGGACGAGTGCTGTTACTGGCTCGAACTCGTCATCGACGGCGAACTCCTCCCGCGCCCGCAAGTCGAACCGCTCCTCGCGGAAGCGAACGAACTCACCGCGATCATGGTCGCCTCCCGCAAAACTGCCACCTCGGACGGGAGTGGTTCCCATCGCTAACCCGAAATCACCAATCTTTAATCCTGAATCTTCAATCTCAAATCTCCAATCTGCAATGGCGGAGGGGGCGAAGGAAGTGGTTCCCATCACTAATCTAAAATCGCCTATCTTCAATCTTCAATGGTACGCCCTTCAGTACCGCGGGCTGGTCGTACTCCTCGCACTGGTCGTGATGGTTTACGGCAGTTACCTCGCCACCACGATGCCCATCGACGTGTTCCCCGACCTCGACCGCCCGCGGGTCGTGCTCCTGACCGAGTGCCCCGGCCTGTCCCCGGAGGAGGTCGAGGCGCTCGTCGCCCAGCCCGTCGAGACGGCCATCCTCGGCGCGCCCGGCGTGCAGGCCGTGCGCAGCCAGTCGAGCCAGGGGCTGGTCGTCACGTACGTCGAGTTCGGCTGGAAGACGGAGGTCCGGTACGCCCGGCAGGTCGTCCAGGAGCGGCTCACGGCGGTCGGCGGGACACTGCCGCCGGGCATCCGCCCGCTCATGACCCCGCCGAGTTCGATCATGGGCCAGATCGTCCACGTCGGCCTGTCCCGGCAGCGCGGCCCGGGCGGCGGCGTCCTGGCGGCCGTCGGCCGCACCGGGCTGATGGCCGAGCGGGTCGAGCGGGACGGCAGACCGGCGCTCGCCGTGTGGCGGCCGAAGGACCGCCGCGACCCGAAGACGTGGGAACAAGTCCCGGTCGAGAACCCGACCTGGGCCGGCAACGGCACGGCGACCTTTTCGCACAAGGGGCGGCAGCACGCCGCGACGTTCCGCACCCCCGAAGAGCAGCGGATGGACCTGCGGACGGTCGCCGACTGGGTCGTCCGGCCCCGGCTGCTCAAGGAACAGGGGGTCGCCGAGGTGATCGTCCTGGGCGGGGACCGCAAGCAGTACCAGGTGCTGGTCAACCCGGACAAGGTGCAGGAGTACGGGGTCACGCTCCAGGACGTGGAGCAGGCGATCCAGGAGAACAACCTGAACGCCTCGGGCGGGTTCACCGACGAGGGCCAGGTCGAACGCCCGGTGCGGGTCATCGCCCGCCTCGGCCCGCAGCCGGCGAAAGTGCTGGACGACCTCCGTAAAATCCCCTTGAAGACCGACGAATCCAATCTCCGATCTCCGATCTCCAATCCGCAATCCGCAAAGCGTCCCGTCCTGCTCGGGCAGGTGGCGACCGTCGTCGAAGGCCCGGCCCCGAAGCGGGGGGACGGCGGCATCGACGGGGCCGACGCGGTCGTCCTCACCGTGGTCAAGCAGCCGCACGCCGACACCCGCGGGGTCACGGACCGGGTGAAGGCCGCCCTGCGCCAATCGGAGGCGGCACTGACCGCCGACTACGTCGTCAACACGGAGTTGTTCCAGCTCAAGGACTTCATCGACCGGAGCGTGTACTACGTCGGCGAGAGCCTGGTGATCGGGGCCGGGCTGGTCGTCGTCGTCCTGTTCCTGTTCCTGTTGAACGTCCGCACCACGTTCATCACCCTCACGGCGATCCCGCTGTCGCTGGTCCTGACGACGCTCGTCTTCCGCTTCATCGGCTGGGTCAGCGGGCAGGAACTCTCCATCAACGTGATGACCCTCGGCGGCATCGCCGTGGCGATGGGCGAACTCGTCGATGACGCCATCGTGGACGTGGAGAACATCTTCCGCCGGCTCCGCGAGAACAGCGCGCGACCGGCCCCCCGTCCGGCCATTGAGGTCGTCTACGACGCCAGCCGGGAGGTGCGGTCGGCCGTCGTGTTCGGGACGGCCGTCGTCGTCCTCGCGTTCCTCCCGCTGTTCGCCCTGGGCGGGGTCGAGGGCCGGCTGTTCGTCCCGCTCGGGCTGGCGTACATCGTGTCGATCCTGGCCTCGCTGGTCGTCTCCCTGACCGTCACGCCGGTGCTGTCGTACTACCTGCTCCCGCAGTCGAAGGCCGCGCACGGCCGCCGCGACGGGTTGCTCCTGACGGCGTTGAAGTGGCCGGCCGGGGTCCTGGTCCGGTTCAGTATGCGGTACGCCGGGCTGCTCCTGGTCGCCACCTGGGTCGTCGTCGGGTACTGCGGGTGGCGGCTCACCACCCTCGGGTCCGACTTCCTGCCGAAGTTCGACGAGGGGTCGATCCAGATCAACGTGACGCTCCCCGCCGGGTCGTCCCTGCGGGCGTCCAACGAGGCGGCGGTCTTGATCGACGCCAAGTTGTTGACGATGCGGAAGACGCCCGCGAACCCGAACGGCGACATCCTGCACTTCGTCCGGCGGACGGGCCGGGCGGAACTGGACGAACACGCCGAGCCGGTCGGCCGGAGCGAGTACATCCTGTCGATGAACCCGGGCGCGGGCCGCGGCCGGGACGAACTGTTGGCCAAGCTGCTCGCCGAACTCCGCGAGGAGGTGCCGGGGGTGGACTTCGAGGCCGAGCAGCCGATGGCCCACCTGATCTCGCACATGCTATCCGGGGTCACCGCCCAGATCGCCATCAAGGTGTACGGCGACGACCTCGACCAGTTGCAGAAGCTGGCCACGCAGATCAAGGCGGCGATCGCCGACGTGCCGGGGCTGACCCCGCCGGTCATCGACCCGCAGGAGACCGTGGACGAGCTGCACATCGTCCTGCGGCCGGACGACCTCGCCCGGTACGGCCTGAGCCGGCAGTACGTCGCCCGGTTCGTCGAGACGGCCATGAAGGGCGAGGTAGTATCCCAGGTGCTGGAGGGCCAGCGGCGGTTCGACCTGGTCGTGAAATTGAAGATTGAGGATTGGCGATTGAAGAGTGAAGACGGCGTGCCGAAGCGCGACGACCGCGCGTTGCTGGATTACACGAAGCTTGGAGAGCTTCGGATCGCCCTGCCGAAATCTTCAACCTCGACTCTTCAATCTCCAATCTCCAATCTCCAATCGGAAATTCGGCTAAAGGACGTGGCCGACATCCCCGCCGCGGCGGGCGGGCCGAACCAGATCAACCGGGACAACGTCCGCCGGCGGGCCGTGATCCGGTGCAACACCCAGGGCCGCGACCTGGCCGGGGTGGTGGCCGACATCGAACGGCGGGTGCAGGCCGGCGTGCCGATGCCCGAAGGGTACTTCGTCGAGTACGGCGGGCAGTTCGAGGCCCAGCGGTCGGCCACGGCCCTGATCTCAATCCTGGCCGTGGTGTCGGTGGCCGGCGTGTTCGTCGTGCTGTTCCTGCTGTACCCGTCGGTGCGGGTCAGCCTGCAAATCCTGAACGCCGTGCCGACCGCGTTCATCGGCGGGGTGATCGCGCTGGTGCTGACGGGCCAGACGCTGACGGTGGCCAGCCTCGTCGGGTTCGTGTCGTTGGGCGGGATCGCGGTCCGCAACGGCATCCTGCTCGTCACCCACTACTTCCACTTGATGAAGGAGGACGGGCTACCGTTCAGCAAAGAAACGGTCCTGCGGGGAAGCCTCGAACGGCTGGCCCCGGTGCTCATGACGGCCCTGACGGCGGGGATCGGGCTGATCCCGCTCGTCGTGGGCGGCAACAAGCCGGGGCTGGAAATTCTGTACCCGGTCTCGACGGTGATCCTGGGCGGACTCGTCACCTCGACGTTCTGCGAGTTCCTGATCCACCCCGGCCTCTTCTGGAAGTTCAGCGGGGGTGCATTGAAGATTGGAGATTGAAGATTGGAGATTGAAAACCACCGAATATCAGTCTCCACGCTTCGCTCTTCTGCTCTTCAATCTCCAATCTAAAATCTCCACTCTTCAATTTGTTAAGGTGTTGACAATGAATGCGAAACTCTTGGGCCTTGGCGTGTTGCTGGCCGGGCTGGCTGGGGTCGGTTGTAGTAAGCCGGCGGACGTCCCGAAGGTGGACGACAAGAAGGCCGTGAAGGCCCCGAAGGGGGACGGTCACGACCACGGCGAGGCCCCGCACGGCGGCACCGTCATCGAGTTCGGCACGTACCACGGCGAGTTCTGCGTGGACCCGGCCGTGAAGCAGGCGACCGTTTACATCCTGAGCGAAGACTTGAAAAAGTACGAACCGATCGCCGCCGCGAAGCTGCTCCTGAGCATCAAGACGCCGCGGTTCCAGGCGGACCTGGTCGCCGTCCCGCGGGACGGCGACCCGAAGGGCACGTCGTCCCGGTTCGTGGCCACGCACGCCAACTTCGGCACGCAGCAGGAGTTCGAGGGGACGGTCAGCGGCGAAGTAGACGGCAAGCCGTACCTCGGCGACTTCAACGAGGCGGACCACGCGGACCACGGCAAGAAGAAGTGACCCGCCGGGCGGGATCAATTCAGGACTGGCCCGTCGTGCCGGCCTCGGGCGTCGGCGGCAGGCCGGTGACGCGACCACTTTCGAGCGGAGTTCGAGTGAACGTAGCTTGTCGTTGACCCCGTCGAACGCCAAAGGCTTCGGCTCCGCCGCAGGCGACTCTTGTTAGCCCGACGCGCTAGCGAGGGTCGAGCGGTCGAGGCCAAAGTGGCCGTCGATGAC
>JANYHV010000080.1 GCA_025362195.1 Fimbriiglobus sp. | reverse complement strand
CGCGTAGGCGGCGGGGTCGCCCGCGTCGCCGCACACGAGCCGGTGGCCGCCCATCACCCACAGGTCGCCCAGGCGCGTGACCGGCGTGGCGGGCGGCTCGGGGACATCCTCCGGGTCGCCCAAGGGGGCCGTGTCGCCGGTGCCCAGGAGGCGGTCGAGGTCGCCGGCGTCGAAGCCGGTGAGGTCGAGGTCGTAGCCCTTGCCCTTGAGGCCCAGCAGCTCGGTCACCAGCGCGTCGTCGTCCCAGGTGGCGATCGCCGCGGTGCGGTTGTCGGCGAGCCGGTACGCCCGCGCCTGGGCCGGGGTCAGGCCGGCCGCGACGTGGACCGGCACCTCGGTCAGGCCGAGCTTCAGGGCCGCTTTGTGGCGGGTGTGGCCAGCAATTATTACGCCGTCGGCGTCGACGACGACCGGCTGGCGGAAGCCGAACTCGGTGATGCTCTTGGCCACGGCGTCCACGGCGGCGTCGTTGCGGCGGGGGTTGCCGGGGTAGGGGCGGACGGAGTCGGTGGGGCGCATCTCGACGATCATGGCGTTCGGCCTCGGGGGTGGGTGGGGGCGGCGGGGGCGTGCCCCGCGTCCCGACCGTTCCCCGAGGGATCAGGCCGTGTGTCGCTACAGGAGTTCCGACACTTAAGACTTGCCCGGCCGCCGGAGAAATGACGCACGAATCGGCGGATTGCCGAAATCGCCGACGGTGAGGGGTGTAACGAGGACGCACGCACGCGTGTCGTCCCGACGGCCCGGCCTGGGCGGCGTGTGTAGGGTTGGCGGCGGGCGTGTAGGGTCGGCCCCGCAACCCTACACACCGGAAACGCTACGAATCGTAGGGCCGGTGTAGGGTGTGTAGGGTGTGTAGGCTTTCCCGGGATCCGTTACACGGAGTGAAATATGATAACACTCCCTAATGTTTGAGCAGTTTGCGGGGTCGAAAGAGTCCCTTCGCGGAGGTCCGGCGCAACCCTACACACCCTACACACGCCGGATTTTTATCACCGCAAACGCCAGCCCTGGCGGTGGTTACGGCTGTGTAGGGTTGCGGCACCAACCCTACACAAACGGCCCCCAACCCTACACCAAGCGGCCCAACCCTACACACTTGCCGCGGTAAGACCGTCGCCGGCATTCGCCCGGCCGCCTGGGTAACTCGCCATGACAATGATGACCTGTGCGTCACACGAGTGACCGTCACTGGACAACGGCGGGGTCCGGCTGCGGGTTCGGTGCGGCGGCCGGTGACTGGCCCTGGGAGGTCGGAGCGACGCCGGGGCGAGGGCCGACGCCGGCCGTCAGCCCCGGGCGTGGGCGAGCCGGGCCGTCGCGATGGCGACGCGGGCGCAGGCCTCGGCGTCGGACCCCGCGTCGTGGTGCCGGAGCGGCACCCCCAGCCGGCCGCAGACGCTCGCCAGGTCGTTCGGCTTGAGGCCCCAGGCCCGGCGGGCGAGTTGCACCGTGCAGTGAAACGGCAGGGCCGGGGCCTGCAGCCCGGCGGCCGCGCAGCAGGCCGAGAGCACCCGCCGGTCGAACGGGGCGTTGTGGGCCACGAGCGCGGCCGCGCCGTCGAGCAGCGCGGCGAGGCCCGGCCAGGCGTCCGCGAACGTGGGGGCGCGCTCGACCATGCGGTACGTGATCCCGTGGACGCGGGTGAACAGGACCCTCGGCCGGGGGGGCCGGATCAGCGTCGCGGCGCGGGCGACGACCTCGAGTCCCTCGACGCGGGCCAGGCCGACGGCGATCGCGCTGTCGGGGCCGTGGTCGGCGGTCTCGAAGTCGATGGCGACGAACGCCCCGGCGGCCCAGGCGAGCGGGGCGGGCGGGGGCGGACGGTGCGGGGGCGCTGGCACGGGGGACCTCCACGCCCCGCGCGGGCGGCGGGATCGTGAAGGTTCAGGGTAGCGAAGTGGGGCGGTGCCGGCACGGCTTGCCGCGGCGGGGACCAGGGCCGTGCATCATCCGCTCGCGGGGTCGCCCGCCGGACCGTTCGCCGCCGCCCCGGAGGCGGCGACCTCGACGCGGTACGCCTGGCCGGCCCGGCCCCGGACCCGCCGCAGGGTGCCGGTGAGGCCGCCGCCCAGGTCGAAGGGCTCGCCCAGGAACCGCGCCGCCGCGACCCCGAACCGCACCGCCCGCGACGGCCCCTCGCCGTCCGCCACGACGATCGTCCGGCGGTCGGCCAGTGCGAGCACCTCCGCGGCCGTCCAGTCCCGCCCCACCTCCTCCGCCAGCGCCGCCACCAGCCGCGCGAACTCCGCCCGCTCCGGGTCCAGCTCGTCCCCGACCGCCGCCGCGTCCGCCAGGAAGCCCACGACGCCGTTGGCCAAGAGCACCCCGCCGACCGTCGGCCCCCAGCCCCGCTTGTTGAACCGCGACTTCGCCGCCGCGTCCAGCGGCTTGCCGGCGGCCAGCCACGCCGCCACCATCCCGACCAGCTCGCCCAGGAGCTCGTGCCGGTGCTCCAGGGCGTACCCCTCCGGGTCGTCGCAGGCGAAGGCCCGCCTCGCCGGGTCGCCGTCGTGGTGCAGGCGGACCACCAGCGAGCGCGTCAGCAGGTCGCGGCTGACGACCGGGGCGTTGGCCGTCACGCAGAACAGGTGCGAGTTCTCCGCCCGGATCTCCTCCGACGCCCCCAGCAGCCGGAACGAGAGGACCTCGTCGGTGACGCACCGCTCCAGGCACGCCGAGTCGATCCCCCCGCCGCCGCGGCGGCCGTCGGCCTTGGCGTTGTCGACGACGATCGTCGTCAGGCCGGCCTTGACCTTGGCCCCCAGCGCCTTCTCGAACTCCTCGTCGTTCGGGTTGTACGACAGCGTGCGGGTCGGCCGGCCGTCGCGGAGGATCGCCAGGACCTGGGCGAGCACGGTCTTGCCGAGGCCCGGCTGGTTGCCGTGGAAGAGGGCCAGCGGCTTCGAGCCGACGAAGCGGGGCATGAGCACCGCGGTCACCAGCAGGCCGAGGTAGTTGGCCCGGTCGGCCGGCGAGCGGAAGCAGAAGTCGGCCAGCAGCGCGTCGAGGTGCAGAGTACCGGCGACCGGGGCGACGGCGGGGCCGTCGTAGTAGATTCCGGTGGCGGGGTCGTGGCCGGGGGGCAGGAGTCGGTCGTCGGGGGCGAAGACGGGGTTGCG
>JANYHV010000075.1 GCA_025362195.1 Fimbriiglobus sp. | reverse complement strand
ATGTCCGGGCCGACCGGGAAGGGCGTCGTGCTCAAAGCCCAGGTCCACGCCGGCGGCCGCGGGGCGGGCCAACTCACCGGGTACGCGAGCAAGTTGGGCGGCGTCAAGTACGTCCCCACCAAGGAGAAGGTCCACGCGGTCGCTGCGGCCATGCTGTCGCACAAGCTCGTGACGAAGCAGACCGGCCCCGAGGGCGTCGCCGTCAACACGCTGATCGTCCAGGAAGACGCCGAACCGGACAAGGAGTTCTACCTGGGCATGGTCCTCGACCGCGCCATCGGCCTGCCGGTGCTCATGGCCAGCGCCGAGGGCGGCATGGACATCGAGGAAGTCGCCCACCACCGCCCCGAGAAGATCCTGCGCGTGCCGGTCAGCCCCGAGACGGGCTTGCTGCCGTTCCAGGCCCGCAGTTTGGCCTACGAACTCGGCTTCCCCGTCGAGCAGGTCGATAAGGTCGCCGGGATCATGATGGCGATCAGCAAGGTCTACTTCGCCAAGGACGCCAGCATCGTCGAGGTCAACCCGCTCGCGGTGACGAAGTCCGGCGACGTGGTCGTCCTCGACGCCAAGATCGACTTCGACGACAACGCCATGTTCCGCCACAAGGACATCCAGTTGTTGCGCGACCTCGCCGAAGAAAACCCCGTCGAGATTCGCGCGAGCCAGGCCAACCTCAACTACATCCAGCTCGACGGCACCATCGGCTGCCTGGTCAACGGCGCGGGCCTGGCGATGGCGACGATGGACATCATCAACTACCACGGCAAGGCGTTCGGCATCCAGCCGGCCAACTTCCTCGACGTGGGCGGCGGCGTGACCGCGGAGGCCGCTATCGAAGCCTTCCGCATCATCCTGTCGGACCCGAAGGTGAAGGGGATTCTCGTCAACATCTTCGGCGGCATCGCCAAGTGCGACCTGATCGCCGACGCGCTGGTCAAGGCCGGCCGCGAAGTCGGGTTCAAGGTGCCCGTCGTCGTCCGCCTCGAAGGGACGAACTCGGACAAGGCCCGCGAAATCCTCAAGGGCGTGCGGGCCGAACTGCCGATGATCCGCCCCGCCGCCGGCCTGACCGAGGCCGCGCAACTGGTGGTCGAACTCTCGAAGTGACCCCCGGAGGTGACGCATGTCGGCGATCACGACGCGGAAAATGACGGTGGCCGAATACCTTGAATGGGGCGAGCAGCCCGAGAACGCCGAGTTACGCACGGAACTCGTCGAGGGGGAGGTCGTCGAGATGCCGCCAGCAGCCGACGGACACGGCACAATTTGCTACCTGATCGCCGGGCACTTTTTCGTTTACTTTCTGACGCACCCGCCGGGGTATGCCCGCACGAACGACTCCGGTTTCGTCGTCGCCCCGAACACGATCCGGGGGCCGGATGTGGCCGTGTTCAAGCAGGAGATGAAAGGGGTTGTGCTGTCGGGTTACGGCAAACGGACCCCGCTTCTTTGCGCCGAAGTGGTATCACCGAGTGACCGAATGACGCACCTCCACAAGCGCGTCGAGCAATATCACGCTGCCGGGGTGTCGGTGGTGTGGATCGTGCAACCGGAAGACCGGGCGATCTCGGCCTACCGAAAAGGCGACCCAGTCGAACTGTTCGAGGGCGACGCAGTCTTGACGGCTGAACCCGAGTTCCCAGGCTTCTCGTGTCCCGTCGCCGACCTGTTCCCACCACCAGATGACGGGCAACACTAAATCCTCTCCGATTTTCTTCGTGTCCCAAGGAAAGGGTCTTCCCGATGAAGTTCGTTCGGCTCGCGGTTCTCGTCGGCGTCTGCCTCGTCCCCGCGTGCAACAAGCCCGCCGCCCCGGTCGCCACGCCCACGTCGGCGGCCAAGCCCGCGACGGGGACAGCCTCGACTGCGCCCGCCGCTCCGAACGCCGGCTCGCCGTCGGACGAAGCCGCCGCGCGGGACGCCGGGCACGAGTTCCTGACCGCGCTGAAGGCCGGGAGGGCGACGGCGGCCACGCTGACGTCGGAGTTCAGAGCACTCGTCGCCGCGGGGTCGGGCGCGCCGGACTGGGCTTCGCAGCACTGGCTCGACGAGTTCAAGGGGGACGCGGTCGCGTCGCAGCTCTACCTCCCGCTCGGCGACGGCGTCCTCGTCGCAGCTACCCCGATCGCCGGGGCCGATCCGAAGCCGACGACCTACTGCAAGATACTGCGGACGCCGGGCGCGTCGAAGTACGCCGTCGCCTGGCTGCACACCTCGCCTTCTCGGCCGCCCGTGGAACTGTCGACGGACACGGCCGCGAAGTTCGCCGGGGTCGCCTTCGTCGATACCGTGCTCACCAAGCAGACGCGGCTCGCCGAGAGCCTGATCGCCCCGGCCGCGGCCAAGAAGCTCGCGCCGCCGCTCGACGACGAGGACGCCAAACTCGGGTACAACCGAGGCATCCTCACGATCAAGCTGAACGGCTTCCGCGAGGCGTTCACGTCGGCGACGTTCGGACCGGCGGTCAAGGCCGGGGCCAACCTGACGGTGTCCGGCGAGTTGACCGGGCCGGGCAGCGAGCGCCGCAAGTTCGTCGTCACCGTCGCCCCCGGCGGGTCCGGCTGGTTCGTCGAAGACTTCCGGCACGAGTGACGAGTTGACCGCCCGGGGTTTCGGTCCTACGAACCGACATGACGACGCTGACGGCCCGCGCCCTGTCCGACACCACGCTGCCCGGCTTGCAAGGCCGGCGGGTCTGGTCCGCGCCGGCCGTCGCCACGCACGCCTGGCTGGTCATGACCCCGGCCCGGCTGTACCTCCTGCCGGCGGCGCACTCGACCGACGAGCAGATTCGCCGGGCCGTGGACGCCGGGGCCGACCTCGACGGCCTCTTCGGCGACGCCACGGAGCGGGTCAACCTGGCCGACGTTCGGCGGGCCGACTTCCACCTCGCCGACTTGACCATTTCGCTCGGCCGGACGGCCGGGGACGTGGCCCTGACCTTCCACGACGCCGAGACGGCCGACGACGTGTTCACGAAACTCCTGCACCGCACCCGCGACCACCTGCACCTGGTCAGCGACCGGCCGAACCCGCTCGTCGCCGCCCGCGGCCCGCTCGGCATCCTCGCCGGCGTACTGCTCGCCACGGGGACGCTGGCCGTGACGGTGAGCGCGGCCGCCGACCTCGGCCCGCCCGACGCCCCGGCCTGGCTGGCCCGCTGGTTGGCCGTGCTCGCCTCGCTGGACTGGCGCGCGGTGTGCGGCCTCGGCGGCGCGGTCGCGGCCTGGTTGCAAGTCGCCGCGTACCGCCGGTACCACCGCCCGCCGACGCGGCTCGCCCTGCTCCCGTTCGACTGCCGACTCCCGTTCCCTTGCCAAGGCCGTGCCCCATGATCCGCGAAGAAGTGCTCGACCTGATCAAGCGGGTGCCCGAATTCGACCACCCGAAACTCGTCTTCGTGCTGACCGTCGGGGTGTCCGTCAACCTGGACATGGTGGTGCGGGTCGAGAAGAACTACGTCGTCGTCCGCGGCCGGGAAGCCGGGTCGAACGACGAGGGCCGCGGGTTCTTCATCCCGTTCGAGACGATCGCCCTCATCAAGCTCGAAAAGCTGGTCCGCATCAACGAGTTCCGGGCGATGTACAACGAGCCGCTCCAGGAGTCGGTCGGCCTGGGGGACGACGCCGACGAGGCCCCGAGTGAGGCCAAGACCCCGGCGTCCGTCGCCAAGGCCCCGACCGCCCCGGCCGGCCCGACGGACGTGGCCAAGCAGAACTTGCTCGACCGCATCCGGGCCGCCCGCACGTCCGCCGGTCAGCCGAAGCCGGCCGGGAAGTAACCGTCGGCGTGGGCGACCGGGTTCGGCGACCGTACACTCAACCCGTCTTTTGCCCCGGGGCGGCCGCAAGCTCGCCCCCCTACCAAACTCGGAGCCGACTCATGGCGGACGAAGTCAAAACCCCCGACGCGCCGGCCACCGCCGCCGCGCAGCCGAACTCGGTTCAAGTGCAAGTCGATGTCTCCAAAATGGAGACCCTGTACGCCAACTTCGTGCGGCTCAGCCTGAGCAGCAGCACCGAGGAAGTCGTCATGGACGTCGGCCTGCACACCGGCATCCTGACCCCCGGCGGCATGGAGCCGATCCAACTCACGCACCGCCTGGTCATGAACCCGTTCGTCGCCAAGCGGCTGCTGGAGTCGCTCAAGCAGATCGTCTCCCGCCACGAGCAGGCCTTCGGCGCGCTCGAAGTCGATCCGCAACGCCGCCTCCGCAACCGGGGGTAGCACTCCGGCCGAACCGACCCCCGGCGAGCGGCAGTCCGCGAGACCGGGTCTCGTGACGGCACCGAAACGCTCGCTTACCCCTTCCGCAACAGCGCCTCCGACTTCGACGAGGCCCGCTCCGGGAAGCCCGACCAGGCGACCCCGGGCAGGCGACCCCGGGCGGGTGCTCAGTCGTCGTCGGTCCCCGGCTCCGGCGCGATCCGCAGGCTCAACGCCGCGGACGCTCCCAACGTCAGGCCCGCGAGCAACCCGACGCACAACCCGGCCCCCGACACCGCGAGATCGCACGCGACGATCTGGCCCGCGGCGTTGGACCGCTGGACGACCAGGAAGCCGCCGCTGGCGACCCCGTGACCGACCGCCGCCCCGAACACGGCGAAGTACCCTTGCATGCGCTTCCGCCAGCGGTGCATCCGCACGCCGCGGTCCGGCTCCCGGGCCAAGAACGCGCGCCACTCCTGCGGAGACCCGTTGATCTTGAAGAACAGGCCGACCCCCGCGCCGAGGATCACGAGTGCCACGACCCCGTTGCAGGAGACCGCCACCGCCGGATGTGCGTACATTGCCGCCCTCAAGAAACCCAAGACTCGCCCGGCGAGTTTACGGCCCCGGCCCACGCATCGCCACCCGGTCCCTTGTGCCGGCGACGTTCGCTCCCTATCATGACCGGTTCCCGCTTCGACTCGCACCCGGGACTCCGCCTCATGGCCGCGCGACCGCTGACTCTCATCGCCAACGCCCCCGCGCCGACCGTCGCCGGGGGCGGCAAGGGGACGTACGCCTTCATCAGCTTGGGCTGCCCCAAGAACACCGTCGATAGCGAGCGGATGCTCGGCAAACTCGCGCAGGACGGCTACACCTTCCAGCCCGGGGCCGACGGCGCGGACGTGGTCGTCGTCAACACGTGCGGGTTCATCGAGCCGGCCCGCCTCGAATCCCTCGGCGTCATCCGCGAGATGCTCGCGCTGAAGTCGTCCGGCCGCGTCGGCTCGGTCGTCGTCGCGGGCTGTCTGGCGGAGCGGAACCGCGAGATGCTGCTGGAGGAAGTGCCCGGCATCGACCAGATCGTCGGCGTCTTCGGCCGCGAGGAGATCAGCGCCGCCGTGGACCGCGCCACCCGGCACATCGAGGAGCAGCGGAGCGTCTTCCGGCCGGTCCCGGTGCGGGCGCTCGAGGACACGGCCCGCCTGCGCATCACCCCGCGGCACTACGCCTACCTGAAGATCAGCGAGGGCTGCGACCGCGTCTGTACGTACTGCGCCATCCCCAAGATGCGCGGCAAGCACGTGACCAAGGCGATGGAAGAAGTCCTGGCCGAGGCCCGCGAACTCGTCGCCGACGGCGTCCGCGAACTCATCATCGTCGCCCAGGACGCGACTTATTACGGCATGGACCTGTACGGCCGGGCGCGGCTCGCCGAACTCCTCACCGAGTTGAACAAGGTGGACGGCCTGCAGTGGATTCGCCTGCTGTACGCCTACCCCGAGCACTTCGGCGACGACCTGATCGAAGTCCTGGCCACGTCCGACCGCATCGTCCCGTACCTCGACATGCCCTTGCAGCACATCAACGACAGCGTGTTGAAGCGCATGGTCCGGCGGGTGGACCGCGACAAGACGGTCGATCTGCTCGACAAGTTGCGCGACCGGGTGCCGGGGCTGGCGATCCGCACGACGTTCATCAGCGGCTTCCCCGGCGAGACGCAGGCCGAGCACGACGAGTTGAAGCAGTTCCTGAAGGACGCCCGGTTCGAGCGGTGCGGCGTCTTCCCGTACTCGTTCGAGCCGAACACCCCGGCCGCGAAGCTCGACGGGCACCTGCCCGAAGAGGTCAAACTGGCCCGCCGGGACGAGCTGATGGCGGTCCAACAGCAGGTCGCCTTCGACTTCGCCCAGTCGATGGTCGGGGACGAGACGCCGGTGATCATCGACGCGGCCGACCCCGAGTTCGCCGGGCACTACCGCGGCCGCACCTACGCCGACAGCCCGGAGATCGACTGCTTGATCCGCGTGAAGGGCAAGAACCTGCGGTCCGGCGACTTCGTGAAGGTGAAAGTCACCGCGGCCGACGGCTACGACCTCGCCGGGAAGACGGTCGGCAAGGCCTGGTAGGGCTGTTACAACCCGCGCCGCGGGGGCGGCGGTTCCGCAAACCGGTGCCGGATTTCATTTCGCCGGACGGCCGCGGGACTATACTTGAGCGGCCCGCCGGCGTGGCGATGAGTGCGTCGCGGGCCTGACAGAACCGATCGGCACCCCCTCTCCCGAGGCCTGCCATGTCGATGCCGCCCCCCTCGTCCCGCGGTCCCGAGTTCTCGGACGCCAACGACGACTTCCCCCCGCCCCACCGCCCGTTTGAAGACCTGCCGACCTTGGTCCGCTACCGCGTGGTGCTACACCGCGTGGCCGACCAGGGCTTGCTGGTCGTCGCGGCCGCCCTGCGGGAGTTGACGCACTTCGGCGAGGCCGAGGCGATGTCCCGCATGTGGCAGGCCCACCACACCGGCCGCTCGCTGGTCCTGGAAACCCACCTCGAACGCGCCGAACTCTACGTCGAGCAGTTCACCGCGAAAGGCCTCAGCACGAGCATCGAACCGGCGTAACGTGGGTCAAGAAATGTTGCCGGCCGGTTGGAGGTGCGACCACGCGGCGTCCTCCTCGGGCCGGGACCAGTCCGCGGCGAGGGCCGGTTCGGCGAGCAGGGCCGTTTCCCCCGGATCGGTCGCCCGGTCTTCGAGTACCGTGACCAGCGCGCGCCGCGGGCCGTCAATGGTCACGTCGCCGAGCAACCGCACGCGGCCGTCGGCCTCAATAATGGCTTCCACAGTCTGGATCATCGCACACCTCAAAGTTCATTTTACACGATTCGGCCGGCCGCACCGCTCGAATCCCCCCCGCGACGCGGGTCACGCCCCTTCGCGGGCGGCGGGGCTGGTGTTGCCCGGGCCGGGCGGGAGGGTGTACACGACGTGCGGGAAGTGGTCGGCGATGTACCGGACGACGCGCTTCGCACTTAAAATACCGACCGGCCGGTAGTCCGCGTCGATCACGGGCAGGTGCCGGTAGCCGCCGTCCTGCATCCGGCGAATGGCCTGGCGGATCGGCTCTTGCAACCCGACGGACACGGGGTCGGGCGTCATCACCCGCCGCACCGGGGTGTCGAGCGATAGGCCGGCGGCGAGCACGCGGGTGAGCAGGTCGCGCTCCGTAAAGATGCCGACGAGGCGGCCGTCCCGGGTCACGAGCAGGCAGCCGACGCGGTACTCGCGCAGCACGGCCACGGCCCCGGCCACCGGGCACGCGGCGTCGATCTGCCGGGGCGCGGTCGGCTCCAGGCGGGCGACGCTGTCGATCATGAGGTTGCGGGACAGTTCCATCGTCGGCGGCCGTTCCTCCGCGCAGTGCCCACCCGGTCGGTCCGGCCATTGTGCGACCGGCGGTGAACCGGGCAACCCCCGGGCGGTCGGTAAGATACCCGCGTCCGCCCGTGCCCCGCGTCGAAGAGGTCGCCCATGCCGCCCGCCGAGCGTATCCTGCCGATCCTCCGCCGCGCCGCCGTGCTGTGCCGCTCGACCCCCGGCCGGACCGGGTTCCTGGTCCGCCTGCAAGACTGCACCGACGTGCTCGTCGCGGGGGACCTGCACGGGCACGTGCCGAACTTCCAGGCCGTCTACAAGGCCGCCGACCTGGCCGCCGCCCCGGGCCGGCACCTCGTCCTCCAGGAGGTCGTCCACGGCCCGTTCCGCTACCCCGGCGGCGGGGACAAGTCGCACCAGTTGCTCGACCTGTTCGCCGCGCTCAAGTGCCAGTTCCCCGCCCGCGTCCACCTGCTGCCCGGGAACCACGAGCTGGCCCAGTGGACGAACCGGCCCATCGGCAAGGGCGACGCGACGCAGAACGCCGGCTTCCGCCAGGGCGTCACCGAAGCCTACGGCACCGCCGGGCCGGACGTGTACGCGGCGTACATGGACCTGATCGCCAGCCTGCCGATCGCCCTGCGGACGCCGAACGACGTGTTCCTGTCGCACAGCCTGCCGTCGCCCCGGCAGTTGGGCACGTTCGACGCCCGGCGGCTCGAAGCGACCGCCCTCGACGCGGCCGAGTACCTGCCCGGCGGCATCGTCTACGGCATCGTCTGGGGCCGGGACACCGCCCCGCGGACGGTGGACGATTACTTGCGGAAAGTGGACGCCGACTTCCTGGTCAGCGGGCACATCCCGACCGACGCCGGGTTCAGCGTGCCGAACCACCGGCAACTGATCGTCGATTGCTCGGCCACCCCGGCCGCCTACGTCCTGTTCCCGGCCGACCGCAAGCTGGCGCACGCCGACCTCGTCGCCGGCGTCGTCGTGATCGGCCCACCGGCGTAGCGGCGAGGCGGAACATCACTTGAACACGTTCGCATGCACCTTCGGCCGGGCGGCGGCGAACTTGGCGAGTCCGGTCTCGGTGAACATGTTGCCGGTGAGCCACAGACTTCTCAGTTTGGTAGCCTTGGCTAGCGCTTCGAGGCTCGCGTCGGTCAGGGGGAGCCGGTACAACGTCAGTTCGTCCAGGGCCGGCATGGTCGCCAGGGACGCGATCCCGGCGTCGGTCACTTTCGTACTACTCAGGTCGAACGCCATGAGCGACTTAGACTTCGCTAGGGCGGCCGCGCCGGCGTCCGTGACCGCCGTGTCGCCGAGGCCGAGGCTGGTCAGCTTCGGCATCCCGACGAGCGGGGCGAGGCCGGCGTCCGTGACCTTCGTGCCGCTGAGACCAAGGTGGGTGACTTGTGTTGACGCGGCGAGACCCTTCATGTCCGCGTCGGCCAGGTCGGTCCGGTCGAGGTTCAGCCGGCGGAGGTTCGCGTTGCCTTTCAGGAGTGCCAGCGCCGCCGCGGTGACTTTGCTGCCGGCCAGGTTGACCGTCTTCAGGCCGGCCAGTTTCGCCAGGTGCGGACCGCCGGCGTCATCGACCGGGCACCCGTTCAGGTTCAAGTCTTCGAGCTTCGTGAACCCGGCGACGGCGGCCAGCCCGGCCCCGGTGATCGTGCCGCGCTCGCACTGCAAGGACGTGACGTTTTTAAGTCCGGCCAACCCCGCGAGGCCGGCGTCGGAGACGATCGGGTGGTCGCCGCTGCCGTTGTTGAAGTCGAGTTGTTCGAGCGTCGGGCACCCGCCGAGGGCGGCGATCCCGGCGTCGGTCGCTTTGGTCCGCCACAGGTCGATGCGCTTCAGGCCGGGGATGGCCGCCACGGCCTTCCCGGCCCCGACCCCGAACACCGGCAGGTCGAGCGCCTTGACCGCGCGAGCGGACTCCAGTTGCACGAGCTTGGGGGCGATGCCCGGCTTGAAATCGCCGTCGGCCGTCAGCGCGTCGGCCGAGAGCTCCACGTCGCCGAACCGACTGACAGTGACGCCGAGCTTTGCCAACTCTTCGCCCAGCTTGGCCTGGTCTACCGGCGGCGCGGCCGGCACCTCCGGGGCGGGCGGCGTCGGACCGCCCGGGGCGGTGACGGCAGGCGCGGAAGGGGTGGCGGTCGCCGGCGGGGCGGGTTTGACCGGCGCGGCCTTGGGGGAACACCCGGCCGCCAGCGTCAACAGACACGCGGCCCAGAGAAATCGGTTCATCGGTCGTCCTCGGAGAGATCGGAAGCGGGGTTAGTGTAGCGGCTCCTGGATTCGGCCCTCGAGGAATTGGCGGGTCAGCACAACGGCCGCTGGCGGGTACAATCGTGACGTGTGAACGGCGGTCGGTTCACGCGCAGCGGGCGGGGGTTGACAGTATGGCGGCGGACGAATCCCCTGACACGAAGGGCTTTGACGGCCCCCCGCCGCCGCTCCACGCGACGGAAATCCCCGGGGCGGGCGGGCCGCGGACGCCGTCGTTCAGCTACCGCACGACGCTGTCCGATGCCGCGGCGCGGGCCGCGGGCGAGACGGTGCCCGACGCGTCGGGGTTCCCGTGGGCGGCCGCGGGGTACGAGTTGATGGGCGAACTCGGCCGCGGCGGCATGGGCGTCGTGTACCAGGCGCACGACGCGAAGTTGAACCGCGTCGTGGCGGTCAAGGTCCTCCCCGGGCACGGCCGGTGCGACCCCCGCGAACTCGTACGGTTCTCCATCGAAGCCGAGACGATGGCCGCCGTCAGCCACCCGAACGTGGTCGCCGTGTACGACATCCGGGAGTGCGCGGGGCAGCCGTACATCGTCATGGAGTACGTGAACGGGGGAAGCCTGGCGGCCCTGCTGCGGCGGGCCGGGCCGCTCCCGGCCGGGGAGGCGGCGCGGGTCACGGTCGCCGTCGCGCGGGGCGTCGCCGCGGCCCACGAGCAGGGGTTCATCCACCGCGACTTGAAGCCCGGGAACGTCCTGTTGCACCTGCCCGCCCGCCGCGACCCGGGGTCCGGTTCGTCGCCCGGGTCCGCCGCCGGCCCGCCCGTCTCGCAGCCCAAGGTGGCCGACTTCGGGCTGGCCCGCCGCGGCCTGTCCAACGACGTGACGCACACCGGCGCGCTCCTCGGCACGCCGGCGTACATGGCCCCCGAGCAGGCGACCGGGCAGAACAAACTGGTCGGCCCGGCGGCCGACATTTACGCCCTGGGGGTGATCCTGTACGAGTGCCTGGCCGGGCACCCGCCGTTCCGCGGGGACGACCACTGGGCCGTCCTCCGGCAGGTCACCGACGCCGACCCGCCGCCGCTCCGCCGCGCCCGCCCGGGCGTCCCGCGGGACCTCGAACTGATCTGCGGCAAGTGCCTGGCGAAAGACCCGCGCGACCGGTACCCGACGGCCGACGCCGTGGCCGACGACCTCGAGAACTACCTCGCCGGGCGGCCGGTGACCGTCCGCCCGGTGTCGCCGCTGGCGGCCGGCCGCAAGTGGGCGCGGCGGAACCCGGCCCTGGCCCGCATGGGCGCGGTCCTGGCCGCGGCCGCGGTGGCGCTGGCGGGGGTCGCCATTAAGTACGCCGTCGATTCGACCGCCGCCGCCGCCCGCGACCGGGAGGCGACGCAACAGTTGGCGATCCAACAAGAGCAGGGGAAAGTTCTCGCGGCCGAGCGGCACGCGGCGGACCAAGCGGCCGCGGACGCGCGGCGGCTCGCCCGGTCGCAGCGCTTCTACCGGCAGTTGACCGTGGCCGAAGTCCGCCGGTTCGAGCCGTCCCCCGGGTGGACGCTCGACGCGCTGGCGGACGCGGCCGAGTTGGCCGCGTTTCCCGAAGCGGCCGGGGAAGCGACCAAGCTCCGGGACATCGCCGCCGCCGCCCTCGCCGCCCCGGACGTGCAAGAGTGCGCCCCGTGGCTGCTGCCCGAGACCGGCCCGTTTACCTTCCCGAGCCTGTTGGCGGCGCACCCGACCGAGCCGCTTGTCGCCGTCGCCCGCTTCGGCTACGCCGCCCCCGACCTGCGGTTGGTCGTCTGGCTGGTCAACTGGCGGACCGGCGCGGTGCGGACCCTGACCGCCCCGATCTGGCTGTCCCAAATCAAGGCGAACGAGCAAAAGGAGTCCCCCGAGTTCCTGCTGTTCCAGCCCGACGGCCGCCGGTTGCACGTCTGCTCGCGCCGCGGCAACGCCTACAGTTGGGACCTCGACGACCCGGCCGCGCCGGAACGCCAGGAGCCGCACCTGGCCGGGGACGGGCCGGTCGCCTTCCGCCCGGACGGCCGGGGCTTCTGGAAGGCCCACGGCAAGGAGTTGCGCGCGTGCGACGCGGCGGGGCGCGTGCTGGCCGCCCGGACCGTGAAAGCGAAACTCACCGCCTTGAGTTACGCGGCCGGGGCGCACCGCCTCGTCGCCGCAAGCTCCGATGTCGTGATGGTCCTCGACCCGGACGACCTGACCGACGTCGGTGCGGACCTGACGACGCGGACCCACTTCACGAGTGCGGCCGTGGCCCCGGACGGCCGCGGCGGGGTGGTCGGCGTGGGCAACGAAGTCCACGCCGCCGACTACGCCCTCGGCCGGTTGACCGGCCTGCTCGACGGCGGGCACGAGTTCCCCCGCGACGTGGTCGTCCAGCCGGTGTTCAGCCCGGACGGGACGCTCGTCGCCGTCCCCCGCGAGCACTCCCACAGCGTGCAACTCTTCTCGACGCGGACCGGCCGCGTCGTCGCCACGGTCCGCACCCCCGAGCGGACGCACGCCCCGCCGGTCGCGTTCGGCCCGGACGGCACGTCGCTGTTCGTCGGCGGGCAGGACCGCGTCCGGGTCTTCCGCCTCCGCCCCGGCGCGCTGCCCGGTCTGGCCGTCGGCCCGGCCGTCGTGTCCGGCATGGCCCTCGACCCGACCGGGCGGGCGCTCGTCACGCACGCGACCTTGCACGTGAAAGCGGTCGGCGACGGTAGCACCGTCACGGCCAGCCACCTCGCGGCCTGGAACCCGCTCCTCCCGGGGAGTCCCGGGCACTGGCTCCGGTCGATCAACCGGTTCCGGGGGCAATACGTCCCCCACCCGCCGAGCTTTCAGCCCGACGGGCCGTGGTTCTCGTTCGGGCTGGACACCGCCGGCGGCCTCTGGAACCTCGCCACCGACGAAGAGCGACTGCCCGCACGGCCGACCGACGAACGGGCCGTGTTCGCCCCCGGCGGCAAACTCTGGCGCGGCGGGACCGGGGCGGCGGCGTTTGGAGTCCCCGGCGGGCGGCAGGTCGCCGCGTTCGAGGACACCGTCGAGCGGTTCGTCGGCGGCAAGACCGCCACGTCCGTTTTCTTCACCGGCGGGGACGGCGTCCTCGTCGGCACGGCGACCGGCGTCCTCAACTGGCTCGACCCGGGGGGAAAAAGCCTGGGCCGGTGGAAGGCCGGCGACACCGCCCCGACCGTCGCGGCCCGCCGACCGGGCGGCGAAGAAGTCGTCGTCGGCCACGACTCCGGGGCCGCCGGCGTCTTCCGCCTACCCGGCGGCGACCCCCTCGCGGCGTGGCAACCGCACCGCGGCCGCGTCACCGCCGCCGTCTGGCTCGGCCCCGACGACCTTTTAACCGGCGGGGCCGACCGCGAAATTCACCTGTGGCGCTGGACCGGTACTGGCCTGATCCGCCTGTGGTCCGTGCCCGCCGCCGCCGGCGTCACGCAGATGCTCCTGCTGCCCGCCGGCCGGGTCGCGGTGCTGGAAGAGAACGCCCGGGGGGTCGGGGTGATCGACGTGCCGCGCTTCCACGCCGAGTTGTCCGCGCTCGTCCCGACCGAGCCGCTCCGCCTGCCACCGACCGCCGCGGTCGCCGAGTTGCCGCCGCTGCCGGCCGCACTCCGGGCGGAGCCGAAGGCCCCCGCGACCGGCCTGCATGCCGAGTACTTCAGCGTCTTCCCCGGGACGGACGAGCGCGTCTACCTCGCCGCCGGCGTCGTGCCCGACTTACCGAGTCCGGCGACCGTCCCCCCGCACCGCGACCTGCCGACCGAGTGGTTCGCCGTCCGCTACCGGGGCTTCGTGCAAGCAGCCGCACCCGGCCCGCACACGCTGAGCGTTTCGACCGGTGACAAGGTGAGCGTCTGGCTCGACGGGGCGGCCGTGCCCGGCGACGGCGAGGTGGCGTTGGCGTTGACCGGTCGGCCGCAACGGCTGCGAGTCGAGTGGACTCACGGCCAAGGGGCGGCGCGCTTGAACCTGGCATGGAAACTGACCCCCGGGGCAAACCCGCCGGTCCTGACGCCCGACCGGCCGTAGGCGTCACTCGCCGGCCGGGCCGCGGCGGTCGGCTTTGCGGTCGGCGTTGTGCTTCTTGTCGGCGAGGCGGCGGCGCTTGGCCCCCTTGGTCGGCTTGGTCGCCTTGCGGACCGTCGGCGGGGTGGCGGCCCGGCGGACCATTGCGGCGAGCTTTTCCAAACAGTCCGCGCGGTTCCGCTCCTGGTCGCGGTACCGCTGCGAGGTGACGAGGAACTCGCCCTCCAGCGTCGTGTGGGCCGGGTGGGCGGTCGCCAGGCGGGCCTTGACCTCGGGCGGCACGCTCGGGCTGGCCGCCATCGCCCACCGGAGCACCGCCTTGGACGCGACCTTGTTGACGTTCTGCCCGCCGGGGCCGCCGGACCGCGCGTACGTCCAGGTCCACTCGTCCTCGGGGATGCTCAATCGCTCGGTCACTTCCAGCATGACGACCCGCCTTGACGGATTCCGGGGTGGCGCTTTAACATCCTACCTTCGCGCGGCCCCTTCGGTATCCTGACGGTAGGAGTTCCCGACCGATGACCAGTCCCCCCCGCCCGCACGCTCACCCCCCCGAGGAGGCCCCGCCGGCGCGGCGTGCCTTCACCCGGGTCGATGGCGTCGCGCTCGCGGGCCTGGCACTGATCTCGGTCGCCGTCCACGCCTGGCTGTTCGCGCACACCTTCACGACCGCCCGGGACAGTATCGGGTTCGCGCAACTCGCCTTACAGTACGAGAACCCAGCCCGGGCCGTGGTCGCCTTCCCGTGTACGACCGTGCTGGACGTGGTCCGCCACGGCGAGCCGCCGCACCCGCCGGGCTACCCGCTGATCGTCCTGGGCGTGTCGAAGGTCGTCCGCGCGGTCGCCCCGCCGGCCGACGACGGGGAGTTGGCGGCGGCCATGCTCCGCAGCACGCAACTCGCCTCGATGCTCGGCGCGCTCGTCCTCGTCGTGCCGAGTTACTCCCTCGGCCGGCGGCTGTTCGGGCCGACGCAGGGGTTCGCCGCCGCCGCCCTGTTCCAGGTGCTGCCGGTGTCCGCGCGGGTCACTTCGGACGGCCTGACGGAAGCGTGGTACCTCGTCTTCGTCGCCTTCGGCCTGCGGTCCGGCGTGATTGCCGTGCAGGCCCACGGCGTCCGCGGCTTCTTCACGGCCGGGGTGTTCGGCGGCCTGGCCTACCTCGTCCGGCCCGAGGGCCTGCTGGTGAGTTTGACGATGGGCCTCGTGGCCGTGCTGTCCCTGCTCGACCGGAACGCCGGCGTCGCCCGCGCGGTCCGGCGCGGCCTGGCGGTGACGCTCGGCACGGCGCTGGTCGCGGGGCCGTACATGGGCATCATCGGCGGCGTCACCCTCAAGAACGCCGCCGCGGTCATGGCCGAGTCGGTGGTCGTCCTGCCGCCCGTTCCCGCGGCCGGGGCGACCCTGTTCGCGGCGACTTACGACCCCGAGCGGGACGGCAGTAAACTCCAGTGGGTGCCCAAGGCGATCTCCCTGGAGGCGACCAAGACCTTCCACTACGCCCCCCTCGGGTTCGCCCTGCTCGCCCTGCCGTTCGCGGTCCGGCGACTCCGCACCGACCCGGCGGTCGGCGTGCTGCTGGTCATGGCCGGGCTGAACCTCGGCCTGGTCGCGCTGCTGGCCGCGAAGGTCGGCTACCTGTCGGAGCGGCACGTCCTCCCGCTCGCCTTCGTCGGCTGCTTCCTGGCGGTCCACGCCATGTTCGGCACGCGCGACTTCTGGCGGTCGATCTTCGGCGGGCCGCTCACCTCCCCGCCCGCGACCTGGCTTTTGTACACGATCATCTTCGCCTCGTGCCTGCCGGCGACCGCCAAACCGCTGCACGAGGACCGGTACGGCCACCGCGTCCTCGGCGAGTACCTGAAGGCGAACGCGACCGCCGACGACGTGATCCTCGACCCGTACAACTGGGCGCAGTTCTACTCCGGCCGGTCCGTCCGCGGCGTCCCGGGCGACCCGCCGTTGCCGCGGTACCGGTGGGCCGTCCTCGAAGAGGGCGAGAAGGACCACGCGAGCCACACCAAGCCGCGCCTCACGTCGGCCCAAAACGTCTCCCGGGACCTCGTCAACAAGCCAATCGTCGCGCTCGAGTGGGCCGACCCCGCCGACACCGGGAAGGCCCGCAAGATCGTGCTGTACCGCCAGGACGCGGGCAAGCCGTGACCCGATTCCCGCCGCGCCGCCTGGTCACCGCCGGCCGGCCGTACCCCGGTGCCGGCCGCGTCCTGACGAACGCCAACGTCTGGTCGCCGTGCGGCGAGTGGCTCGTCTACGACACCCGCAGCGACCCCGCCGGCGACACCTTCGACGGCACGCGGATCGACCGGGTCCACGTCCGCACGGGGGCCGTCGAAACCTTGTACACCTCTCAAAACCAGGCGAAGTGTGGGGTCGTCACCTGCCACCCGCGCGCCGCTTACGTCCTCTTCATCCTCGGCCCGGAACACCCGGACGCCGCCTGGACCTACGGCCCGGCGCGGCGGCGCGGCGTGTACTCTCGCGTGGGCGACGCGGCGCACATCGACGGCCGCAACTTAACGCCGCCGTTCACGCCGGGGGCGTTGCGCGGCGGGTCGCACGTCCACATGGTCCACCCCCGCGGCCGGCTCGTCTCGTTCACCTACGACGACCACATTTTGACCGAGTTGCCGCCCGACACGCCCGGGGCGGACTTGAATCAGCGGAACGTCGCCGTCGCCGAGTTCGGCAACATGGTCGGCGTGCCGAGGACCCACCCGCGCAACCATTTCGGCGGGGCGTTCAGCGTCGTCGTCACGCGGACGGTCAACGCCCCGACGCCGGGCAGCGACGAGATTTCACGGGCCTACGAGGAGGCGTGGGTCGGCGCGAGCCGCACGCTGGCCTTCCAGGGCGACCTCGTCACCGCCGACGGGGCGACGATCGCGGAGGCGTTCGCCGTCGATCTGCCGGACGACTTGACCGCCCCCGGCGACGGCCCACTCGAAGGCACGCCGACGCGCCGGCCGGCCCCGCCGCGCGGCACCGTCCAGCGGCGGTTGACCGACACGACCGGCCACCGCTACCCCGGCTTGAGCGGCCCCCGGCACTGGCTCCGGTCCGACCCCGCCGGCCGCCGCGTCGGCTGCCTGATGCGGGACGCCGACGGCATCGTCCAGTTCTGCACCGTCTCCCCGCACGGCGGCGACGTGCGCAAAGTGACCTCGAACCCGCACCCCGTCGTCTCGTCGTTCACCTGGCACCCAGACGGCGAACGGGTCGCCTTCGTGATGGACGGCTCCGTCTGCCTGACCGACACGACGACCGGGGTCACGACGCGATTAATGCCGCCGGAGCCGGGCCTGCGGCCGGAAGCGTGCGTCGTCTCCCCGACGGGCGAGTGGGTCGCCTTCGTCCGGACCATCGACGGGGTGAATCAACTCGGCGTCGTCGGCACGGCGTAAGCGGGTGGGACCGTTGTTCAAGGCTCCGCCGCAGGCGACTTTTGTTAGCCCGACGCGCTAGCGAGGGTCGATGGGTCGTTGACCTTGTCGGGAGTCGTCGGCCGTGTTGTCGTTGAGAGCCACCTTGCTCTCGACCGCTCGACCCTCGCTAGCGCGTCGGGCTAACAAAAGTCGCCTGCGGCGGAGCCTCAGACTCAGCTCTTACGCGACCGCTTCCGTCAGCTTGCTGTACTCGGCGAGTAACTTCGCGCGGACGCCGGTCGCCGTGGCCGTCAACGCGCGCTGGGCGTGGACGTACTCTTCGCGGCCGGCTTTCGTCTCGACGGTCAGCGGTTCGAGACCGTAGGCGCGCAGGTCGTAGGGGGACGCCCGCATGTCGAGTTCGCGGGCGCGGCAGGCCAGGGCGAAGGCGTCGCCGACGACCGTCGAGGCGCAGAACGGGGCGAGCTTGAAGGCGAACTTGTACAGGTCCATCGTCACGTGGACGCACCCGGGCTGGTCGTGGTCCTCCGTCGTGTCGCGCGTCAACGGCGTGCGGTTGCGGCCGACGGCGGGGGGCGTGAAGAAGCGGTAGGCGTCGTAGTGCGTGCAGCGTAACGGCGTCGCCTCGACGTGGGCGTCGGTCCCGGCGTGCCCCAGGCGCAGCGGCACGCGGCCGTGGCGGACCTCGGGCGCTTCGTACACCATCGCCCACTCGTGCAGGCCGAAGCAGCCGTAGAACGGCTCGCGTTCACCGACGGCGCGCAGATAGTCAATCGCCCAGTGCAGGTAGCGGTGGCGTTGCGGCGAGAAGCGCGTCGGGTCGAGGGCGGCCCCGTCGGGCGTCTCGACGAAGTCGGCCGGCCAGTCGGTGGCGACGGCGGCGGTGTCCGCGAGCGTCACGCCCAGTCCGGGCGACCAGCGGAGCAGTTGCGCCGGCTTGAAGTTGTAGTACTCGAAGAGGAAGTCGCGGACCGGGTGCTTGGTCCGTGTGCGCTGCCGCGCGAGCCGGTCCTCGGACCACGGCCCGACGACGGCCCGGTACGCCTCCCGCTCGGCGGTCGCCTCGGCCGGGGTCACGGCGGGCACTCGCCGACGGCGACGACGGCCATCGTCACGTCGTCGTTGAACGGGGTGTCGCCGCGGAAGTCGTGCAGCGATTCCATGAGCAGCCACAACACCGCCTCGGCCGACTGGTCGCCGTTGACGCGCAGGCACTCGGTGAGTCGTTCGGTGCCGTACATTTCGCCGATCTCGTTGCGGGCCTCGGACACGCCGTCGGTCGTGAAGCAGACCTTGTCCCCGGGGGCGAGTTGCCGGCACCGGGCCGTGTACACCTCGCCGGACATGATGCCCAACAGGAAGCCCTGGGCGACGAGCGGCTTGACCTCGCCGGTCGCTTTCTGGTAGTGCAGCGGGTACGGGTGGCCGGCGGCGGAGTAGTGCAGCAGCCCGGTCGCCTCGTCGAAAACGCTGTAGAACGCGGTGACGAACCGCTCCTCGGAGACTTCGAGCAGCCGCTCGTTCATCGCCCCCAACACGGCGGCGGGGTCGGTCTTCGGCTGGGCCTGCGTGAAGGCGAAGCGGGCCATCATGGCGACCATCGCGGCGGCGATACTGTGCCCGCTGGCGTCCGCGATGAGGAAGCCGAGTCGGCCCGGTTCCTCGGCGAAGTCGTAATAGTCCCCGCCCAGGTGGTCGAGCGGTTCGTAGTGCAGCGCCCACGTCAGGCCCGGGCGTTTCGGCGGCGCGGGCGGGAGCATGATCTTCGTTTGAAGGCGGCCGGCGGTCCGCAGGCTGTGCAGGACTTCGCCGTCGCGGGCGATGAGCTGGTCGTTGGCGTGCCGGAGTTGCCGCGTGCCCTCCTCGATCCGCCGCGTCAGGTACTCGTCCCGCTTGCCCATGAGCAGCCGCGTCGAGATCACCCCGACGACTGCGTCCCCCTCGACGACCGGCAGGTGCCGCACGCGGAGCTGGTGCATCCGGCCGACGGCGTCGTCCCAGCCGACGTCCGGCGGGATCGTGTGCGGGGCGGCCGTCATCCACTGCGAGACGGGGTAGTCCCGCCAGCCGGGCACGGCCGTCGAAACGCGGCGGAGCAGGTCGCGCTCGGTGAAAATGCCCACGAGGCGTGCGTCCTCGACGACCAGCACCGACCCGATGCGGCAGTCGTGCATGAGCGTGACAACGGTCTGGATCGGGGCCGTCGGCGGCACGACGACCGGGTGCAATTCCATCACCTGGCGGACCGTCAACTCGGCGTTCGGCACGGCGGGGGTCTCCTTACTGAAAGGCGAGCCAAGAGCGTAAGCGACTGGAGGTCTTCGTCAGCGATCCGAGTCGTAGACCTCCAGTCGCTTACGCTCTTGGCTCGCCGGGGCGAAGACTCCAGTCGCCCACGCTTCCGGCTCGCCGTTGCGTCACTCCTTCTTCAGCGAGTGGAAGACGATGCCGGTCAGCACCTTGGGGTAGAAGTACGTCGATTTCGGCGGCATCGTCTCGCGGTTGGCCGCGACCGCTTCGACGTGCTCCATGCCGACCGGCGGCACCAGGCAGGCGACCTGGCACGCCTTCGCCGCCACGGCGTCGGTCACTTCCTTCAACAAGTGGACGTAGGCGCAACTCGGGGTGCCGTGCGGGGCGAGCAACTTGTCGAGGACGACCTTGTGCAACAGGCTGACCGCCAGGCCGCGCCACTCGGCGGAGTGCTCGGGGGCGAGTTCGTCCATGACACTCGCGTCGGTCAGGCGGGCGGCGAAGCAGTGGCCGTCGGCCGCGGTGACGAAGCCGAGCACGTCCTGCGAGTCCTCGAGTTGCACGTGGTCCCAGCAGCCGACCGCGTCCGGGCCGAACTCGGCGACGACCTCGAAGTGCGGGGCGAGGAGCGCTTGCAGTTGCGGCGACGTGAGGTCGGGCAGGCCGCTGAGCAGACGGTGCGTCGGCTGGATGACGAGGCCGGGGTCGGTCATGCCGACGAGGACCATCAGGCAGAAGTTCACCGCCGTCTCGTCGTCGTGGACGTTGCCGAGGGCCCGTTGCTCGTCCAGGTACTTGACGCCGGTCTCGTAGCGGTGGTGGCCGTCGGCGATGTAGATCGGCTTCGGCCCCATCAGGCCGATGATGCGGGAAATGGCCG
The DNA here is from genome assembly GCA_025362195.1 of Fimbriiglobus sp. Taxonomy (GTDB): domain Bacteria; phylum Planctomycetota; class Planctomycetia; order Gemmatales; family Gemmataceae; genus Fimbriiglobus. Next base: position 15,531 of record JANYHV010000075.1, on the reverse strand, counting down.
TGTCGTCGGTCACCAGCCAGAGGCGGTTCGTGACGCCGAGGTGGTCCTTGGCCGTGAGCGGCGGGGAGTTCTTCACCTGGGCGTCGAGGATCGCCATGACCTCGGCGTCCGGGTCGGGGTACAGGCCGAAGACGGGTGAGATGTTGAACCCGGTCGCCTGGTAGAGCTTCAAGCGGTCGGCCTTGGGGCCGGGCAGGGTCTGCTCGTGCGGGAAGACGCGGCCGGTGCCGAACGGTTCGAGCCGGACGCGGGCGAAGAAGCCCCGGCGGGTGTGCGTCGTGCCCTCGACCTCGAACTCCTGCTCGTAGACGTAAAAGGTGCGGGCCGTGTCCTGCCGCACGGCGTCGTCGTTGAGCCAGCCGTTGAGGGTCCGCGCGGCCTGGGTGTACTTATCGACGCGGGTCGTCGGGTCGTCTTTGGTCAGTTCGAGCCGGATCGCGTTGTACTCGCTGAGGTCGTACAGGGTCTGCTGCAGGGCGGCATCGACCACGTCGTAGGGCGGGGCGACGACGTTGGCGAGCGCGCCGATCTTGCCGAGGTCGTACCGAAAGCCGCGAAACGCCCGCACGTCAGCCATAACACAGTCCGCCTGCCTGGAACAAAAGTCTACCACTTGTCATACTCCCGCGAACCGCGAGCGTCACGCATTTCTCATTGGAACCACCCCGGCCGCGGCCCGATAATGGCCCCGCCTCGAAGTCCCACCCCGTTGACAGAGGAGTCCCCCATGAAGTTCACCGCGCGTACCCTGCTCGCGGCGGCCGTCGCCGTCGGAGCGGCCGCGACCGCCCCCGCCGAGATGAAGACGGGCACCCCGGCGATCAAGTCGGTGACCGCCCTCGCCTTCGGCCCGAACGGCGTGCTGTTCGTCGGCGACCCGCAGTCGGCCACCGTCTTCGCCATCGACACCGGCGACGCCAAGGGCACCCCGGCCAAGGAACTGAACGTCGCCGACCTCGGCGGGGCGATCGGGTCCGTCCTCGGCACGACGGCCGCGAACGTCGCCGTCAACGACGTGAAGGTGAACCCCGCCTCGGGCACCGTCTACCTGGCCGTGACCCGGGGCAAGGGCAAGGACGCGCAACCGCTGATCCTGACGCTCGACGCCACGGGCCAGGCCAAGGAGTTCAAGCTGGCCGGCGTGAGCTTCGACAGCCTCGTGCTGCCGAACGCCTCGGAGAAGCAGCGGCTCGAAGCGATCACGAGCCTCGGGTTCGTCGAGGGCAAGTTGATCGTCGCCGGGTTGTCGAACGAGGAGTTCGCCAGCACCCTGCGGGCCGTCGCGTACCCGTTCAAGGACAAGGCCGACCCGACCTCGGTCGAGATTTACCACGGCGCGCACGGCAAGTACGAGACGAACGCCCCGGTGCGGACGTTCGTCCCGTACAAGATCGGCGGGGCGGACTACCTGATGGCCGCGTACACCTGCACGCCGCTGGTCAAAGTCCCGCTGACGGACCTGAAGCCGGGCACGAAGGTGAAGGGCACGACCATCGCCGAACTCGGCAACCGCAACCGGCCGCTGGACATGATCGTCTACACCAAGGGCGGCGCGGACTACGTGCTAATGGCGAACAGCGCCCGCGGCGTGATGAAGATCCCGACCGACGGGTTCGCCGCGGCCGAACCCCTGACGGCCCCCGTCAAGGGCGGCGGGGCCGGCGGCGTCAAGTTCGAGACGATCGTTGAACTCAAGGGCGTGATGCAACTCGACAAACTCGACGGCGAGCGGGCGTTGGTCCTCATCGCCAACGACGACAAGACGCTGACGCTGAAGGCGATCCCGCTGCCTTAGCAGTCACCGGGGATTCGTTGTCTCTCTCGGGTGTGGGGTATGGGGTGTGGGGTGTGGCCGAACCCCAGCACCGGTTCCGGCGCGCTCCGCCGCGAAACCGGCGGTACGGGTTTGCCACACCCCACACCCCATACCCCACACCCGTTTTCCAACAGACACGTCGAGGCACCGCCGATGTTCCTGTCCGCCCTGCTGGCCGCGACGCTCTTGAACCCCGCGCCGGCGACGATTTACGAGCCGGGCAACCTCGTCGCGTGGTGCGTCGTGCCGTTCGACGCCAAGAAGCGTGGGCCGGCCGAGCGGGCGGAGATGCTGCAAAAATTGGGGTTCAAGAAGTTCGCCTACGACTGGCGGGCCGAACACCTGCCGACGTTCGACAGGGAAGTCATCGAGCTGAAGAAGCGGAACATCGAGTTGACGGCCGTCTGGTTCCCGGCGGTCATGAACGCCGACGCGAAGGCGTTGCTGGGCGTGATCGAGAAGCACAAGCTGACGCCGCAACTCTGGGTCATGATCCCCGAGCCGGCGGCGAAGGGTGACATCGAGAGGCTTCAGGAGGCCGTCAAGGCGTTAACGCCGGTCGTCGAGGCGGCCGGGAAGCTCGGCTGTCGGGTGAGCCTGTACAACCACGGCGGCTGGGCCGGCGAGCCGCAGACGCTCTTCATGGTGAGCTTGTTCCTGAAGCAGCCGCACGTCGGGATCGTCTACAACCTGCACCACGGTCACGACAAGCTCGACAACCTCGCGGGGGCGTTGGGGATGATGGGGTCGCGCCTGCACGCCATTACCATCAGCGGGATGCACCCGAACGGCGACCGGACCGGGCGCAAGATCGAAGTCCTCGGCGAAGGCCCGGAAGACCTGCCGGTGCTGCGCGCGATTCTGGCGAGCGGCTACCGCGGGCCGATCGGCGTCCTCGGGCACACCGACGACGACGCCGAAACGCGACTCGCCGACAACCTCGCCGGCCTCGCCCGGATGCGGGCCGCCCTCGCCGGCAAACCGCCGACACCGCGCGTCCCGACGCGGACCGGCCGCAAGGACGCGAAGCCGGAGTTCGCCGTGTCCGCCGACCGCCGGTCGATCTCCTACGGCCCGCGCGACGCAAGCGGCCCGGTGTCCGTGACCCTCGACGCCGACGCGCGGCCGATGGACGGCGTGGCGACGACCGACGGAGACTTCGCCCGCTTCACCCCGCGCTTGAAACTCATTGTCGGCACCCCGCTCCGCGTGACCGTGGGGGGCGTGACGCAGCGCCTCGTCGTGCCCGCCGACCGGCCGCCGGCGACACCGACTGTCGTCGAGAAGGTCGGCGGCCTGCCGGACCAGGTGCCCGAGAACACCCTGCGGTTCTACCTGCACTTCTCGCGGCCGATGACGCGCGGCGAAGGCTTGAAGCACGTCCGTTTGGCGAACAAGGACGGCGACCCCGTCGCCGACGCCTTCCTCGACCTGGCCGAAGAACTCTGGAGCGCCGACGGCCGCCGGCTGACCCTGTTGTTCGACCCGGCGCGGGTGAAGCGGGAACTGGCCCCGCGCGAGGCCCTCGGCCCGATCCTCGAAGTCGGCCGCGGCTACCGCCTGACCGTCGATGCCGCGTGGCCCGACGAGAACGGCTTCCCGCTCGGCGCGGCGTTCACGAAAGACTTCACCGCAGTGCGGGCCGACGAGGAGCCGATCAACCCGTTGAAGTGGAAGGTCGAAGGGGACGCCGAACGCGGGTGGGTGACCGTCACGTTCGAGAAGTCGCTCGACGCGGCCCTGGCGGACCGCATGATCCGGCTCGTCACCGCGGACGGGGGGGAGGTGGAGGGTCACGGCTTCAGTTCCGGTGAGATGTGGATGTTCTCGATCAAGGCGAAACCGCTGCCGCCGGGGGAGTACCTGATCCGCGTCGATTCGCGGCTCGAAGACCCGTGCGGGAACCGCGTCGGCCGGGCGTTCGAGATCGACGCCCGGAAGCCGGCCGACGACATCCCGGCGTTCGTGGACGTCCCGTTCACGGTGAAGTAGCGCTCCGGCGGGCGGCCGCGTCGGTAGAGTAACGGTGCCTCTCTCGTCACGACCCCACGGCCCTTTGCGAGACGCGCGATGACCAAGGTGTTCACGGTTTACCACAGCAAGTACGGGCACACCAAACTGCAAGCCGAAGCGGTGAACCGCGGCGCGGCCGGCGTTCCCGGCGTCGAAGCGGTGCTCATGACGACCGAGGAGGCGACCGCCCGGCTCGACGACCTCGACGCGGCCGACGCCATCGTCTTCGGGTCGCCGACGTACATGGGCAGCATGTCGGCGGACATGAAGGCGTTCCTGGAAGTCGCGTCGAAGAAGTGGTTCACGCACGCCTGGAAGGACAAGGTCGCCGGGGCGTTCACCAACTCCAGCGGGTTCTCGGGCGACAAGTTGAACACGCTCGTCGGCCTGATGATCAACGCCATGCAGCACGGCATGATCTACGTGAGTGTCGGGATGCTGCCGGCCCCGAACGACCAGGACGGCATGACCACCCTCGCCGGCCCCGGCCCGGACGCGCACAACCGCGTCTCGTCGTCCGTCGGCCCGATGGCGTCGAGTTTCAACGTCCGCCCGCCGGAAGCCCCGGGCAAGGGCGACCTCGAAACGGCCGAGATGTACGGTGCCCGCGTCGCCGGCGTGGCGATCAAGCTCCGCGGCTAACCGGGGGTGCGGACGTACCGGTCGTAGGCGGCGGCGGCGGCGATCAGGGCCATCGGCAGTCCGTTCAGCGCGAACCCCAGGACGACCGCCTTGAACCCGGGGTCGGGGATGCCGTTCATGAACTGCGTCACCCCGGACGCGGCCAGCAGAATGCCGGCGAAGTAGCAGATCACGCACAGGCCGGCGACCCACCCGCCGGCGACGCGCAGGCTCGTCGCCAGGCTCGGGGCGTCGTCTTCGAGCGGCATGCTCGTGAACCACAGGACCGCGGCCACGGTCAGGACGACCCAGCCGACGAAGCCGACGATCATCGCCGTGCGGCCGCTCCGCCCGGCCGGCGTCGGCAGGGGGTCGTACAGGATCGACTTGACCAGCTTAATCATGCGGGACGAACTCCGGACGGGTCGCGTTCACGCCAGCTTAGCGTCAATTTAGCGGGGTGGGGCGGCGGTTCTGTCTTCTGTAGCTGGCCTCTGCGAGGCCGGACACTCTTCCCGTGTCGCCGACTCCAGCCTCGGGAAGCGGGTCCGGCCTCACAGAGGCCAGCTACAGGAATACCCTTCTGCCGATCACCATCGCCCAAACCACAATAGCACACCCCGCCGGGAATCAGTCGTCGTTCTCGGGCAGGGGGCTGGCGAGGTCGCCGGTTTTGTACCGGGCCAGTTGCCGCTTGTAGTGCGCGCTGCGGCGGTCCTCGGCGACCAGCTTGCCCATGAGGGCGGTGGCCGCGTCCCGGTCGCCGCGGCGGAAGTGGGCCTCGGCCAGCCCCTCGCGGTAGCCGCGCATCTGCGGCTCGGCGGCGACGGCCTCCCGGGCGTAGGTCAGCGCGAGGGCCGGTTCGCGGCCGCACCCGGACGCCAGCCAGGCCGCCGAGTGGCGTGCCCAGGCGCTCTCCGGAAAGTCCGTCAGCACCCGCCGGTAGGCGTCGAACGCCCGCCGGAACAGGGCCGTCGCGTCGGCCGGGCGGCCGGCCTTGTCGAGGGCGACCACGGCCGTGATGAGTTGGTCCGTCCCGCCCGGCAGCACGTCCAGACTCTCCTTCAACAGGGCGAGTCCGGCGTCGAGGTCGCGCGGCCCCCCGGCGGCGAGCCTGGCCTGGGCCTCGTAGTAGCGCACCGCCTGCGGCACGGTCAGGTACGCGGTCCCCTCGACGTAGCTGATCCGCGGCGTCCGCAGGAGGTAGTGAATCGCCTTGCGGTTGGCGGCCGCGGCCGTCGGGTAGTCCCGGGCGGCACTCGCCGCGCGGGCGACCTGGTTCCAGACGTTGCCCATGAAGTCCTCGCTCAGCCAGCCGCAGTCGCGGATCGTCGCGCACTCGCGGGCGGCATCGGCGGCGTGCCCGCGGTTCAGCAACTCCTCCAAGTACTTGCCGCGCAGGCGGGCGTTGCCCAGGGGCACGGCGTGGGCGGCTTCGACGAGCGCCTTGCCCCCGGCCCCGTCCCCGGCCTTGACCCGCGCCCGGCCCGCGAGGTCGAGGAGGATCGGGTTGCCGGGGTAAAAAGCCGCCCCTTGCAACAGCCGCTCGGCCGCCTCTTTGTGCTTCCCTAGCTCGGTCAGCAGGTCGCCCAACTCGACCCAGAAGCGGTACGACTCGTCCGTGCCGAACACCCAGCCGCGGGCGCTCGCCCCGGGGCCGCGCCCGCCGGAGGTCGCTTCCGGGTCGGCCGCGAGGGGGTCCGCGACGAGCCGGTCGGCCCGCCGCGCGAGTTCGGCAATCGCCTCGTCCGGCTGGTCGGCGGCCCGCAGGACGGCGGCGACGGCCAGCGCCTGCGCGTCGGCTTGAGGGACGTGCAAGGGGAGGAGTTCCCGCCGCGCCGCTTTCAGCGCGTCGGCGACCGCGTCCGGCGTCGCCCGGCCCTGGAGCAGCCGGCGGACGTTGAGCATCGCCGCCCCCGGCGTGCCGCCGCGTTCCTCCCGGCCGGACGGCTTCAACACGCCCCACAGGAAAGTCGCGGACTCGGCGTCGGCGTCGAAGATCAACTCGAACGGGTCCTGGCCCGAGCGCGGGGCGCGGTCCTGCCGGTCCGGGGCACCGAGCCACGCGCCGAAGTGCTCGCACGCCAGGTCGTACCGGCCGCCGCGGACTTCCGCGCGGACGAGTTGGGTGATCGCAATCTCCGACGAGTTCGGCAGGAGCATCACCTGGGCGTGCGTCTGCTCGAAGACTTGCGTCGCCGCGTCCCGCTCGCCGAGTTGGGCCAGGATGCGGCCGCGCCGCGCCCCGTACAGCGGCTTCAACGCGGCCACGTCGATGCCGGCCTCGTCGTCGAGCTTGCGCGACCGCTCGTTGAGCAGGTCGGACGCCTCGCGGAACTTCAACTGCGCGGCCAGCACGTCGGCCAGGATTTGCGGGGCGTTCCGTTGCGCCTTCAACCGGTCGAGGGCGTCCGCCGACCGGTCGTTGGCGAACAGCGCGAGGGTCGGGGAATCGACGGTCCCGGTCAGCCCGGTCAGCCGGTCGGACGACTCGCCCTCCTGGACCAACACCTCGTCGGCCGCGGCGGTCTTGCCGGCCTGGCGCAGGCGGAACGCCGTCAGCCCGCCGCGGCTGTTAGCGTCGGCCGGCGACCGCGTGGCGAGCGTCGCCCAGTCCCCGGTCGCCTCCAACAGGGCGTCGTGGACGGTGCGGTAGGCCGGGTCGGCGGCCTCGAGTTGCCGCGCCAGCCGCAGGGCGTCGGCGTTCCGCCCGGCCGCGCGGTAGGCGAACACCAGCGACCGCCGGGCGGCGTCGGCCGCGTGCGGCGTGGACGTGTCGGCCGCTTCGAGCCGGGCGACCGCGGCGGGCAGGTGGCCGCGGAGTCGCAGATAGGTGGCGTAGTCGTTCAGGCCGGCGTGCGTCGGGATGAGCGCGTTCAGGGCGAGGGCGTCCTCGGCGAAGTCGGCCCGGCCGGCGACGATCAGTCCCGGCACCGAAGCGGCGAGGTCGCGGGACAGGGCGACTTTGAGGCCCGCGGGGTTTTCGCCGGCGAGCGGCGTCGAGAGGAGCGCGCGGAGGGTCGGGAGCGCCTTCGGGCCGATCTTCACCAGGCCCTGGAAGGCCGACAACTGCTTGCCGGGAACCGCGCTGCGGAACTCCCGCTGGAGCTTCAAGACCTCCGGCGGCGTGTCGGCGTAGTGCCCGGCGGCGAACTTGTCGAGGACGAGCCTGGCCCGGCGGGCGACCTCCGCGTCGTCGCTCGAGAGCGCGGCGGTGAGGGCCGGCTTGGCCGCGTCGCCGAGCTTCCACAGGTCGTCGGCGGCCCGCTCGCGCACGGCGAATTCCAGGCTGCCGAGGTCGGCCACCAGGCGCGCGGGGTCGGCCGGCCGGTCCGTCGTCCCCTGTGCGGCCAGCCCCCCGGAGGCCGCCAGCCACGCCACCACGACCACGATGCCACGCACGAGACGGCCTCCGGACCCGGGCTGACGACTCGCCTGTATCTTACCGTCGGGCCGGGTCGCGCCGCAAGCCGTCGCGCCCGGAAGCGGGTGCGAACCGCACGCCCCGCCGGGGAGTCGTCCTTGACGCGGTCCGGGCGGCGTCTACAAATGCCTCTCCCGCCGGGCCGCGTTTCGCCCGGCGGCCCGCACCGCGTGCGCCTGGCACGCCACCCCCGCAGTCCCCCTTTGGACGGTTTCGCATGACCCCCGACGAACCCCAGCCCGAAACCGCCGCCGAACTGCCCGCCGACCCGACTCCGACTGCCCCGGTCGAGACGCCCCCCGAAGCGCCGGCCGCCGCGGCCGAGGTCGCGCACGAGACCCCGGCCGAAACGCCGTCCGGCACCCCGGTCGTCGAGGCCGGCCTGCCGCCCGCCGCCGGTCCGATGCCCCCGCCGCCCCCGCCCGCCCTGCCGCCCCAACCGGTGCCGCAAGTGGCCGGCGCGCCGACCCCGCAGGACCTGTCGCGCATCGCCCAGGACTTGCAACTCCGCAAGGCCCAGGTCGAGTCGGTCGTCCAACTCCTCGACGACCAGAACACCGTCCCGTTCATCATCCGCTACCGCAAGGAACGCACCGGCGGCCTGGACGAGACGCAGATCCGCCGCATCCAGAGCCGCGTCGAGTTCCTGCGCGAGATCGCCGCCAAGAAGCAGACGATCCTCCGCAGCGTCGCCAACCAGGGCAAGCTGACCGACGGGTTCGTCGAGGCGGTCCTGGCGGCCGAGCACATGAAGCGGCTCGACGACCTGTACCTGCCGTTCAAGGCGAAGAAGAAGTCGCTCGCGTCCGAGGCGAAGGAAAAGGGCCTGGAACCGCTGGCCATCGCCATCTGGACCCGCGACCCGGCCGTCGAGCCGCTGGCCGAATTCCTGGCCGGCATGGTGGACCCGTGGAAGCAACTCCACGACGTGAAAGACGTGACCACGGGTGTGAAAAACATCCTGGCCGAGACGGTCAGCGAGCAGTCCGAAGTCCGCGGCGCGGTGCGGGCGTTCCTGTGGGACACGGCCGAGTTCATCGCCACCCGCATCGAGACCGTCCCCGAGGGCAAGGGGGCCGAGTACCGCGACTACTCGAAGTTCAAGGAGCCGGTCCGGGCCATCCCGCCGCACCGCGTCCTGGCGGTGAACCGCGGCGAGCGCGAGAACATCCTGCGCGTCCGCATCGACTCGAACCGCGACGAGATCAAGAACATCGCCCGGGCGCGGCTCGCCCTCGACGGCCACCCGCACAAGGACTTCATCGAGTCCGTCGTCGCCGACTCGGTGGACCGGATGCTGTTGCCGTCGCTGGAGCGGGAAATCCGCCGCGAGTTGACCGAGCACGCCCAGGACCACGCCGTCGATATCTTCGCTCGCAACCTCGGCTCGCTGCTGATGCGGCCGCCGCTGGGTGGGCGGCGCGTGTTGGCCATCGACCCGGGCATCCGCACCGGGTGTAAGGTCGCCGTGCTGGACGAGACCGGGACGATGCTCGAAGACGCCGTCGTCTACCCGCACCCGCCGCGGAAGGACGCCGCCGGGGCCAAGCGGAAGCTCGAACAGCTCATCCGCAAGTACCAGACCAGCGTCATCGCCATCGGCAACGGCACCGCCTGCCGGGAGACGGAACAGCTCGTCTCGGACCTGATCGCCGAACTCGAAGAGCGCCGCCTGAACCCGCCCCCGGCCGCGTCGCCGATCCCGCAAGGGGCCGTGAGCACGCCGACCGTCGAAGCGCCCGTGATGGCGGAGCCGGAAGTTCCCGCCCCGGCCCCCGAGCCGATGCCGGCGGCCACGACCGAATCGACCGACACCAGTGGCGTCGCCGAGACGACCTCGACCCTGCCGGGCGTGAACCTCGGCGAGACGGTCTCGACCTCGACGGCCGGCGAAGCGACGACCGCGATGACGGCGACCGCCCCGGCCCCCGCGCCGGAACCGCCCGCGCCGCCGGTCAGCCTCGACGGCCTCGACCCGGCCCCGGCCGACCTCGCCTACGTCATCGTCAACGAGGCCGGCGCGTCGGACTACTCCGCCTCGCCGACGGCCAAGGAAGAGTTCCCCGACCTCGACGCCACCACCCGCGGCACCATCTCGATCGGCCGGCGGCTGCAAGACCCGCTCGCCGAACTCGTGAAAGTAGACCCCCAGCACGTCGGCGTCGGCCTGTACCAGCACGACGTTCGCGCTAAGTACCTCAAGCTGTCCGTCGAATCGGTCATCGAGTCGTGCGTCAACTCGGTCGGCGTGGACGTGAACACCGCGTCGGTGCCCCTGTTGCGGCACGTCTCGGGGTTGAACCAACTCGTCGCCCGGCAGGTGGTCGAGTACCGCGCCGCCAACGGCCCGTTCAAGTCGCGCGACCAGTTGAAGAGCGTGCCCCAACTCGGCGACATCCGCTTCACGCAGGCCGCGGGGTTCCTCAAAATCCCCGGCGGCGACGAGCCGTTCGACACGACCGCCGTCCACCCGGAGAGCTACGAACTGGCCCGCAAGGTGCTCACCGAGTTCGGCTTCGCCCCGGCCGACCTGCACGACCGCGACAAGTTGAAGGAACTCCGCGAGAAGCTGAACACGATCACGCCCGAGGAGATGGCGACCAAGCTCGAAGCCGGCGGGCCGACGGTGCGGGACATCTACCACGCCGTCGCCCGGCCCGGCCGCGACCCCCGCGAAGACCGGCCCGAGCCGATCTTCCGCAAGGGCGTATTGAAGCTCGAAGACTTGTCCCCCGGCATGGAGTTGCGCGGCGAGGTGCTGAACGTCGTCGATTTCGGCGCGTTCGTCGATGTCGGCTTGAAAGACAGCGGGCTGGTCCACATCAGCCAGATGGCGAACCGGTACATCAAGTCGCCCTACGACGTGATTTCCGTCGGCGACGTGGTCAGCGTGTACGTGATGACGGTGGACCCGGAACGCCGCCGGGTGTCGCTGTCGATGATCCCGCCCGGCACCGAGCGGAAGCCGCAAGAGCGCGGCGGGGAACGGGGCGGCGACCGCGCCCCCCGGCCGCCGCGCGAAGACCGCGGGCCGCGCCCGCCGCGCGGCCCCCGCCCCGGCGAAGGCCAGCAGGGCCAGCCGCAACAACAAGGCGACCGCCCGCCGCAACAGTTCCAGGGCGACCGGCCCCCGCAGTTCCAGGGCGACCGCCCGCCGCAGCAGTTCCAGGGCGACCGCCCGCCGCAACAACAACGCTCGTTCGCCCCGCGGCCCGGCGGCGGTCAGGGCGGACCCCCCGGCGGCGGTCAGGGCGGCGGTCAAGGCGCACCGCCCGCCCGCCGGCCCAAGCCCGGCACCCCCGGTGCCCCCGGTTGGCGGACCGGTGGCAAACCGCCCGCACCCCGCACACCGCTGCCCGGGGCAGCCCCCGTCGAAGGCGCGGTCCCGGGCGCACCGCCGGCCCCGCCGAAGAAGCCGGCCGCGCCGCTCAAGCCGCGGGCCGCGATGAAGCTGAGCGACGAGCAGAAGGGCGGCAAGTCCGCGCTGAACTCGTTCGCCCAACTCGCCGCGTTTATGAAGAAGGAAGAGCCGAAGCCGGGCGAGAAGACCGCCGAAGAGACCAAGCCGGCCGAGTAATCGCGGTCACGGCGCGTCGTCGAGTCCGGCGCGTTCCGTCGGGGTCAGGGTCGCGTCGGGCAGGCACTGCCGGGCGCGGGCGAAGCTCTGCCGGGCCGCGGCTTCCTGGCCGAGTGCCCGGAGTGTGCGGCCGAGGTAGGCGTGGACCCGCGCCGAGTCGGGCCGTTCGTCGTGGGCCGCGTGCAGGGCGTCGAGCGCCTTCGCCAGCGTCGGCTCGGTCGCACCGTCGGGGGCGTCGCGCTCCGCCAACACCAGCAACCCGATCCCCCGGTGCAACGCCTCGGCGTAAGCGTCGCCCGACTCCTCGGCCAGGCTCATCAACCGCGTGTGACAGTGGGCCAGGTGCCGCCGCGGGGCACCGGTGGCCGGCTGCGCGTCGGCGACGAACCGCTCGTAGTGCCGCCGGGCCTCGGCCGCCCGGCCCTGCCGGTACAGCAACTCGGCCAGGTGCGCCCGCGGCATGACGGCCCCGGGGTTGGCCGCGACGTACTCGCGCATCCGGTCGGTCGCCGTCTTGTCGTCCCCGCGGTCGAGGGCGTCGGCGGCCTGCATCAGCGCGGCGTCGTCGGGCACGGCCCGCAGTACGGTCACGGCCGTGGCCGACGCGCGGTCCTCGGGCCGGGTGAACGGCGCGAAGCACCCGGTCAGTCCGCACGCCCCGCTCAGAATCAGCCCGACGCCGTATCGCATGGGACTGGCATCGAACCGCCGGCGGCGGGTTGTACAGGTCAAGCCCGGCGGAAGCGGAACGGGTGCGTCAAGCTGGTCCGGTTCTGCCGGCAGGGCGCTTTCGCGGGCCGGAAAGTTCGGGAAGTCTCTCCCGACGCGATTAAGCCGGGGGTATTCTTAATGCCTCATGAGATACTCGGTACGTGAGTGTTGCACCGCTCTTGAGCCGGTGTTAAATTTGTCCCAGTGTCCGGCCTCTCTTCTCTCCTCTGGCCCGGAGGCTTTCTCATGGCTCGCGTTCAAGCCCTTCTCGACAGTCTCGGTCGCGCGCTGTGCGACCGGGGCCGCCGCGCCCTGTCGGGCGAAATCCGCTTCGGCGACGTGCTGCCCGAGGTCGCCAAGTGCGCCCTCGAACAGACGCGGAAGCAACTCTCCACCGAGGACATCCGCCTCGCCGTCGGCGAGATCGGTGCCCAGGAACCGCACGCCTACGCCGAGCGGTTGCTCAAAGTCGTCGCCGGCCTGGAGCGCCTGCACGCCGTCCCGTTCAAGGAAGCGCTCAAGGACTACCTGTCGTGCTGGCCGGCGATGGTGCGGCAAGTGTTGCGCCGGCCGTCCGACCCCAAGGGCCACCTGCCGCCCGAAGGGATGCAGTTCTACAAGGCCGACGACCTGCTGATGTTCCTGCCGGCCCGGCTGCCGCTGTTCCGCGCCGGGGTCAACCCGCCGCACCTCGAAGACTGGACGCTGACGAGCTTCCGCGGCATCGGCGAGTGCTCGGAAGTCTGGGCCGGCGAGAGCGCCCGGCACCCGGACCTCTCCCCGGCCGCGCTCAAGTTCATCACCGACCCGCAGACGGCCGCGCAGGTCGTGCTCAACAAAGACCTGCTCGTCAAGGTCTTCGAGTTGAACGACGTGCCCGGGATCGTGCCGCTGCGGGCGGTCTACCTGGACTGCCAGCCGCCGTGCCTGGACGTCGGGTACGTGTACGGGTACGACCTGACCGGGCTGATGCACGAGTGGAGTTGGCGGTACGACGCGCCGAAGCCCGAAGCGGCGGCGCGGATCGTCCGGCGGCTCGCGGAGATCGTCGGGGAGGCGCACAAGCGGGGCGTCGTCCACCGCGACTTGAAGCCGTCGAACGTGCTGTTCCACCCCAAGGACGGGGGCAAGTTCACGGTCTGGGTGACCGACTTCGGGTGGGGCCAGATCGCCGCCGCCCGGTCGATCGAACTCGGCAAGGGCGGTACGCCCCGCGGCGAGCAGCACCGGCTGGAGTTGCGCGGCGCGTATTCGCCGCTGTACGCCTGCCCGCAACTGTCGCTGGCCCAACCGCCCGACCCGCGGGACGACGTGTACTCGCTGGGCGTCATCTGGTTCCAGTTGTTGAAGCGGTGCGCGCACGCCCACCCGCCCGTCGGCCTGGACTGGGCGGACGAGTTCCGCACCCACGGCCTGACCGACGCGCAGGCGAAACTCCTCACCGCCTGCCTGGCCACGCGGCCGGACAAGCGGCCGAAGGACGCGGTCGAACTGGCCGAGCGCCTGCACGAGCAGCGGACCGACTCCAGCGCCGTCACGCCGCGACTGCCCCTCGGCCAACCGCTGTCGATGTCCGGGGCGGGCGTGCAACCGCTCGACGGCAAGCCCGGCTCGTCGATGCTCCTCCGGCCGGTGGCGAACCTGCCGCTCGAACTGACGAACTCGGTCGGCATGGCCTTCCGGCTCATCCCCGCCGGCAAGTTCTCGATGGGTGCCCCGGACGACGAGCCGGGCTGGAACAAGCACGAGGCCCCGGTCCACGGCGTGCTGATCACGAAGCCGTTCTACCTGGGCGTCGGCCCGGTCACGCAGGCGCAGTTCCAGGCGGTGATGGGCTTCAACCCGGCGTACTTCGGGCCGAAACTCGGCGGCCAACCGGACTGGCCGGTCGAGAGCGTGACCTGGGCCGACGCCGAGCACTTCTGCGAGAAACTCGAACTGCTGGCCAACGAGGAGTTGTTCGGCCGGGTCTACCGGCTGCCGACGGAGGCCGAGTGGGAGTACGCCTGCCGGGCCGGGGAGTCGATGCCGTACTTCTTCGGGCAGAAGTTGTCGCCCAAGCACGCGCTGTTCGCCACCGGCACCAAGACGACCCCGCACGCGCCGGTCCCCGCCGGCGCGTACCCGGCGAATAAATTCGGCCTGCTCGACCTGCACGGCAACGTGTTGGAGTGGGTGAACGACTGGTACAGCGCGGCGGCGTACTTCGAGGCCGTGAAGGCCGACCCGCAAGGCCCGGACCGCGGCACCCTGCGGGTCTGCCGCGGCGGCAGTTGGATGATGTTCCCGGCGGAGTGCCGCAGCGCCGCCCGCCGCCCCTACCCCCCCGGCCACGCCGCAAACACCCTCGGCTTCCGCGTGGTGTTACAGGCGTAGCGGCGACCGCGTTAGCCCGAAGCGCGAGCGAGGGGAGCAAAGGGCGTGGACGGCGTCGGCGGCGAGTGACCGGCGAGCCAGGAGCGTCAGCGACTGGAGGTTGCGCAACACTGCTCACGCGAAGCACTCCAGTCGCTCACGCTCTTGGCTCGCCAAGATGCTGACAGCCAGCCGCCGAAGATCATTGCACCGCCTGCGCGTCGGCGGTACACTCGGCTCCCGCCCACGAACCTCGTCAACGACCTTTGCGTCCCTCGCTCGCGCGCCGGCGCTCTCAAGACTGGACTCCCCATGCCCGACATTTCCCGCCGGCGGCTGCTCCAGGTCGGTGCGGCGTCGTGCCTCGGGCTGACGTTGCCGCGGTTACTGCGGGCCGACGACGCGAAGCGGAAGGCGACGGCCGATGCGTGCATCCTGATCTTCCTCAACGGCGGGCCGCCGCACCTCGACACGTGGGACTTGAAGCCGAACGCGCCGGCCGAGATCCGCGGCGAGTTCAAGCCGATCGCCACGAGCGTGCCGGGCGTCCAGTTCGGCGAGCACTTGCCCAAAATGGCCCGGTGGATGCACAAGTGCAGCCTGGTCCGGTCGATGCACCACTCGGTGAACAACTCGCACGCCGCGGCCGTCTTCTGCGGGCTGACCGGGCACGACCGGGGCGAGGCCGGGGGCGGCGGGGCCAAGCCGACCGACCACCCGTCGATCGGGTCGGTCGTCGGCATGCTCCGGCCGCCGACGAAGCCGGTGGTGCCCTACGTCGCCCTGCCGTTCGTCACCGCCGAGGGGGCCGGGGGACCGCCGCAACCGGGGTTCACGGCCGGCTGGCTGGGCAAGCCGCGCGACCCGCTGTGAGTGCTCCGCGACCCGAACGCCGCGACCTTCGCCATGCCCGAACTGACGCTGCCCGCCGAGATCGACCCGGCCCGGCTCGACCTCCGCCGCGAACTCGCCGCGCACTTGCAGCCGACCCTCGCCGGCCGGGCCGACCGGACT
>JANYHV010000036.1 GCA_025362195.1 Fimbriiglobus sp. | reverse complement strand
TTCGCGGGCCTTGGCCAGCTTGCCCCCGGCGTCGTCCCCGGCGATCAGGTAGTCGGTCTTCTTCGACACGCTGCCCGTCGGCTTCCCGCCCAGGTCCTTGATCCGCTCCTCGATCGACTTGCGGTCGTACCGCACCAGCGTGCCGGTCACGACGACGGTCTTGCCGAGCAGCGGCTGCGCCCCGGCCGGCGCGGCCTTGCGCTCGTGGGTGAGCTTGATGCCGAGGTCGCGCAAGTCGGCGACCAGGGCCGTGCCGGCGTCGCTGTGGAAGAAGTCGTAGACGCTGTCGGCGCGCTTCGGGCCGAAGCCCTTGACGCCCGCCAGGTCGTCCTTCGACGCCGCGAAGATGGCGTCGAGCGAGGGAAAGGCTTCGACCAGCAGGTCGGCCATGCTGCCGCCGACGGAGTAGATGGTGAGGGCGGCCACCAGCCGGGCCAGGCCGCGGTCCTTGCTCGCGGCGATGCCCTTGAGCAGGTTCTGCGCCTTGGTCTTGGCGAAGCCTTCGAGCGCGAGCAGTTGCTTCTCGGTCAGCCGGTACAGGTCGGTGACCTTGGTCACCAGGCCGGTCTCGACGAGTTGCTTGGCGACCTCCTCGCCGAGGCCGTCGATGTCCATGCGCTCCCGCTTGGCGTAGCTCAGGACGCGCTTGGCGACTTGCGCCGGGCAGCGGCCCACGTCGGTGCAGTAGAAGCCGTAGCTCGTGGCGCTGACTTCCTTCTCGACCGGTGCCCCGCACGCCGGGCAGGTCTCCGGCCAGGTGATCGGCCGCTCGGACCCGGTGCGGGCCTCGACGACGACGCTGACGACTTGCGGGATGATCTCGCCGGCCTTCTCGACGACGACCGTGTCCCCGTACCGCACGTCGAACTTCTCGACCCAGCTCGCGTTGTGCATGCTCGCCCGGCTGACCGTCGTCCCGGCCAGTTCGATGGGCGGGTCGAACTGCGCGACCGGGGTGAGTTCGCCGAACTTGCCGACGGAGAACTCGACCGAGCCGAGCTTGCTGACGCCCTGCTCGGCCTCGAACTTGAACGCCTTGGCCCAGCGCGGAACCTTGGCCGTGGCCCCGAGGCGGGTGCGGAGCGCGAAGTCGTTGACCTTCACGACCATGCCGTCGGTGTCGTACGGCAGGTCGCGGCGCTTCTCGGCCCACTCGGCGCAGTACGCCAGCACCTCGTCCATCGTCGCGCAGAACTTGGTGTGCGGGTTGACCGGGAAGCCGTACCCCTTCAACACGTCGAGCAATTGCGATTGCGACGAGACGGCGACGCCCTCGACCGCGCCCAGGCCGTAGGCGAAGAAGTTCAGCTTGCGGCGGGCGCACTCCCGGGGATCGAGTTGCTTGAGCGTCCCGGCGGTCAGGTTCCGCGTGTTCTTGTACGGCTCCTCGCCGTCGAGCTTGAGCGCGTCGTTCAACCGGACCAGTTCGGCCCGCGACATGTACACTTCGCCGCGGACCTCGAACAGGGCCGGCGGGGACGCCCCGCGCAACTTCAACGGCACGGCGGCGACGGTGCGGACGTTGTGCGTCACGTCGTCGCCGACGTCCCCCCGGCCGCGGGTCGCCGCCAGGGTGAGCTTGCCGGTCTCGTAGGTCAGGGCCATCGACACGCCGTCGATCTTCAACTCGACGACGTACTCGACCGGCTTGCCCGCCGCCTTGGTCACGTCGGCGTCGAACTTGCGCAGGTCGGCCTCGTCGTAGCTGTTGTCGATGGACATCATCGGCACGCGGTGCTTGACCTGCGTGAACCCGGCGATCGGTGCCCCGCCGACGCGCTGCGTGGGCGAGTCGGCCGACGCCAGTTCGGGGTGGTCCTTTTCGAGGTGCTGCAACTCGGTCAGGAGTTTGTCGAACTCGCGGTCCGAGAGTTCGGGCCGCGCCTCGACGTAGTAGAGGTGGTTGGCGCGGTCGAGTTGCTCGCGCAAGTCCGCCGCCCGTTTGCCCGGTGTCGCCTTGGCCATCGTAGAACCCTCGCCTCGGTGTCGTGAGGAGAGTATGCCCGAAGCGTGGCGGAACTCAAGGCCCGTCGGCGGAGCAAACGCCGACTTCGGTCAGGTTTTCGGCTCCGCCGCAGGCAGAGCCGAAAACGGGCGTCGGCTCTACGCCCCGAGGAGGCCGAGGATTTGCCGGACGCTGGCCGTGCAGGGGAGCAGGGTCACGCCGAGGTGGTCGGTCGAGCGGCGGAGGGTTTCCGGGCCGAGAATGACGATCCGGGTGCGCGGCTCGCTCAGGCGGAGTTTGGCCGCGGTCAGCATCGCGCTTTCGCCCTCGACCGACTGGCCCTGGAGCACGACCACGTTCGCCCGCGACCGGCCGGCGTCTTCGTTCGACGACGCGACGGACGCCTTCCAGCCGGTCGCCGGGGTGACGTCCGTGGGCGAGCAGTTCAGGCCGTTCAGGCCCGGGCCGAAGACGACCGACTGCGACAGATCGTGGAGCGTGCTCATGGGGGAATCCTTCACGCGGGTCAGGCCCATACTTTAACAGCCCAGGGAGCGGATAGCTCCAGGATAAGTTCACCCCAAGCGAAACTCGCGCCGAACCGGCGAGTCGTCGCCGGGTGGCATCGCGGGGGCGGTTTGTGCGGGCGGTGGCGACCTGCGGTGAACCATTCCTAGCTCGGCCCCGACGCCCCGCGCACAATACCGGGAGGAATTGCCGGAAACTCCTACAATTCGGCACCCCGGCGGGAATCGGTGTGCCCGCCGGGCGGCACAACTCCTACCTCAACTGGGAACCCCTCACCCGTGGCTGGAAGGACGCACCGTGAAAGCGCGCATTTCGATCGGCACCTGGGCCTATCTCTTCAATCAGGAAGTCCCGACGAACGACTTCCACGTCATTCTGCACAAGTTGCAAGACCTCGGGTACGACGGCGTCGAACTCGGCGGGTTCAACCCGCACCCCGGCCCGGACACGTACCCGACCCGCGAGTCCCGGGCCAAGCTCAAGAAGGAAGTCGCCGACCACGGGCTGAAGTTCTCCGCCCTGGCCGCCGACCTGTGGAGCCAGAAACTGCTCACGCAGGAAGACTCGGGCGCGTTCGTCGCCGCGTTCGCCAAGAACGTGATGTTCGCGGACGACCTGGGCATCGACTGCATCCGCGTCGATACGGTCGAGCCGATCACCGTCATCCAGCAGGGCCAGGTGACCAACGAGAAGGCGTTCGAGCGGGCCGTCAAGGCGTTCGACCTGTGCGCCAAGATCGCCGCCCCCCGGGGCATCCGCATCGCCTGGGAGTTCGAGCCGGGCTTCCCGATCAACAAGCCGAGCGAAATCCTCGCCCTGGTGGACGAAGTCCGGGTCAAGCGGAACAACCCGAACTTCGGCGTCCTGTACGACACCTGCCACGCCCACATGTGCGCGGCCGTCGGGGCCAACCAGATCGGCACGAAGGAAACCCTCCCCGGCGGGGCGCTGGAACTCCTCGAAAAGCTCCGCGGCAACATCACCCACGTGCACTTGATCGACAGCGACGGCACGCTGAACGAGCACAACACCTCGACGCACAACCCGTTCGGCACCGGGGTGCTGAACTTCGACGAGTTGGTCCCCGCGATCCAGGCGGCCGGCGTGCCGTCGGACTGGTGGTGCGTCGATCTGTGCTTCTGGCCGAACGCCTGGGACGTGACGGCGCAGTCGAAGAAGTTCCTCGACAAGCTCCGCGACAAGTACGCCGCCGCCTGACCCCGGGAGACGCTGCCATGACTGCCACGATCGTGAACCCCGTGCCGACGATGGCCGATGTCGCCGCGATTCTCGCCGGCCTGGGCGGGGTGCCGCCCGAGCGCATCTGGATGACGCCGACGCCCGGCACCGCGACGGAGGCCGACGTGATCCGAATCGTCGAGTCGGCCGACAAACGCCTCGTCGAGTTGGTCGATGGCACCCTGGTGGAGAAAGCCGTGGGCCAGGAAGAGTCTCGCATCACGATTCGCCTTGGCGGCAAGTTCGACGTGTACTGCGAAGACAACGACTTCGGCTGGGTGAGCGGCCCCGACGGCATGACTCGAATGAAAGGCGGTAACGTCCGCGGGCCCGACCTTTCGGTCTTCCCCTTCTCGATGTTCCCCGACGGTGAAATGCCGGACGAGTTGGTCGCGTCCGTCGCCCCGATGCTCGCCATCGAAGTTCTCAGCAAGTCGAACACGGTCGCCGAAATCGCCAAGAAGCTGGTAGAGCTTTTCGCGTCGGGGACCACGCTCGCCTGGGTCATCGACCCAAAAAAGCGTAGTGCCAAGGTCTACACCGCCGCGACGAAGTTCACCACACTCGACGCCACCGGCGTTCTCGACGGGGGCGAAGTCGTCCCCGGATTCCGGTGCCCGCTCGCCGACCTGTTCGCCGTCGGTAAACACCGCTCCGCCCGAAAGAAGGCCCCATGACCGCGACGCTTTCGGAACCCGTCGTTACCCTCGCCGACCTCGTCGCCGGTCTTGGAGACGTGCCGCTGGAGCGGATCTGGATGACCCCGCGCCCTGGCACTGCCACGGAGGCCGACGTGGTCCGGATTGTTGAGTCGGCCGACAAGCGGCTCGTCGAACTCGTCGATGGCACCTTGGTGGAGAAACTCGTGGGGCAGCGAGAGTCACGAGTCACTGGGGAACTCATCTACCACCTGATCGGCTACACCAAGCGGCACGACATCGGTTGGGTGAGTATTCCCGACGGCATGACGCGGATGAGCGGGGGCAACGTTCGGCTGCCGGACGCCGCGTTCTACCCCTTCTCGATGTTCCCGAACGACACCGCCCCGGATGAGAAGGTCGCGTCGGTGTCCCCAGCGCTCGCCGTCGAAGTGCTGAGTGAATCGAACACCGTCGCCGAGATCGCCAAGAAGCTCGCCGAATTCTTCGCCTCCGGCACCACGCTCGCCTGGGTCATCGACCCCGACAAGCGCACCGCGAAGGTCCACACGTCCGCGAGCGACTTCACGACCCTCGACGCCACCGGCACGCTCGACGGCGCGGAAGTCCTCCCCGGCTTCCGCTGCGCACTCGCCGACCTGTTCGCCGCCGGTGAGCACCGCTCCGCTCGAAAGAAGGCCCCATGACTGCCGCCTGGATTGCCCTCGCCGCGCTGCTGATGCAGGAGCCGGCCAAGCCGTCGGCGCTGGCCGTGAAGCTCGAAGCGATCGCCGCCACGCACAAGGGCAAGATCGCCGTCGGGGTCAAGGACCTCGCCACTGGGGAGGAGTTCTTCCTCAAGGGCGACGACGTGATGCCGACGGCCAGCCTCATCAAGCTCGCCGTCATGGTCGAGACCTTCCGCCTGTTCGAGACGCGCACGTTCAACTTCGACCACAAGCTCACGCTCACCAAGGAGGACACCGTCCCCGGCGCGGGCGTGCTGACCGACAGCTTCTCCCCCGGCGCGACCTTCACCCTGCTCGACGCCGTCCGGCTGATGATCACGGTGTCGGACAACACCGCCACGAACATGGTCCTCGACGCCGTCACCCTCCCGGCCACGAACGCGACGATGGCCAAGCTCGGCTTCCCCGAGACGCGGATCAACGCCAAGGTCTTCAAGGGCAGCACGACCTCCGTGGACCCGGCCCGCACCAAGAAGTACGGCCTCGGCTCGACGACCGCCCGCGAGATGACCGGCCTGCTCGAACTGATCGCCACGAAGAAGGCCGTGTCGCCGACGGCGTGCGACGAGATGCTCGGCATCCTCAAAAAGAACCACGACAACGAAATGCTCGCCCGCGGCCTGCCGACCGGGACCGACTTCGCGCACAAGACCGGGGCCGTGAGCAACGCCCGGACCGACGCCGGGGTCGTCTACTTGAAGGGCAAGCCGGCCGTCGTGGTCTGCGTGCTGACGGACGAGAACGCCGACCAGCGGTGGCTCGTGGACAACGACGCGCAGGTCGTCATCGGCAAGATCGGCCGGGCCGTGTACGACCACTTCGCCCCGGCCGAGCCGGCGAAGAAGTAACCGACCGCCGCCGCCCGGAGTCCGCCCGATGGGTTTTGACGTCAGCTCGCACCCGGTCGATGTCGCCCTGATCCAGACGCGCGTGCTGCCGTACCTGCGCGGCCAGGGCACGCCCGGCGACCTCGACGACCTGGTCGCCGAAGCGGTCCGGCACGCCAAGGTCCGCTTCCGCGCGAACGCCTGGGGGCTGGGCCTCGTCGCGTTGAAGGCCAGCGACGAGGCGGCGGCCAAGGGGAACCGCAAGGCCCGTACGCCGACGCCGCCGGCCGTGCCGAAGTCGTTCGACCCCGACCTGCACGTCTGGGGCCGGCCGTACTTCGTCACCGCCCCGACGCCCGACGTGTCGGCCGTCATCGACCGCTACCTGGCCGCGACGCCGACGCAGGCCGACGCCATTGCGATGGAGCAACTGCACGCCCTGCACCCGAACCTGCCCAACCTCGTCCAGCCGGACACCGAGGGCGCACTCCCGGACGACGACGTGCTGGCCCGCGGCCTGCGCGAAGACCTCGAACTCCTCCGCGCGTCGTGGGACCACCTGGCCAGCGGCAAGCCGGTCAAAATGTCCGACGGCGAGTCGGTCGACCCCGAGGACCTGTTCCTGTTCACGATGCCGCTGAGCGTGCTCACCTTCGCGTCCCACTTGCAGCCCGGCTGGATGGCCCGCGGGCACGTCTGGTTCACCCAGTACGTGACCGACGCCGGTCTCGACGCCGACGGCCTGATCGAGTCGTCGGCCGGCCTGTTCGAGCCGCTGTTGAAGGGCATCGGCGGGTGGGAGGAGGCCTTCCAGGCGACGATCACGCAGAACTACGCGCTCGGCGGGTACGTCCGCCCGGCCAACGTCCCCGCCTTCCGGGTCTGGTGGGAGGCGCACCAGGCCGAGTTGATCGCCCCGTTCGCGGCCGAGAACGACGCCGACACCGGGGCCGTCTGCTGGCTCAAGGTCCGCGAAGCGCTGCTCGACGCCGAGCGCCGCAAGTTCGCCTTCGTCGAGGCGACCGAAGTCTACTCCGGCTTCATGGGCGTCATGAATTAACCCCTCCCGTCCTCTCCTTGTAAGGCTTCACCGCATGGCAACCAAGACTCTCAACGTCGGCATGATCGGCTACGGCTTCATGGGCCGGGCGCACTCGAACGCGTACAAGCAAGTCGGCCAGTTTTTCCCGAGCGACCACCGCGTCGTCTTGAAGGCGATCTGTGCCCGCGACGGGGCCAAGGCCAAGGCGTTCGCCGAGCAGTGGGGCTACGAATCGTTCGAGACCGATTGGCGCAAGCTCATCGCCCGTCCGGACATTGACGTGATCGACATCTGTACGCCGAACAACTTGCACAAGGAGATCGC
>JANYHV010000409.1 GCA_025362195.1 Fimbriiglobus sp. | reverse complement strand
GGCGGACGTCACCGACCTCGCCAGCCTCTCGACACTCGCGGAGGCCTTGGCCCACCTCGGAACGGGTCGCGCCGACGGCGTCGGGGTCGCCCTGGAGGCGGCCGGCCTGCTCGGCGTCGATCTGGACGACTGCCGCGACCCCCAAACCGGGGGGTTGCAGCCCTGGGCGGCCGAGATCGTCCGGACGCTCGACAGCTACGCCGAAGTGTCGCCGAGCGGGACCGGGGTGAAGGTCCTCGTCGTCGCGGCCAAGCCTCCGGGCCGGTGCCGGGCCGGCGATATCGAAATTTACGACAAGTCCCGGTACTTCACCCTGACGGGCCGGACCCTGCCGGGGGCCCACGCCGAGCCGCAGCCCCGCCAGGCCGAACTCGACGCGGTCTTTAAGCGATGGCTCGCCCCGCCAGAGCCGGCCGCCCCCGGCCGCGCGACGCCGGCCGGCCCGGCGGACGACGAGTTGCTACAGAAAGCGTTCGGGGCCAAGAACGGGGCCGCAGTGCGGCGGCTGTGGGACGGCGACCGCACCGGCTTCGCGTCCGACTCGGAGGCCGACCTCGCGCTCTGCTCGCTGCTGGCCTTCTACTTCCCCGACCCCGCCGCGCTCGACGCGGTATTCCGCCGGTCCGGCCTGTACCGCGCGAAGTGGGACCGGGCCGATTACCGCTCTGCGACGATCGGCAAGGCCCTCGGCGGCCGCACCGAGTTCTACAAGAACGCCGGCCGGCCCGGGGCGGCCGTGCCCCCGCCGGGGCGGCCCGCCGGCGCGGCCGGCCCTCCGCCCGGCCCCGCGCCGGTGCCGCCGTACTGGGACGCCCCGCCGCTGCCCCTGCCGACCCTGCCCGACGTCCCGGCCTTCCCGATCGAGTTGATCCCCGCGGCCGTGGCCGACTACTGGCGGGCGGCCGCCGCGAGCCTTCACGTGCCGGTCGATTACGTCGCCGTGCCGGGGCTGGCGTTGCTCGGGGCCGCCGTCGGCCGCAGCCGGTCGGCGTCGGTCAAGCGGACCTACTCGAAGCCGCCGCTGTTGTGGTGCGTGGTGATCGCCCCGCCGAGCGGCGGCAAGTCGCCGGCCCTGGCCCTAGCCGCGGCCCCGCTCTGGCGGGCCGAGGCGCGGTGGCGGGAGCAGTACGCCCGGAACGTGGCGGCCTTCGATCTCGCCGCCGAGCGGTACAAGGTCGAGTTCGACGCCTGGCGGAAGGCCGGGTGCGCGGGCGAGCCCCCCGCCAAGCCGGTCAAGCCGACCCTGCGGCAGTCGCTGCTGGACGACGCCACCGCCGAGGCGGCCGTCCGGGTGCTGCGCGAGAATCCCCGCGGGGCGGTCCTCGTCAAGGACGAGTTGAGCGGGTTCGTCCTGGCCCTGAACCAGTACAAGGGCGGCAAGGGGGCCGACCGCCAGTTCTGGCTGACCGCCTGGGCCGGGGCCGCGGTGAAGGTCAACCGGTCGGGGGACAAGGACGCCCCGCCGCTGTTCGTGCCGCACCCGTTCGCCGCGGTGGCCGGGGCGCTGTGCCCCGAGGTCCTCCCCACTCTCCGCGGGGACACCGCCCCCGGCGACGCCCCGGCGGACGGGTTCATCGACCGCTTCCTGATGAGCTACCCGGACCCGCTGCCGGCCGTCGGCGAGACCTGGAAGGAAATCCCGGAGGCCGCCGAGGTCCGGTACTGCGACGTGGTGCTGAACCTGCTCAACATGGACCTGGTGCCGCCGCGGGAGGGCAACACCCTCTGGCAGCCGCTGACCGTGCGGTTCGACGACGGGGCGAAGCTCGCCTGGGAGGAGTTCACCGAGGCGATCGCGGCCCGGCTCAACGCCCGCGACACGGACGACCCGTTCCGGGCGACCCTGGGCAAGTTGCGGGAGTACGGGCTGCGCCTGGCGGGCCTGCTGTGGTGCCTGGACCGCGCGGCGGAGGGGCCGGCGGCCGCGACGCCGATCGACGCGGACGCGGCCGAGCCGGGCGGGGAGGCCGCCCCGTTCTTCGACGCCCGGCCGCCGGTGATCGACGCGCGGACGATGCACGCCGCGGCGAAGCTCGTCGATTACTTCGAGGCCCACGCCCGGCGCTGCCACGGGCTCGGCGCGACCGACCGCACCGGCCGCGTCGCCCGCGCGACTGGTTGGAGTCGCGCCGGCACATCGTCTCCTTCACGCGGTCGCAGGCGTTCCAGCAAATCAAGGACAAGCGCGACGTCCGCGGGGGCGAGGCGCTCAACGCCCCGCTGAACTTGTTGTGCGACCACGGCTTCCTCAAGATGGTCGCCGGCGACGGCGGCGGCAAGCCCGGCCCCGTGACGCAGACCTACGCGGTGAAGCCCCTCTGGAAGCTGGTCTAGCACGCGACCGCTGCACGGCGACGACCTCGGCCGACACCCGCGCGAGGCGGTCGAGGCACAGTGTGGCAAGCTCGACAGCCGGTAAGCGCCAGCACATCGCCCGCCGCAACTTCGGGGGATGATGCAACCCCGAGCCTGCAAATCGTCCATGCCGATTACTCGTCGTCGATACGCCAACCGTACTTACCGATCCATCCACTCAGCTGACCAGCTGCCAGCTCTTGTAGCAGTTGCTGCCCCATCTCGTACCCAACGTTCCACCCCGTCCCACCGTCTACAAATTGTACGTCCAGCACGTTGCTCCGATACCGCTTACTAACAGCGACTTGAATGCGGCCGACCTCGTCGCGTGATTCTCCTACTCGGTTAAAGAATATGACGGTTAAGTTGCTCGGCTTCTCCTCCTCTTCTGCCATACGCCAGAGTTCCAACACCTTTCGGAGAACTGTTTGCACTTCCTCCCCGAGTACCCGATGCACTTCACCCCCGAAACTAATGACCGCGAGCCAGACATCGTCGGGCGAACCAATCGCCGCGCCCTCAAGTGAGGCAATCGGGAACCGAGCCAGAATGAATTTGACTTCCTTCCGACATGGGAGATCGTGATTCTTTCGACCAGGGGCGAAATGGACTTCCGACCCTTTGCCGTCAGCGAGTAACATCGGGATGCTAACCAAAAGTGGTATACTGACTAGGCCGATCTCGCCAGCTCGATAACACAATGCGACTTCTTTTATGTAAACTTCTATTTCGCCATCGTTATAGATGTCCGCGACGAAGCCGTACCGGATGTCCAATATCAGCGATACACGAACCGATTCGGAAACCTTCTCCTGTCGGCCCTCGATCAGCTTCTTGATTTCGAGCGGCGTGCCCATTCGGGCGACATCGTCGGGGCTTGCGACGGCCGTCGTTGTGCCCTGCCGATAGTAGACAATATGCTTCCCGAGTTTTGCATAGTCCTTGGCGAGGAAGATCGGACGGTCCTGCTGCGGAATTGTGAACACTCCGACCTGCTTGCCCTCGAAGGGGTAGCCACGGTACGAGAACGTGACCGGACGGTTGGTCTTGGTGTTCACGAACTGCTGGAGATGACTTTCGGGGATGTGATTGTCAACGCCAAAAACGGTACTTCTGCCGGCGGAGACTTCATCGACGCCGACTAAGATGTACGCTTCGGCACGCCGCCAGCCGTTAGCGAACGCGAGAATGTCTTTGAGGAGTTCGCCTTTCTGGTCATCGGTCGCCCCAGCGAACGGGTATTGATCGCGCTTGTAGTCTAGAGACGAACTCTCCCCCTCCCGCAACAACTGCTCCATAATCTCGTCAGTCATCGAAGTTCCTCCGTCGCCATCGGGATGAGAGTTCGTCATCAGCCCGAGTTGGGGTCGGCTTTCGACACTGGAACAGGCCGTAATGCCGTATCTGGGCGAGATGAAGGGGATGGATTAAACGAGTTGGGGCCGCGACGAGTGTCGCGGCCCCAGTTCTCGAACACGATGCCGGTGCCCGCGCCGTGCGCCGGCG
>JANYHV010000455.1 GCA_025362195.1 Fimbriiglobus sp. | reverse complement strand
CCCCGAAACGGTAGTGAGGACCTGTGCGGAGCGACCAACACTCGCACGGGGCCGTCGTCCGCCTGTCGGGAGGTAAACAGCGGGCTTACGCCTCGCCGCTCGCCGGGAAGGACGCCAGTCGCAGTTAGTCGAGCGCCGGCGGCCGGCGGTCGTTGCCGCGGAACTCGCGCTGCGGGCCGGGGCGGAACGCCGGCTTCGGGGCCGGGTTGCCGAAGAGCCGCACCTCGCTGCCGTTGCCGTCCAGGCAGCGGAAGTCCAGCAACTCCGGCGACACGCCCGGCCGGCCGTCGATCTGCACGGTGAGCTGCGCCCGCTCCTCCAGCGCGGCGATCTCCTTCCGCTTGCGGTTGAGCAGGAAGAACGCCGCCTCGACGTGCAGCGCGACCGTCACCGACGTGATCAGCGGCGCGCGGTGGGCGGCCAGTTGCAGCAGCCGCATCACCTCGATGCCGATGGTCTCGTTCGTCTTGACGTAGCCGGTGCCCTTGCAGTGCCCGCACTCGTTGAAGATGCGCTTCTTCAGCGACGCCTGGATGCGCTGGCGGGTCATCTCGATGATGCCGAACTGCGAAATGCGCAGGATTTTCGTCCGCGCCCGGTCGCGCTTCAGGGCGGTGTTCAGCGTCTCCTCGACCTTGCGGCGGTGGCCCTCGTTGCGCATGTCGATGAAGTCGTTGACGATCACCCCGCCCAGGTCGCGCAGGCGCAGTTGCCTCGCAATCTCCTTGGCGGCGATCAGGTTCACCTGGTACGCCGTCTCCTCGGCACCGGGCGCGTCCGCCCGGAAGTTGCCGCTGTTCACGTCAATGGCGACGAGCGCTTCCGTCTGCTCGATGATGATCGACCCGCCCAGCGGCAAGTCGATGCGCTTGTTGTTGATCTTGGCGATTTCCTCGTCGACGCGGTACTTGTTGAACAGCGGCTCGGTGTCCGAGAAGAAGCGGATGCGGTCGGCGAAGCGCGGCATGACGATCTGCAGGAACTCCGACGCCTGGGCGAAGGCGTTCGGCTCGTCCACCCAGATGGTCGTGATGTCGCTGGTGAAGTTGTCGCGGATGGTCCGCGTGATCATGTCCGACTCGCGGTAGATCTCGACCGGCGACGGCATCTTCTTGATGCGCCGCGCGACGACCTGCCACAGCCGCAGCAGGTACGCGAGGTCGTTCTGCAGTTCCTGCTCGTTGCGGTCGATGGCGGCCGTGCGGACGATGAAGCCGACGCCCTTCGGCGGGTTGAGGCGGTTCATGATCTCGCGCAGCCGCTTGCGGGCGTCGACGTCTTCGATCTTGCGCGAGACGCCGACGCGGTTCAGGCTCGGCATCAGCACGAGGTAGCGGCCGGCGATGCTGATGAAGGTGCTGAGGTTGGGGGCCTTGGTGCCGATGGCCTCCTTGATGACCTGGATGATGACTTCCTGGCCGCGCTTGAAGATCTCCTGGATGGGCGGGCGCGGGAAGGTGCGCTCGCGGGACATCGGCCGGCTGCCCATGCCGCCGCCGCCGCTGCCGCCGTAGCCACCCCCACCGCCACCGCCGAAGCCGCCGCCAGCCGGGCGCGGGCCGCGGTCGTTGGGCCGGCCCCGGTCGCCGCCGCGGTCGCCGGGCCGGCCCCGGTCACTCGGCCGGCCCCGGTCGCCGCCCCGATCGCCGGGCCGGCTGCGGCTCCGGTCGCCGCCGCCGCCCGTGCGGCCGCGGTCGCGGTCGTTGCGGTTGCGCGGCGGGCCGTTTTCGAGGTCGTCGGCTTCGTTGAACCCGCGGCGCGGCGGGCCGTCTTCGGAGTCGTCGGTCATGGCGTAATCGCTGTCCCCGTCGCCGATCGATTCCTCGACCTCGTCGGCGGCCGGTTCGTTGGCCCGGTCCTGGGACACCGACCCGTCGAACCGGTCGTTCGGGGCGTCCGGGTCGAAGTCGGCGTCCGCGCCGTCGGTGAAGAAGGGGCGAATCTCGACCTCGTCGTCGTCGGCCGTGGTGCGGCGTTCGGCCCCGGGGATCGGCTTCGGCTTCTCGTCACCGGCCTCGTCGTCGGCCTTCTTGCGCGACTTGCGCGGCTTCGCGGCCGGCTTCTTGTCCTCGTCTTCGGCCGCCGGGGCGGTCAGTTCGGCCGGCTCGTCGGCCTTCGGCTTGGCCCGGCCCTTCGGCTTGGGCTTGGCCTTCGGCCGCGCCTCGGCTTCGACGACCTCGGCGATTTCGCCCATCTCCTCGGGTTCGCCCACCGGTTCGGGCACGAACAGTTCCCAGGTGGTCTCTTCGACTTCGGCGGCCGGCTTGCGGGTCGGCGGCGCGGCGTACCCCTCGTCCAGGCCGGAGCCGAAGCCGTCGTCCTCGTCCTCGTCCGCCGGCTCGGCAGGCTTCACCACCGGTTGGCGAGCGACCGGCTTCGGGGCCGGCGGTTTCGGCGGGACGACCGGCGCGGCGTCCGCCGTCGTGTCGCCGAACTCACCGAACTCGCCGAACTCCTCGTCGTCGATCGGGGTCACGTCGGCCGGGCTTTCGGCCGGCAAGGACACCGACGACTCGACCTCGGCGACGCGGACGGGGCGGTCGTCGTCGCGGTCGCCGGCGTCCCGGCGCGGCCCGCGGCGGTCGCCGCGCTCCGGGCGGTCGCCGCGGTCGCGGGTGCGGCCCCGGGGACCGCCCCCGCCGGTGCCGCGGTTCGCCCCGGCGGCGTCGGCCTCGGCGGCGTCCATCTCGTCCCGCACGTCCTGGGGCAGGAGGTGCTTGTAGTAAATCGGGTCCACGTCGGACGCGTGCAGGAAGCCGTTCCGGCCGATGCCGAAGTCCACGAACGCGGCCTGGATGCCCGGTTCGATGTTGACGATGCGGCCCTTGTAGATGTTGCCGACGTAGCTCTCCTGGCTCGCC
>JANYHV010000451.1 GCA_025362195.1 Fimbriiglobus sp. | reverse complement strand
GTCAGCGACCGGAGTTCGTGGGCGACGTTCGTGCGAACTCCGGTCGCTGACGCTTCCGGCTCGCCGGGATTCGGAATTCTCGCCGCCGGATTTGGGTTTGCGGGCCGCGGCGGGGACAATCCACCAGCCGAGGCCCGCGTTGTTTTTGACCGCGACCATTTTCACCGTCCGAAACTCCACCGCGAGGCGCAGAAGATGCCCACTTACAAGTTCGAAGCCCTCAACACGAGCGGCCAGGAAGTCAAGGAGTCGGTCGAGGCGGCCAACGAGGACGAGGCCTCCCAGAAGATCAAGGCGATGGGCTACTTCGTCACCAAGCTCACCGCCGTCGCCAGTAAGTCCGGCAAGGGCAAGAAGAAGAAGACCGGCAAGTCCCGCAAGACGTTCACCATCGGCGGCGTCTCGCAAAAGGGCCTGACCATCTTCACCCGCCAGTTCTCGACCCTCCAGGACGCCGGCCTGCCGGTGCTCCGCAGCCTACGCATCCTCGAAAAGCAGATGAAACCGGGCGTCCTCAAGAACTCGCTCATCGACGTGGTCGAGGACGTCGAGTCCGGCATGACCCTGAGCGAGTCGTTCGCCCGGCACCCCAAGGCGTTCGACCGCCTGTACGTCAACATGGTCAAGGCCGGGGAGGCCGGCGGTGCCCTCGAGATCATCCTCCAGCGGCTCGCCGAGTTCAAGGAAAAGGCCGCCAGCCTCAAGGCCAAGATCATCGGGGCCATGATCTACCCCCTCGTCGTCATCTTCGTCGCCGTCACGATCTTGACGTTCATCATGGTCATGATCATCCCCAAGTTCAAAAAGATCTTCGACGAATTCCAACTCCAACTGCCGACCGCGACCAAGACCCTCATCGGCATCTCCAACTGGACGGCGTCGTACTGGTACTTCATCCCGATGTTCCCGTTGGGCATCTATTTATTGCTCAAGCTCATTCGGATGACGCGGGCCGGAAACTACGCCCTCGACCGCATCACCTTGTGGATCCCGGTCATCGGCGGGCTGGTGGAAAAAACCATCGTCGCCCGGACCATGCGGACCCTCGGCACGCTGATTTCCTCGGGGGTGCCGATCCTCGAAGCCCTGTCAATCGTGCGGGAAACGGCCAACAACGCCGTCTTCGAGCGGATGTTTCAGAGGGTTTTGGAATCCATCCGCGAGGGCGATACCATTGCTGACCCCTTGCGGCAGTCCCGCCTCGTGGACGACATGGTCGTCAACATGGTGGAGGTCGGCGAGGAGACCGGCGACCTGGACACGATGCTCAACAAGGTCGCCGACTTTTACGACGAAGAGGTCGATAACCTGGTCAAGTCGCTGATCAGTTTGCTCGAACCGATCATGATCGTGTTCCTGGGCATCACGATCGGCGGCATTGTGATTTCGCTCTTCTTGCCGCTGATCAAGCTGCTCGAAGGTTTGAGTAAGTAATTCCGTACGGGCCGGACGCCGAATCTGCACTAGCCTTCGACTTTCCACGACTTCACAGGAGCGGAATCATGCGTGCGACGAACTCCCCCCGCCCCGCCCGCCGCGGGCACCTGGGCTTCACGCTCATCGAGCTGCTGGTGGTCATCTCGATCATCGGCGTCCTCATGGGCCTCCTCTTGGGCGGCGTCCAGAAGGTCCGCGAAGTCGGCAAGCGGACGACCGTCGTCGCGGACATTACCGGCCTCGATTCCGCCGCCACGAAGTTCAAAACCGACTTCGGCTTCGCCCCGCCGCAACGCATCCGATTGCCCGGCGTTGTGCCGCCCGCTGCCTGGGCCGACACGATGACTGCCACAATT
The DNA here is from genome assembly GCA_025362195.1 of Fimbriiglobus sp. Taxonomy (GTDB): domain Bacteria; phylum Planctomycetota; class Planctomycetia; order Gemmatales; family Gemmataceae; genus Fimbriiglobus. The sequence goes on along the minus strand of JANYHV010000451.1, from coordinate 1,878 downwards.
CCGCAACAGGAGAGCTACGCCGGGTTTCAACAACTACTGCAGATGTTTCCCCGCTGGCAGCTTCTTGTAGGGGGGGCGGCCTCAGATTCAGCGAGTGTTGGAAAGAGAACTGATATCATCTTCCGCGGTTCGGCAGCCACGCCAGATGCGAACGGGTTGCTCCTGGAAGGTAGCCAGTCGCTGGTGTTCTTTATCGGCGGACCACTCCTGCAAGGCTTCACGCCGTCCGGCCCGTATTCTCCCACGGCCACAGCGACATCGCGGAAGGGGCCGTTCTTCGACTTCGTCGTCAGCCGCATGAACCCCTCGACCGACCCGAAGTTCCTCGACGGCTACCTCGACCCCTACGGCACCCCTTACGCGTACTTCAGCACGTTCAGCGGGCCGGGGTACAACCTGGGTTACGCCTGGGCACCGCCGGTCCCGTCTGGCCCGGCCTACGTCAATCCGATGCGGGCGTACCAGGACCCGAGCGGCAAGTGGATCAACCCCGGCCGGATGCAGATCATCTCGGCCGGCAAGAACAAGCGGTTCGGCCCGGGGACGGTCGTCGTACCCGGCCCGCCGGTCACTTACGTCTACTGGGTGCCGATGGGTGCCGGGTACATGATGGACGCCAACGCCCCGAACGGCGACGGCGGCGACGACCTGGCCAACTTCAACGGCAGCGCTCAACTCGGCGCGTCGGGCAACTAACTTCCTCGGACGACTCCGGAGACCGTGCCATGTTGACCCGACGTTCGACCGCCCCGCGCCCGCGCCGCGGCTTCACGCTCATCGAAATCCTGGTGGTGATCTCCATCATCGGGATTCTGACGGCGATCTCCGCCGGCGCGCTGTTCCGCCTCCGCGCCGCCCAGACGGTGAACAACACCGAGGGCACCCTGAGCAAACTGCACGGCCTCATGATGACGCGGTGGAGTGGGGTCGCCGACCAGGCCAAGAAGGACGTGCCGCAGTCGCTCGTGGACCGGTGCGGCGGCGACCGCGAACGCGCGACCGCGATCTGGACTTACGCCACGCTCAAGAACGAATTCCCCATGTCGTTCCTGGAGGCCAAGGCGACGATCAACTTCGGCCCCGGGGCGGTCTTGCAGCCGCGGAAGATTTTCGCGGCCGCGGCGAACGCGACGTACACCCCGGCCTTGACCCCCGAAGAAGAGGCCGCGACCCTCTTGTACGTGGGGAACACGGCGAGCGGCAACAAGGGCAACGTGGCCGGCACCGACGGCTCGAACCAGCAGACGGGCAACACCAGCCCCGACGGCAAAGGGGCACCGGTCTACAAGGACGGTTGGGGCATTCCGATCGTCTTCATTCGCCACGCGACCGGCAACGAGATCAACGGCACGCCGTACAGCCGGGCGAACAAGGTCAACCTGGGCGGCACCTCGACCAACGTCAACAACATGCTCGACCCGCGCGGGCTGATTAGCGAGTGGCCGACGCCGCTGGTCAACCCGTGGCTCGCGCTCAGAACTCTCGACCCGTCGGGCGTCCTCACCAACGCCGCCTACCTCAAGCAGGAACTCGAGCGGGGGCTGACGACGGTCGCCGCCCCGACGGGCGTGCCGATCCGGTTCCAGTTCCAGACGATCAAGGCGGACACGAACGCCGTCCCGACGCTCGTCTCGGCCGGGCCGAACAAGACCACCGGCACGGACGCCTTGAACTTCACCGCGGACGACAGTGCCGACAACCTCCTGAGCTTCCGGCTCCGCCGCGAAGGGGAAAAGGGGAACTAGCCATGACGCGTACACGCACTCTCTCGGCCCGGGCCGGGTACACGCTGGTCGAACTGCTCGTGGTGATGTCCCTCATCATCCTGCTCGCCGCGCTCGCGCTCGGCGTCAGCCAGACCGGCATGTTCGGCTCGCA
>JANYHV010000432.1 GCA_025362195.1 Fimbriiglobus sp. | reverse complement strand
CCCCCATCGGGCGCACAGATTGCCGACTTTCTGGCGGCAGGCGATGCAGACCTTGGCTTTCAGCAAGTCAGTGAGCTTTTACACGCCAAGGGCATTCATTACCTTGGCGCTCTGCCTGCAGACTTGCAAAGTTACACGATCTACGCCGCAGCCCTCCATGCCGGGGCTGCGAACCCTGAAGCGGCCAAGGCGCTATTGGCAGCCTTGCGCTCTCTCGCTGTAAAGGCGGTCGTCAGCAAGTCGGGGATGGAGCCCATCTAAGCTGGAAGCGACAAAGATGCCGTTTTGGAGGTTGGAGGGGAGCTATTTTTGCCTGCAGCCCAATAGATACATGCGCAAGCAGCTCCTGAATAAATAGCATTTCGACCTGCCTGGCCGACCATTGTTCACCGTGGCTTTATCTTCGTTTCACGCCAGCTTTGCAAAGCCGCCGCAAAATCCGCTCATGAATTGCATGATGCCCTCCCTCAATCGCCGTCGGGCGCTGGCCGCCGCCGCAGGTCTGGTGGGCATTGCCGCCAGTCCGCTGCTGCTGGCCCAGGCCCCCGCACCACAGACGAAACCTGGCAAGACGGCCGGCGCCAGCGCGCGGTGCCGGTGCGCATCCGTTGGCCGCAAGGCGCTGCGCCTGCTACGGGCTGGCCTGTGGTTATTTACTCGCATGGCTTGGGCGGCTCGCGCATGGGCGGGGAGGTGTGGGGCCAAGCCTGGGCGGATGCGGGCTTTGTGGTGCTGCATTTGCAGCATGCGGGCAGCGACTTTGATGCCGTTATGCAGGCGCTGGTTAAAAACCGCAGCCGTGCTGGCTTGCAAGAGGTGGCCAATCCGCAGCAACTGCTGGCACGCATCGACGACATGGTGTTTGCCATCGACGAAGTCGCCCGGCGCAAAACCATCGACAAAGCCTGGCGCTTTGTACGCGCTGATGGCGTCGGTGTGGCGGGGCATTCGTTTGGCGCGCACACCACACTGGGCGTGGGCGGCCAGGCCTACCCCTTGCGCGGCGCTTTGCGTGAGCCGCGCATCGCTGCCCTGGCTGCTTTTTCGCCAAGCCTGCCGGCGGCGGGCGATGCCGTGCAGGCCTTTGCCGCCATCCAGCGCCCAACGCTGTGCCTGACGGGCACGCGCGACGACGATGTGATTGGCAATGGCGCGACCGCAGACAAGCGCGCCGCCGTGTACGCTGCGCTGCCTCCGGGCAACAAGGCGATGCTGCTGCTCAAGGACGCCGACCACATGACGTTTGGCGGTGGACGTGGCGGACGTGATGGCAACAGGGGTGAGGCAGTCGAAGGGCGAATGCGTCCTCGGGAGGCCATCACCAACCAGTTGCAGCCGCAGCAACATGCGCTTGTAGCGCGTGTCACCACCGACTGGTGGCGAGCGCATTTGCAGGGCGACGTAGAGGCCAAGGCGCGGCTGCAAAAACCGCCGGGGCTGGCCGCTGGGGATACCTGGCAAATGAGTTAAGCATCAGCCCGGTTGCGACATGGCGATGCAGCGCAGTCGCTAACCGCTAACCGTTGGCAGCGGGGTCTTTGCGCGGGTTGTTTACGGCGCCAGGCCTTTGGGCAGCATGGCATGCACGCCGCGGTGGGTGTTGACGGTTTGCGTGATGCGAAAGTCAACACCCAGGCTGCACAGTGTGTAGGCATCTTCGCGCGCCAATCCGCGCTCGGTGAGCAGCACGATCATGTCGCGTAGCGCCATGTCCATGCACTGGTCCAGCGTGGGGGCCATGCCCATGGTGATGTAGTGGGTGGGCGTTTCAGCCCTCGGATACGCCAGTGCCGTGTTCTTGTGCAAAACCAGCTCGAAAGTACCTTGCAGCGCAGTCTCGATGGCGGTGGTGCAAACCTCGCCGTCGCCCTGGGCAGCATGGCCGTCTCCGCATGAGAAAAGCGCCCCTGATACATGCACTGGCAAAAACAGCGAACTGTCTGGGCGCAACTCCTTGTTGTCCAGATTGCCGCCGTGCGCGCGCGGAATGATGGTGCTGATGCGGCCCCAATGCGCGGGCGGCGCGACACCCATCACGCCAAAAAAAGGGTGCAGCGGCAGGTCCAGTCCCCAGGGCAGGCGGGCGACCATGCGCTGGTCATCCAGCGGAATATTCATCAGGCGGTAGGTGTCGAATTCGGCTGGCAGGGTACCGGCCAGCGGGCGGATGAAGTTGTAACCCCAGTCCTGGCGTAACTTGACATCGATGATGCGCACTTCCAGCGTGTCGCCTGGCTCGGCATCTTCCACAAAAACCGGGCCCGTTAGGATGTGGCCCGGCACATGCCGCGGTGTGCGCAAATGGATGTCCGCCAGCTCAGGCGGAATATGAAACTGGCCAGCCGGTGGCAGCACGTCGGGGCCGCCGCTGACGGTGTTCACAGTCAGGCGGTCGCCGCTTTGCACGCGCAGCACAGGCGGGATTTTGGCGTCGAACAAGCCCCAATGGCAGGTGTCAACACTGGCGTCAAGAATATGTTCGGTCATGGTGTGGCCGGGGACGATCCCGGCGGGGCGATTGGTTAAAAAGAATTTGCGCCGTTTTCACGGACAGTCTGGATTTCTGCATGGAATACGTTGCATTATCTGGGTTTTGGACTGGTTTTGGGGCAGGCTTGTTTTGGAAGTGTTTGCAGCGGGGGCTCTGGGTGCTGGCATGATTCTTGGATAACAGTTTTCGTCTCGTTTCGTTTCGGTTTTCGTCAGGGCTGAGAAAAAGTTGCGCCGAGCTTTGGCTTGTTGTTCAAATCAAAGCGCGACCACCTCATCACACTTGTATCGCGAAAGGACTGTTTGTGACCTCTCTTATTTTTCGACTAACTCTCGGACTTTGTGCCTCGCTTGTTTTTTCTGTGGCTTTTGCCCAGGCCACTCCGGGCAGCTATCCCAATCGCCCCATTCGCCTGATCGTGACCGTGCCTCCCGGCGGTGCGGCTTGAGTTTCCGTCTGCTTGACCAGCGTCGTGACGTTCATTTTACCGTCTTTATACTTGATCACGTTGATTTCGGGATTCGCCACTTTGAGGGTCATTTCAGGCGATCCTGAAATGATCGACGTAAACGGCAGATGAAAGTACGCGTCGTTTACGGCCACTACCTTAATGCCCTTGG
>JANYHV010000398.1 GCA_025362195.1 Fimbriiglobus sp. | reverse complement strand
TCGAACGGTCGAGGGGAATGTTCGGGGTCGTTGACGGTTCTGTCGTCGTCTGCCCGCACCGCCCTCGACCGTTCGACCCTCGCTAGCGCGTCGGGCTAACAAGAGTCGCCTGCGGCGGAGCCACCCGTCAGGCCCGGGTTTTGCGGTTGGAAGCGTGGCCCGCAGCGGTTTATGATGGGGGCCTCCGCGTGTTCCCCTCCCTGCCTCGGTACTCCCCATGATGATGCGCTGGCTCCTCGCCTTACCGCTCTTCGCGCTTTGCACTCCCGTGATGGCCCAGAAGGAGTTCGGCTTCGACAACCGCAAGGGGTCGGGGCAGCCGTACCTCACGCCGGCCGAGACGGTGGCGAAGTTCAAAGTCCCGCCGGAGTTCGAGGTCAAGCTGTTCGCCGGGGAGCCGGACTGCATCAACCCGGTCGCCTTCTCCATCGACGAGAAGGGCCGCGTCTGGGTGCTGGAGTGCTTCGAGTACCCGTCGAAAACGCCCAAGGGCAAGTCCCCGCGCGACCGCATCGTCATCCTCGAAGACACCGACGGCGACGGCGTTTGCGACAAGCGCACCGTCTTCGCCGAGGGCAAGGACTTCCCCATCACCCCGGAGCGCCAGAAGGCCGGGCTGCCGGCGTTCGACCTCGCCACGGGACTCGAAGTCGGCCACGGCGGCGTCTGGGTCGGGGCACCGCCGTATGTGTGGTTCATCGAGAACAAGGACGACAAGCCGGGCAAGTTCGAGCCGGTGCTGGGCGGCTTCGGCTCGCAGGACACCCACGAGACGCTGAACACCTTCCAGTGGGGGCCGGACGGCTGGCTCTACGGCATGCAGGGCGTCTTCTCGCAATCGACGGTGAAGTCGGCCGACGGCGCGGAGACGCGCATGAACGCCGCCGTCTGGCGGCTGCACCCCAAGACGAAGAAGTTCGAGATCTACGCCGAGGGCACGAGCAACCCGTGGGGGATGGATTGGCGGAATACCGACGGCCAGTTCATCCTCGCGTGCTGCGTCATCCCGCACCTGTACCACATCGTGCCGGGCGGCATCTACAAGCGCCAGGCGGGCACGAGTTACAACCCGCACGCTTACGGCTACATCGACGAGATTAGCGACCACACCTTCCACAAGGAAAGCGGTTGGGCGCACGCCGGGCTGATCTCGCTCGACGTTCCGCACATGCCGGAGCGCTTCCGTAACAGCGTGATCTTCGGCAGCATCCACGGGTGCAGCTTGAAGCAGAACGTCTTGAAGCCGAACGGCAGTAGCTACACCGCCAGCCGCGGCGACGACTTCCTGACATCGGGCGACAAAAACGTGCGGCCGATCAACCTGAAGTGGGGTCCGAACGGCGACATCTATCTCATTGACTGGCACGACCAGAATCCGTGCCACCAGGCGCGTGCCGAGGACTGGGACTACTCGCGCGGCCGGGTGTACCGCATCGCGTTGAAGGACCGCAAGGGCGGGAAAACTGAGGACTTGAGCAAGAAGACGCCGACGGAGTTGCGGGCGCTGGTCGGGGACCCGGACCCGTACCGCTCCCGGACGGCGGGCCGGTTACTCAGTGAGGCCAAGGTGCCCGAAGACGCGCGTCTGGCGCTTTTTGTGTACGGCTCCGACTACAGCGCTAAGTCGCTACGAGGGGATGTTCTGGCTGGCCTCGCGTTGGGCTATCCGTGGCCGGCCGACATTGCCAGGTTCGGTAAGGAGCAGGGGCAGGGCAATCGCGAGGTGCGGGACAATAGCGAGGTAGTGCCGTGGACCGAACTCCTCCTCCGCGGGCTCAGCGACCCGCAGCACGCTACGCAAGCGACCGTCAAAGGGCTTGCGGACCTCGCCGGGGCCAGCAAGAAGGCCGTCGTCCACCGCGAACTCGCCTCGGCCGCCGTCCGCTTGAGTGACAAGCACGATGTCACCGAACTCGTCCACGCCCTGATGCTCCGCAAGGAGGACGCCAACGACCCGCTCATCCCGAAGCTCACCTGGCTCGCCTACGAGAAGGTACTGTCGAAGAAGACCGGGGCGAACAGCCCGGTCGAAAAGGAATTGTCGTGGCTCGCGGAGCAAGCGCCTACGAACCAGTTCGTGCGCGACCAGATCGTGCCGAAGGCGATGCGGCGGCTCGTCGCCACGGGGCAGCCGCGCGACCTCGAATTGTGCGTGAAGTTCGTCGCCGACTGCAAGGACTTGAACACGCGCGAGAAGGCGCTGGACGGGCTGAGCGTCGCGCTCGCCGGGCAGACGGTCGCACCCCCGGCGGCGTGGGCGGCCCTGCAAAGTGAGCTGGCGAGGGAGACGCGGCTGGCGGCGTTCACGGCCAAGCTCGCGGTCAGCTTCCAAGACCCGGTCGCTGTGAAGAAAGCCCTCGCCCTCGCGGGGGACGGCACGGCCACGCCGGAACTTCGCGTCGAAGCCTTGCGGCAACTCGCGGCGACCAAGGTGCCGGCGGACGCCGCGCTCACCAATCTGGTGCGCTCGGATTCGCCGATGAGCGTGCGCGTCGAGGCGGCGCGGGCGCTGGCGTCGAGCGAGTCGGTCAACCTCGCGCGGGACTTGCTCAAGGACTGGGCGACGACGCCGAAGCCGGTGCAACTCGAACTCGTCAACGTCTTCGCCGGCCGCAAGCCGTGGGCGACCGCAATGCTGACCGCGATGGAGGCCAAGACCCTCGACCGCGGCCTCGTCACCGACAACACGATCCTCCGCGTCCAGGGCTTCAACGACGCGAACCTGAACGCGCTCATCGAGGCGGCGTGGGGCCGCACCCGCACCACCCCGGCCGACCTGCTCAAGACCATCGACAAGATGCGGGGTGAACTGAACGTCGGCACGGCGTCGTTCGCCAAGGGCAAGGCGGTCTTCGAGGCGCAGTGCATGAAGTGCCACCAGTTCGAGGGCCGCGGCCAGAGCGTCGGCCCGCTGCTCGACGGCGCGGCCCGCGACATCGAGTACCTGTTGGCCAACGTCATCGACCCCAACCGCGTCATCGGCGCGCCGTACTTCCTGCGGATCGCCAACACCCTCGACGGCCGCGTCGAGCAGGGGATTCTCGCCGAGGAGGACGAGTTGTCGATCACGCTGAAGGTCGAGAACGGCGTGTTGAAGCGGTTGAAGAAAGCCGACCTCGACGGCCCGGTCAAGGTGGTCGAGAAGTCGATGATGCCGGAGGGCCTGACCGCGGCGATGACGACGCAAGACTTCCGCGACCTCGTCCGCTACGTCATGGCGAACCCCTACGTCTCGACGGTCACGGTCAACGGCCAACCGACGCCCGTCCCGGCGAGCGGCCGCCTGACGCTGACCGGCGACTCGACGGTCGAGTTCACCGTCACCGCCGCCAAGCCGGTAACGACGCAACTCCTCCTCGTGGGCACCGCCAGGGCGCACACGGCGAAGCTCGACGGCGTCGCGCTCGCCGCCGGCGCGGACGTGAAACTCTCCGCCGGAGAGCACACGGTGACGCTGACACTCGGCAAGGGCGACGCCACCGTGCGGCTCCTCGACCCCGACCGCGCCCTGAGCTTCGCGGACGCGAAGTAAGACGACCGGCGCTGGGGTGAGCGCCGGAGTGGCGGAATTTTCCAGTGGGAGGCAGATCGGGTTTTTCAAAAACTCGGACTATTATGTTTGCGTTTGCTCTCACGACCTGGGAATCTGTCCCGAGTGCAAACGCTAGCAACAGTCCTTTCTCCCAAAGGCGGTCTGCGATGCTCCCCGCTCCCCGCTCCCCGCTCCCCGCTCCCCGCTCCCCTTGCGGATCGTTCTGATCGCGTTGGGGTCTGTCCTTATGATTGCGGCGATGCTGAAGGCGTCGGGAACTGAGAGTGCGGCGGCGTATGCGGTGTCCGGGTGGTCCGCCCGTGCCGAAGTCAAGCCGGCTCTGATCGCGATAGAAATTGTGCTCGGCCTATGGTTCGTGAGCGGCTACGGACTACGCGCCGCCCGGTGGGTAGCGCTGGCACTCTTCGCCACCTTCACGCTGGTCAGTGGCGCGGCCGTAGTTACCGGAGAACATTCCTGCGGCTGCCTCGGCAACGCTCAAATCAATCCACTTGCTGTGATGGCCTTCGACAGCATTGCGGTGTTGCTCGTCGTCGCCGTTCGACCCCGCGAGCTTTGGCAACCGGCCGACTGGGCCGCCGGCCAAATCGCGATGGGGGCGACCGCCCTGACCGCCGTCGGGGCTGCAGGCTTCTGGATCGTCTCGGGTGGGAGTCTCGGAACGGCGTCTCCCGGCCAAGTCTTGGGGATCGATCCCGTCCTCGTCTCCGTCGGCCAGTGCCGACCCGAAGTCCCGGTCGCGGCTTACGTGACGTTCACGAACCGGACCGGTGAACCAATTCAAGTCATCGTCGCGCAATCAGACTGCTCCTGCTTGACGGCCGACGTGCCCGCGTGGGTCGGTCCGGGAGAGTCGCGCGACGTGCGGGTGGAGGTCCGTCCGCCCAAGGAACCGGGTCCGTTCGTCCGCAACATGAAATGGCTGACCACGGTCGGCCCGAAAGCGGGCGAACTGCGCGGCGTGGTGGTAGGTTCTGGTCCCTGATTTTAAGGAGGTTTACGATGGAGTCGAATGCGAATTCGGCGCGGTGGACGGTGCGCGTCGGCAGCCTGGCGGTCGCCTGTCTGCTGCTCGGGGCGACGGCGGCCCTCTCGGCACCCTGCTACGCCTGCACGTCATACTGCACCCAGATCGGCATCACCCAGGGTTTCCTGTCGAAGGCGGCCGACGGGTCTCTGACCAAAATCGGTGGCACGGGGTACCAGCAGTGCGGCCAGGGCACGGCGTGCTTCCAAGCCGTGCAAGCCAAGTGCTCCGAAATGTGCAACGCCTGCATGGCCCTTCAGACCGCCCCGCCCGTCAACGACTGCGGTAGCGATCGATGCCGCACAATTACAGGTATCTCAAGCGATGGTGCCGCTTCAAGCGTCTGTAACGACATTTGTTCCTGCGGCACTAATGGTAAATTTTGCCAGAACTTACAGGTTGTGGCCGGTGGACTTGCTTCAACCCAAAATGTTCGGTGCGGTTGCCCTCCGAACTAAATGACCTGTTGTGCTCAATGCCGGCCATGCTTTGCCATGGCCGGCTATCTTCCCACTTAATCCGTTGGTGCCAAATCATGAGGACGTTCACATTGGCCACGACGGCAATCGGCTTCTCACTTCTATTCCACGGACCAGCACGGTCGCAAGTCTCTACCAATGCGGCTACCGGGGCATTTGTACGCGAGTACAAGGCAAAGCTGCCGGTACTCATGGATCGGTATTCGACGAATCGCAAAATTCGCTATCGGCTTACCCGATATGTCGTGGATCCTGGGATGGGTGAGAAAACCGGCGACGAACGCACGAGCGGTTTGAACGAATTAATAACAGACGGAATGCAGATGAAAGCCATAACTCTAGAGAGCAAGCCGGAACGATTTAAGGGCGTTGTCCAATTCTGGCGACCTGACATGGAGTTTAATGTATCTCGGAGCGGTAGCAAGTTTGAGATCAAAGAGCAGCGTCTCGCCAGTAGTAGCTATTACGAGCACGAATCCTATAGATACAACTTCTTTGCCCACGAACCGATGCGCGCCGCTGACAATAGCGGAACGACACTCTGGTTCGACGAACGAGGAAGTGGCGCAGTCGTTGTGACGGTTCTTGAGGCCCGGCCGGCGACCTGGGCGGGGCGGGCGTGTATCGAGGTTCGTTCTAAGTGGGACAACAACCACGGGCAGGTCGAACTGTCCAGCACTTTCCTCGACCCGGCGATGGAGTACGCTACGATCGCATGCGAAACCGACTGGAAATCTAACTCCCCGCGAGGTGCCTACAAAACCTACCGCGAGGTCGAGTACGGTCCTTCACCAGACGGTTTTCCCGTCCCCAAGCGGAGCCGCGGCTACGCGAAGTTCAAGGACGGGACCGTGCAGAAGGCCCACGACGTCGAGTTTCTGTCCTACGAGCGGTACGTGCCGACGGCCGACGACTTCAAGCTGGAGAAGGAGTACGGGCTGGTGACGCCGGCGTTCGTGCCGACGGCGACGAGCATCGGGCTGGCCCCGGCCTCGCGGCGGTGGTGGCCGTGGGTGGTCCTGGCGGTCGGGGCGGTGCTGGCCGTGGTCGCGGTCGGCGTCGCCCGCCGGTCCCGCCGGAAGGTTGCGGGTCCAGTCGCTGGCGCTCTCGGCTCGCCGGGTTAGAACTCCGTTGCGTTGAGGGAGCGTGCGCCGGCGCGC
>JANYHV010000383.1 GCA_025362195.1 Fimbriiglobus sp. | reverse complement strand
CCGTCCTGGGCGGGGCCGGGGCCATCGGCGTCGCGCGGCCGGTCACCGTCACCGCCCTCGACGACTACGGCAACCCCGACGCCGCCTACGCCGGCACCGTCCACTTCACCAGCACCGACCCGCGGGCCGTGTTGCCCGCCGACGCGACCCTGACCGCCGGCTTCGGCGCGTTCGGCGTCACGCTGCTGACGGTCGGGGCCGAGACGATCACCGCTACCGACACGGTCACCACCTCGATCACCGGCACCAGCAGCGTCACCGCCGCCCCGCCCGCCCCGGCGAGCTTCGCCGTGACCGGGTTGGCCGCGACCACGGCCGGGCTGACGCAGTCGTTCACCGTGACCGTCAAGGACACCATCGGCCAGGTGGCGACCGGCTACCGCGGCACGGTGTACTTCACCAGCTCCGACTGGCAGGCCGGCCTGCCGGCGAGCTACACCTTCACGGCGGCCGACGCCGGGGTCCACACCTTCGCCGCGACCTTCAAGACCGCCGGCCTCCAGTCCGTCACCGCCCACGACGCGCTGGCGGCCGGCTTCATCGGGACCGAATTGGGCGTCGCCGTGACCGCGGCTGCCGCGACCCAGTTCGCCGTCTCGACGACGACCGACCTGACCAGCCCCGTCGTCGCCGGGACGGTGATGGCCGTCACGGTCACGGCCCGCGACGCCTACGGGAACGTCGCCACGACCTACCGCGGCAAGGTCGCCGTCACGAGCACCGACGCCCAGGCCGCCCTGCCCAGCAGCTATAACTTCACCGCCGCCGACGCCGGGACGCACACCTTCAGCGTCACGGTGAAGACGGCCAACAAGAAGCCGGCGCTGACGAGCATCAGCGTCGTCGATACCTCGAACGCCTCGCTGATCGGCAGTCTCGCGCGGATCGACGTGACCAACGGGGCGGCGGTCTCGTTCGCCTTGTCGGCCCCGTCGGGGGTCACCGTCGGGGTCGCCTTCTTCCTCAAGGTGACGGTCCTGGACGCCTATGGCAACACCGTCAAGAACTACTTCGGCACGCTGCACTTCGGCAACACGGCCGGGTCGGCCGGCCTACCCGCGGATTACACGTTCACGGCCGCCGACGCCGGCGTCCACTCGTTCGCCGTCACCCCGGCCACGGCCGGCACGCAGACGATCTCGGCCGCCGATCTGGCCGACCCGCTCGTCAAGGGCAACGCGCTGCTCAGCGTGAAGGCCGGGACGGGCGGCGGCGGGGGCGGCAAGAAGGTTTAGCAACGCGTCCATTTCCGGGGCCGGCGGTCGCACCTCGTCGGGGCGGCCGCCGGCCTTCTCCAATTCCCCCCGACGAAGGTCGCGCCGGTTCGAGACTCGGGCCGGCGCAGACAATTTTGCAGATTTTCGACAATCCGAAGCCCGCGCTCTTGCACATCAAGTCAATTTGTCTTTATAGTGGAGGCGTGCCGGTCACCCCTACCATTCTGGGTGCCGGGCGGCGGTCCACTTCGGGACCAGCGGAGGGCGTGGAATGCTAGCGCTGACCATTCTCGTGTTCGGCCTCGGCGCGGGGAAACCGTCCGAAAGCCCGGCGGAACTCGCCGCCTGGATCGACGCCAAGCTCGAGACCGCCTGGCGGGCCAAGGGGCTACCGCCCCGCGACGTGGCGGGGGACGAAGTCTTCCTCCGCCGCGCGTACCTGGAACTCACCGGCGGCATCCCGAGCGTCGCCGAGGCCCGCGACTTCCTCGGCTCGACCAGTGCCAGCAAGCGCGACCAGTTGGTCGCCACGCTGCTCGACGACAAGCGGTTCGCCGAGCACTTCGCCGGGCTGTGGGCGCGGATGCTCGCCCCCGCCGGGAACACGCGTGGCCCGTTCGAGGGCTGGCTGAAGGCCGAGTTCCGCAAGAACGCGCCGTTCGACGAGGTGGCCCGGTCGCTCCTGACGGCCACCGGGGACGCCAACGCCGCCGGCCCGGCCGGCTTCTACTCGGCCGTGGGCAACACCCCGGAGCGCGTCGCCGAGGCGGTGTCGCGCGGCCTGATGGGCGTCCGCCTCGGCTGCGCGCAGTGCCACAACCACCCGCTCGCGGCGTGGCGGCGCGAGGACTTCTGGGGCATGGCCGCCTTCTTCGCCGGGACCGCCGCGAGTCCGGGCCGGGTGACCGACGGGCTCGTCACCAAGATCACCGCCACCGACAGCACCCGCGAGTTCGAGGCCAAGTTCCTGGAGGGGCCGGCCCCCGTATTCCCGGCCGGCCGGTCGCCCCGGGCCGTGCTGGCCGACTGGGTGGCGGCCCCGGCCAACGCTTACTTCGCCGCCAACGTCGTCAACCGCGTCTGGCAAGACCTGTGCGGCACCGGGCTGGTCTCGACGGTGGACGACCTCGACACGCTCGCGCCCGAAGAGCGCGGGCAAATCCTCGGCGAACTCGCCGACAAGTTCGCCGCCGGCGGGTTCAACCTGCGCTGGCTGGTCGAGGGCATCTGCCTGAGCAAGGCGTACCAGCAAGTCGGCGCGGCGACCGTCGAGCCCGGGTCGGCCCGCCGGCCGATCCGCACGCTCTCGCCGGACCAGGTGTTCGCCGCCCTGGACCAATCGCTCGCCCTCAAGAAGGGGCGGACGCTCAGTCCCCGGTACACGCCGGAGGGGATGACCCTGCGGGCCAGGCTCGAGGAGGCCCGCGGCACGACCCCCACCGACTTCCGGGCCGGCATCCCCCAGGCGCTGTTGCTCATGAACGGCGGGATCATTTCCCGGGCGACGACCCTCGACGACAGCATGACCCTGCGGGCCGTCGTGGACGCGCCGTTCCTCAAGGACGGGGACAAGCTCGACACCCTGTTCCTCGCCGCGTACAGCCGGATGCCGCGGCCGGCCGAGCGGGACCGGTTCCTCAAAGTGGTGCGAGCCAAGCCCGGCGACGCCGAGGCCGAGAAACAGGCCTACGCGAACATTTTTTGGGCGTTGCTCAACAGTCCCGAGTTCGTTCTTTGTCCTTAACTCTGCGTCCTTAACCCGGCGAGGTTCCCATGGGAATGCGTGATTTCAGTCGGCGCGACTTCGCCCGGATCAGCTACGCCAGCGCGTTCGGCGCGGCGGCCTGCCCGTGGCTGCCGGGCCTGGCCGCGGCCGCCGAGGCCAAGAAGAACGCCAAGGCGTGCATCGTGTTGTGGATGTCCGGCGGCCCGAGCCAGACCGACACCTGGGACTTGAAGCCCGACCACAAGTACGGCGGGCCGTCGAAGGAGACCGCGACCGCCGTGCCGGGGCTGCGGTTCAGTGCGCACCTGCCGAAGCTCGCCGCGAGCGCCAAGGAGCTCGCGGTGATCCGCAGTATGACGACCAAGGAGGGCGAGCACGGGCGGGCGACGCAGTTGCTGCACACCGGCCAGTTGCCCAGCGAAGTCGTCGCGTACCCGGCCCTCGGGTCGATGTTCGCCAAGCAGCTCGGCGACCCGGACCACGACCTGCCGAGTTACATCACGATCTCGCAGGGCGGGTTCGGCGGGGACGTGGGGGCGGGGTTCCTCGGCCCGCAGTTCGCGCCGATGGCCGTCTCCGGGATCAGCGACGACCCGACCGCCCGGGCCAACCTGACCATCGACTTCCTCAAGGCC
>JANYHV010000356.1 GCA_025362195.1 Fimbriiglobus sp. | reverse complement strand
GGGGGCGGCGGTCATCGCGGAGTTACCTTCGACGGCGTGGTGGGGTTCGGGCGATGCTGAGCCGGAATTGTAGCCCGCCGGAGCCAGCCCGTCGGGTCACGGACTCCGGCCGGGGCGAGTTCCTGGGGATTCGGCCCGGCTCAAGGATCGCCGCAGTCGGTCCCGCGCGGGGTTGTTGACACCCGCGTGCGTGTCCGTTACGCTCTCGTGTCGTCACTCTTCGGCAGCGGTATCGCGGCCCGACCGCGGCGGTAATGGGTCGCGTTGGCGCGATCTGATAAGAAGTTCGGCCTTGAAGACCAGAGCCGGGAGGCGCAAACGTGGCATTCAGTCCGCTGTCCGTGGCCGACACCGCACGCCTCGACTCCGATCGCGCTCTGGTCCGGGCGATGCAGGCCGACCACGGCGCGGCCGTGCCCGGCGCGGGCCTGCCGGGCTGGCAGCTCGTCTTGGACGGCCGGCTGGGCGGCCCGGTGGACGAGGCCGCCCTGGAGGCGTTCGGCACCATCTTGGGCGACGCGCTCTGCGGCTCCATGGGCCTGCGGTGGGTCCGCGTCGATGACGAGTACGGCTCCGCCTTGGGGCTGCGCCTCGGCGAGACCTCGATCACGGTCTTCCCCCGCGACATGGTCGTCAAGCGCGTGGAGCGAGACGAACACCCGGATCTGCAGCACCTGCACGACGGTGTCGTGGAGGCGGTCGGACAGATGGAGGCCTCGGGCGAGCACACATGAGCGCTGCGGGGCCGAACCAAACGCTGTAGCGGACAGCGGGGGTTAGGTAGCTTTGTCAGGGTCATAGCCTCAGCAGCCCCCGCCGCGGCTCAGCCGGGTCGTTCGGCGAAGGAAGGTTTCGACGGTGGGGACAATCGACTGGCACACTCTGGCGCGGACGCTCGGCACGCTCGGTGACTGTAGCGAAAGTGGCGGCTCGGACTTGGGTCGCCAGGCACTCGAGTTGATCGTCGGCGTCGATGCCCTCCGGTCCGCCGTGGACTACTTCATCGCGGGCGACCCCGGCTGTGAGTTGGCGCGCTCGGTGCTCACGATCCTGAAGCCGCCGTGCGCGATGGAACGGTGCCTGGAGGTCGCCCGTAGTGACGCGGACGTGGAGTCTCGGCGGTTGGCCGTCAACCTGCTTCGCAATGTCGCCGACCGGAGGGGGATCGGTTGGGCGGCCGAGTTCCTTCGCGACGAGGACGAGGGGGTGCAGGTGTGGGGCGCGATGATCGTTGACCAACTGCTCTTCACCGGCCTCGCGGAACCCGACGAATGCGTCCCAATTTTGGAGGCGATGGAGGGGCACCCCAACGCCGGGGTCCGACGACAGGGGGCGTTCGTCCGCTCCTTCCTGGCGTCCGGGCAAAAGCCGGCCGGACCAACCGCCGCCGGTGACGGCGGGGGCAAGTAGGCTTTCCGGGATACTATTGTCATCTCAGCGGCCGGTGCGGCTGTGTTGGGTCGTTCGGCAGCAGAGGGCACACGGATGGCGGCGTGGTTCACCGTGTACTGCACTCGTTCCGTCACGGCCGTCACAGCGGACGACATCCTCGCCGGCATCAATTCCGCTGATGTCTGGACCGTCGCTGAGGGCTTCGGGATCGAGGACGACGACGCGGTTGTGGCCGCGTGTAACGCCCTGCTGATCGAGCCAATATCAGACCAGCCGGGCCTCCGATTCCGACTGTCCTACCGGCCACCAGAGTTCCGACCGGTCATCGTCCACGTCTGGGACGAGGTAGAGGGGGAGTTGGAGGAGGCGGACGAGTTGCTGGAGGACGCATCGGGGGCCGGGTTGGACCGCATCCGTTCGCACTTGGGCCGGGTCACAGAAGTAGTGGCCGTCGAGTTGGGCTGGAGCCAAATGGAGGATATGGGCGTGGTGCTGGCCAGCCTGGTCGCCGAGTTCCTGGCGGGCGTGGCCGACGGGCTTGTGGTTGACCCGATGGATGTGTGGTGGGCGGTCGAGGATGGCGTGCCGTCGCAGCTCGCCGGCCCCGCAAGGCAGGCCGGACCACCCGCCGCAGGCGACGGCGGGATCGGGTAGGCTTACCGGGATACTCTGATCATCACAGCGGCCGGTGCGGCTGAGTTGGGGCGTTCGGCAAGTAGGAGGGTTGATCGTCGGCGGCAGCTCGGCCGCGCACCCGGCGCACGAAGCGTAGTCGGTCGGGCGCGTCTTGGCGGGGGCGGCGGTCGTGGAAATCCTTCGAGGCGTGACGGTCAGAGATCGGGATACGATCAACGGGGTGGCACGGGGAAATTGTAGTCCGCCGCCAGGCCGTCGATGCGGGCACTCACTCAAACTGGGGCGAGTTCTAGTGGATTCGCCTCCGGCCAGGCATTACAGTGTATAGACAGGCCCGCAGTACAGCACACCTTCAACCCCTCTTGGCGTGCCCATGCTCGTGCCGTTCGGACAATTGCCAATCGGCGACGGGCTGCTCCCGGACGGATCACGCGTGCCGTTCTACATCGACCGGAATGAACTCGACACGCTTCGCCTCGACGGGCCGGCTTGGAAGTATGACGACGCGCGGTTTCTCGAAGTGGCGATCGGCGATCCGGACGCGATCTTCGAGGGGTTACGCCGACCGAACCAGACGGCCAGTCTGTGCCACGCCGTGTTCCCGACCTTCGACCCGGATGAGACGGACGAGGCCGGGTCGGGAACGCCGCCGCGGTTCGGATTCGTCTTCTTGGCCTTCTCGGCTTTGGCTGACATGGGCCACGTGGTATTCGACTGGGAGTGGCGGACTCAGGACGACGACGAGCAAGGGCACCCCGAGAACTGGCAGACCGACTTCGTGAGGAGAGCATGGAAACGAGCCTAAACGAGTACCTGAAGGCCAACGAGCCGGGGCCGTTCCGCGCCGTGCCGCACTACTTCCGCAGTGGGGACTACCTCACGTACTTCCTGTCCGACAGCGTTTGCTACGCCAAGCGACTCGACGATGTCGTGACACTCTATCTCGAACCGGGGACAGACCGACTCGTCGGCTGTAAGGTCAAAGGCGTCAAGCAAATCCTGCGGTCCGCGGGCGACTTCGGCATCGACCTCGACGGCGGTAAGCAGGTGAGGCTCGGCCTGTTTTTCTTCGTCGGGGCCGCGCCCGACCGGGCCGACCGCGAACCGAAAATGAAGTGGTACGACCTGCTCAAGGAACTCTCGGCCGTCGAGTTCGACAGCTCCCAGTTCGCGTTGTGCGGCTGACCGCATTCCGCCGGCGTGCGGACTCCGGCGATCCCGTCCGCCTCCCGGTCGTCGAAATGCGGCACCTGCCGCTGACGCCGGGAGCCTTCGGGGGTGTTACTTCTTCGCGGCCGGGACGATTGGCGTGTGCGGCTTGCCCTTGTCGTCGAGATTGACGTTCAACGCCGCCGGGTCGAACTCGACCTTCGCGCCGCCCTCGGGCACTTCGACCTTCGCGCTCCACAGGATCGCGTTCACGACCAGCCGGCGGAAGTCGGCGTCGGCCCAGTTGCGGTGGTTGTGCCCGCCGGTGAACCCGAACCCGCGGCCGCCGTCCTTGCGGTCGTAGGCCCAGGCCAGCGTCTCGATGCGGCCGAGGAACTTCTTCGCGTCGGCCGTGCCCCGCGTGCCGTCCGGCGGCAGGGCTTGCAGGATCGCCGTCACGCCCTTGGCGTCCTTCACGTCGGCCGCGTCGCCCACCCAGTGCATGTTGTAGTACCACTCGTCGTTGACCGTGAACGGGTTGACGCCGCGCGTCGTCGGGTGCTTCGGCAGGCTGCGGACTTCGGCGTCCCAGTGCGGGTTCGTGCTGATCCGGGGGTCGTAGTACCCGCCCATCCAGCCGACGACGGTCGCCCCGTGCCGCGGCTCGTAATCGACGGCGTAGTGCAGGTTCACCCAACCGACGCTTTTGTCGATCGACTTTTGCAGCAACTTCAAGCGATCCTTTTGCACGACGGGGTGACCACCTCGCCCGTCCATGTAGAACAGAATCGTTGCGGCCCCGTCGAACACCTTCTCGTCCTTCGGCCAGCCGTTGCGGACCATCACCGGCCAGACGCCGGGGGTTTGCTTCAACAGGTTCATCAGGATCGCCGTGCCCGCGAAGAACTCGTGGTCGCCGGGACCGTGGCTCTTGGAACCGGCCACGAGAACGATTTTCTTCCCCTGAAAACCCGCCGGCGGTTCGACTTCCAAGGGCACTTTCGATTGGTCGTAGGGGTCAAAGTCAAAATCAGCCGGGACCACAAGTGCTTCCTTCGGTG
>JANYHV010000341.1 GCA_025362195.1 Fimbriiglobus sp. | reverse complement strand
GTCAGCTTGGCCTCGGTGTACCGGTGCGCGGCGGCGGGCAGGCCGGCGACGCTGCCGAAGTTGCCCTGGCCGTGGATGAGCTTCGACCGCATCACCCAGTCCTGGGCCATGCGCACCAGCGTGTCGTAGATGGACGAGTCGCCGTGCGGGTGGTACCGCTTCATCGTCTCGCCGATGATGCCGGCGCACTTCGTCGTCGTCCCCGACGGGTTGAGGCCGAGGTCGTTCATGGCGACGAGGATGCGGCGCTGCGAGGGCTTGAGGCCGTCGCGCACGTCCGGGAGTGCCCGGCTGACCATGACCGACTGGGCGTACGTGAGGTAGCTGTCGCGCAACTCGTCGACGATGTCGAGGCCGTCGATGGGGGCGAGGAAGCTCTCGAGCGGGGCGGCGGGCGGCGGGGGCGGACTGGCGGCCATTGTGGTCCTCGGTCGGGGTCGCGCGGTCCGCCGTTACTGCCGGTGAGGCAAGGGATTTCGGCGGGGACGCAGGCCCGGATACGTCCCCCGTATCTTAGGAATTTCGCCCCCCGGGGACTACGCCCGGCGGGTGGTAACGGCACAATTCTGACGCCCCCGCCCGAATCTTCGACTATGACTAACGTCCGGGGCCGGTGGAGCACCCGGCCTCAGTGAGGCCAGTCGGTAACCCGGGTCATCGACCTCTTCTGTAGCCGGCTTCTGCGAGGTAGGCCTTTCGGGGTACCTTCCGTTTGGCCTTAGCCCGGCCGTCGAGAAGGCGGTGCGTCGATTCGTGTTCGTGCGGCCAGCGGGGCGGCTTCCCCCGCGCCGAGCCCGGTTGGCGACCCGTACTCTTTTCGTACTTCGCCGGATCGACCTTCCGCGCCATTCGCCGCAGCCAAGCCCGCACCGTCGCCGCATCCCAGTCGGGTTGCGGTCCCACCTCGCCGCGCTCGAAGATCGCGAGCGGCGTCGGCAAGTGGTGCCCCGCCTGCGGTACCCGTCGGCAGCGTCGCGACCGCCGCCCCGTCTGCTCCCGCACCGTCCGGTCGGCCGGGCGGACGCCCGCCCCCAGGGGCGTCCGCCCGTGCAAGCCGTTCGGCGTGCGGTGGCGGTCGACGAAGAACGCGCCGGCCGCGCGGACCGCGTCGAAGACGCCGGCGGCGGAGAACTCGCAGTCGGCCACGACGCAGTCGCCCGGGAGGTCGGCGTCCACGCCGACCTCCCGGGGGAGGGAATTACCTTCAGCCGGAAAGTACACTATCTTGCGTCCGATACGCCACCCGGAAAGGCCTACCTCTGTGAGGCCGGTCTGCGGTTCCGGGGTGAACGACTCCGACTGCGGGAAGCGGACCCGGCGAGCGGGCAGGCGGAGATTGCGGCCGCTTCATCCCGTCTTCACGGCCGCGCTCTACGATACCCGCCCCGCCCCCACCCGGAGTCGCCCCGATGCGCCGCGCGCTGTGTCTCGCTGTCCTCTTGTTTTCGGCCGCGACCGCGGTCGCCGCCGACGGGGACGCGCCGAAGAAGGCGAAGGTCAAGTTGGCCGTCGTCGTCGTGTTCGACCAGATGCGCGGGGACTACGTCGAGAAGTGGCAGCCGCACTTCGGGGACGACGGGTTCAAGCGGCTCCAGACGGACGGGGCGTGGTTCGCCGACTGCCACTACCCGCACGGGGTGACGACGACCGCCCCGGGCCACGCGTCGATTCTGGCCGGGTGTTCCCCGGACAAGCACGGCGTCATCAACAACAACTGGTTCGACCGGCCGTCGGCCCTGGAGATTTACTCGGCCGCCTCGACCCGGTACGAACTCGTGCCGCCCAAGCCGCTCGACGAGGAGGCGGCGCTGCCGAAGACGCCGGAGGTCAAGCCGAAGCCGCCGGCCGTCGGCAACCCGGACCGGTTCGTCGGGCCGACGCTGGCCGACGTGCTCCGGGAATCGACCGGGGGCAAGGGCAAGGTGTTCGGGCTGTCGCTCAAGGACCGGTCGGCCATCTTCCCGGCCGGCCGCAAGCCGGACGGCGCGTACTGGTTCAACGGCCGGTTCGTCACCTCGACGTACTACCGGGACAGCCTGCCGGCCTGGGTGTCCGCGTTCAACGACGCCGGGCTGGCCCAGAGCTACTACGGGAAGACGTGGACCCGCCTGCGGGCCGACCTCGACTACGACGCGATCGCCGGCCCGGACGACGCCCCCGGCGAGGCCAGCGGCCCCGGCAAGACCAAGACGATGGGCAAGGTCTTCCCGCACCCGATGACCGGCGGCAAGCCGGCCATCAGCGCGGCGTACTACCAGGACGTGGTCACGTCGCCCTACGGCAACGACCTCCTGCTCGCGTTCGCCAAGGAGTGCGTCGTCGCGGAGAAGCTCGGCCAGCGGGACGCCCCGGACCTGCTGTCGATCAGTTTCTCGTCGAACGACCTGGTCGGCCACGCCTGGGGGCCGGACTCGCACGAGGTCCTCGACGTGACCCTGCGGTCGGACTTGATCGTCGCCGACCTGTTGAAGTTCCTGGACGCCAAGGTCGGGCCGGGCAACTACTCGGTCGTCGTGACCGCCGACCACGGCGTCGGCCCGGTGCCCGAGGTGTCGGCCGCCAAGGGGTTGGACGCCAAGCGGATCGGCCCGGTCGCGTTCCTGAAGGCCGCCGAGACGCACCTGCGGGCCGCCTACGGCCAGGCCAACCCGGCGGCCAAGGAATTGCCGAAGGGCGAGTCGCCGGCCGAGCCGAAACCGGGCGAACCGAAGGTCGAGCGGAACCTGTGGATCGAAGCCGTGTCCGCGCCGAACTTTTACCTGAACCACCGGCTCGTCAAGGCCCAGAACCTGACCCCGGACGCCGTGGCCGAGAACCTGGCCGCGTGGCTGCGGACGCAACCGGGCATCGACCGGGCGTACACGCACGCCCAACTGGAGGCGAAGGACGGGCCGAAGGACGACCCCTTCTTCGCCCCCATGCGGCGGTCGTTCCACCCCGACCGGTCGGGCGACGTGGTCGTCGTGGTCAAGCCGCTGTACCTGTTCGACACGTACCTGACCGGCACGTCCCACGGGTCGCCGCACCCGTACGACACGCACGCCGTCTTCCTCGTGTACGGCCCCGGGGTCGCCGGGGGCAAGCGGGACGAGAAGATCACCCCCCTGCACGCCGCCGCGATCACGGCCGACTTCCTCGGCGTCAACCCGCCGCGGAACAACCAGTACCCGCTCCCGGCGACACTGGCCAAGCCGTAGCCGCGGTCACTTGGGCGGCAACTTCGGCGACAGCCCGGACCGCCGGCTCTTGGTCAACAGCGTCCGCCGGCGGGCCGGGTCGTCGTGCTCGTCCTCAATGTCCCCGATGATCTCTTCGAGCACGTCTTCGAGCGTCAGGATGCCCACGACCGTGCGGGAACTGTCCCGGACGATGACCATCGGCCGGCGGGTCTTGCGGAACATCCGCAGGGCGTGCGACACCGGCATTTCGGGGTCCACGAAGGTCGCGTCGTACCGGGCGTCTTCGAGGTTGACGAGGCCCTTCAGGCTGAACAGGAAGAACAGGTCCTTCGAGTTGACGATGCCGACGACGTTGTTCGCGTCGCCCTCGTACACCGGCATTCGGGTGTGCGACCCGTCGCGGACGGCTTCGAGCACCTTGTCCGGCGGGGTGCTCAGTTCCAGGGTCATCACCTTGGCCCACGGCACCATCACGTCCCGCAGCTTCTTGTTCGACAGCTCGAAGACGTTGAGCACGTAGTCGGCCGCCTCGGGGTCGAGCAGGCCGGCCTCTTCCGTGTCCTCGATGAGCAGCCGCAGTTCGTCCACGGTGTGGACCTCCTGGTCCTGCCCGGACGGCCGGAAGCCGAGGCGGCGGAGGCAGAATTCGCTCGACCCGTTCATCAGCCGGATGACCGGGTGCGTCACCCGGGCGAACGTGTTGGTGGGCCCGGCGACGTAGAGGCCGATGCGCTCGGCCGACTGGAGCGCGGCCATCTTCGGCAACTGCTCGCCGAAGACGACGTGCATGTACGTGACCAGGCTCAGCGTCAGCGCGACGGACAGGAAGCGGAGGAGCGGGCCTTGCCAGGCGTCCGGGACGCCGCCGACCAGCGGGGTGAGGAGCGGGGAGATGATGGCGTGCAGGGCCGGCTCGCTCAACAGGCCGAGGGCCAGGCTGGCCACGGTGATGCCGAGTTGGGCCGCCGCGACGCTCCGGTCGAGCTGGTCGAGGGCTTCGAGCAGGCTCTTCGCCCGGGGCACGTTGGCGTTCACCATCTCCTCGACGCGGGTGCGGCGGAGGGCCACCAGCGCGAACTCGGAGGCGACGAAGAACCCGTTGACGACGATCAGGACGGGGATCGTCGCCAGGCCGGCGGCCGTCCAGTACCAGGCGTGGGGCGGGTCGAGGGCGGCGTCGGCGAATACGGCGAAGATCGGTCGGACTCCTGGAACGGTGGTGCCCGGGGCGGACGGATCCCCCCGGCGCGGTCGTCCCCATTATAGCGGTGCGGCCGGAATGCCAATCGCCGCGCCGGGTCGGGGCCAATGAAGGACCCGACCCGGCGCGGCGACGATGCCGGTACTCGTTGACCAGCGGGGTTCGGTTAGTGCATGAGGAGCTTCGCGCCGACGAACACGAGCGTCATCAGTAGGAGTGCAGCGACGGCGATGCCGATGGTGCCGAGGCCCCCGGCCCGGTGCGACCCGCGCTCGGTCTGGGCGTCCGGCTCGTTCAGCCACCCGGCGGAGGCCCGCAGCGCGGCCGGGTCGCTGTACGGGGACGGGCCGTCGTCCCCGGCCTGGACGAGTTGGACTTCTTCGACGACCGGCTTCTGGTACTTCGGCAGGACGAACGACTCGCGGCTGGGCATCCGGGCCGGGCCGTTGCCGGTGCCGTTCCGGGCGGGCGGGAGCGGGGGCAGGGCGGCCGGCGGGGCGAGGCGGTGGGCCGGGGACGGGGTGGCCGGGGGCAGGCCGCCGATCGGGCGGGCCGGCGTGGCCGACGGGCGGGCCAGCGGGGGGGTGCTGTTCCGGTTGAACGCCGGCTGGCCGCGGCCGTTGGACAGCCCGGGCAGTGCCCCGTTCGACCGCGACGGACCGGCCGCGCTGCGGCTCGGGGCTTCGGCCACGGCCAGTTCGCCGAGGAACGGTTCGAGCGCCTCGACGACCTCGTCGGTCCCCGTGTACCGGCCTTCGGGCGTCTTAGCCATGAGCTTACTGACGACCGCCGCGAGGCCGTCCGGGCACTCGGGGGCGAAGTCGCGGACGGGGACCGGCTCCTTCGTCTGGTGGGCCATCATCTTCTCGACGGCCGACCCCTCGGGGAACGGGACGCGGCCGGTCAGGCAGTAGTACAGGACGCAGCCGAGGCTGTACTGGTCGCCGGCCGGGGTGCGGTTGGCCGGCTCCATGATGCTCTCGGGGGACGTGCAGTCCAGCCCGCTCGTGAGCGTGTTCGCCGTGGACATGGTGTCCACCAGGCTCTCGCCCTCGTTCTCGACGAGCAGGGAGCCGATGCCGAAGTCCAGGATGCGGGTCTGGCCGTCCGACCCGATCATCAGGTTGGACGGCTTGACGAGGCCGTGGAAAATGTTGTTCTGGTGGCAGGCGTTCAGGCCCTGGGCGGTCTGCAGGCCGATCAGGGCCGTCTCCTGGTACGACAGGCGGCCGTTCTGCTGGACGCGGTTCTCCAGGGTGACGCCCTCGGCCAGCGGCCAGACGAGGTAGTGCAGGCCGCCGGCCGTGCCCACGTCCACGAACGGGACGACGGCCGACTGGTTGAACTGGCCGAACGACCGGACCTGGCGGCGGGCCAGCCGGACGTTCCACATGCTCCGCCGGGGCAGGACCTTGACGGCGTACTGGTTGGCGTCGTTCTTCGAGGTCGCCTTGTACACCTGGCCCATGCTGCCCTGGCCGATGGCGTCCAGGAGGACGTACGGCCCGAGGACGAGGCCGGCCGTCTTGCCGTTCAACACGCGGTCGGCCTGGAAGGCGGTCAGGGTCTGGTGCTGGACCAGGTAGTCGGCCAGGGCCGGGGCCTCGGCCCGCGGGTTGCGCTTGAGGAATTCGTTGACGATCTGGTCGAGCTGCCCGCGGTCGATGAGGCCGCTGCGGCGCAAGTCCCAGACGAACCATTCGCACGCGCCGAGGTCGTTGGTCACCATCGGTGAGAAGTCCTGAAAAAGGTCGGTCCGCGTGCCGGGCCACCGGACGGGGAGGAGCGACTGCGGGGTAGGGAACCGGACGCCCAACCGTAGGACGGCCTTTCGGGGTGTCAAACTCCCGGCCTGTGTTTTCAGGGCGCGACCGAAACCGTATCCTGAAATGATCCCCCTAAACCGGGCCTTAGTCACCCGCACCCCCGAACGAGTCTGCCTCATGGCCCTGAACGCCTACGACCCCTGCCCGTGCGGCAGCGGGAAGAAATTCAAGTGGTGCTGTACGCCCTACTTCCACCACGTCGAGAAGGCGTTCGAGCTGCAGAGCCGCGAGCAGACCGACGGCGCGATCCGCGAAATGAACCTGCTCGTCGCCGACCACGCGGACAAGCCCCAAGCCTTCGGCTTCTACGCCAACCTGCTGCTGAGCCTCGACAAGCCGGACGAAGCCGACGCCCAGCTCGAAAAGGCCTTTGCGCTGGACCCGAACTTCCCGATGGGCTTCTTGCTCCGCGGGATTATGCGCCAGCAAGAAGGCGAACTCATCGGCTCCCTGCTCCTCTTCCGCAAGGCCGCCGAGGCGTACACGACCGACGCCGCCCCGCAACTCGCCCAAGTCCACGAAATGATCGCCCGGAACGAGGTCCTGTTGAACCGCCCGGTCGCGTCCCGGGCGGCGATGGAGCGGGCCGTCTTTTTCAGCCCCGGCGACACGGAGATGCGCGACCAGTACGAGAGCATGTTCGGCCCGGACACCCGCCTGCCGGCGTGCGCGGCCAAGGCGTACCGGTTCCGCAAGACGGCCAAGCCGATCCCCGACGAGGCGATCACCGGCCGCCTGTCGGACGCCAAAAAGGCCTTCCAGCAGGTCACCCTGCTCGTGCCCGAGGACCCGGCCGGGTGGTTCAACCTGGGCCTCGTCCGCGCCTGGCTGGGCGAGCAGCCGGCCGCCGTGGACGCGCTGAACAAGTCGATCGACCTCGAGTGGGACGACGCCCGGGCCGAGGAGGCCGCCGCCCTCGTCGAAGTCCTGCGGTGCGGGACCGGCATGGAGAACGACTCGGACTACCGCGAGACCCGCGTGTTCATGCAGGTCCGCGACCCGCAGGCCGTGTTCGCGCTGCTCCAGGAGATGGCCCAGTCCGGCCGCATTCTCGCCCCGCAGATGGACCCGAACGGCCAGATGTTCAGTTGCCTCGTCGTCGAAAACCTGCCCAACATGCTCGACACCGGCACGACGATGGCCAAGGCCGTCGCCAACCTGACCATCGCCGGCGGCGTCCTCCGGCTGTGGTTCACCGATGCCGAGAGCGTCCACGCCGTCGCCCAACAGATCCGCGACCGCGTGGCCCTGGCCGTCGGCGAACCGACGACGAGCGAAGGCACCTCGCAGTACGGCGACATCCTCCAACAAGCCATCGCCTACCCGGTCCGCACGGGGGACGTGGCCGCGGCCGAGACCAAGCTGCGCGAGCGGGCCGAGAACTACTTTGAAACGGTCTGGGCGCACAAGCCGCTCCGCGCCCTCGGCGGGGCGGCCCCGATCGACGCGGCCGGCAGCAAGCTCCTCCGCAAGCGTCTGCTCGGGGTCATCGCCTTCCTGCGCGACTGCCTGAACGGCGCGTCCCCCCGCAAGCAGGTCGGCGACCGGACCGAGGCGATGGAGATTTACGACTTCGACCGCCTGCGGCACAAGCTCGGCGCGGAGAAGCAGACGGCCGGCGACGCCCCGGCCATGACCGTCCCCGAGACGCCGATCGAGGTCGGCGCGCCGAAGCCGGTCGCCGCGCTGAAGCCCGACTTCGCCGCGATGAGCGCCGCCGACCTGGCCGCCGTCGACCTGGACCCGCTGACCATCGCCGAGATCGAGGAGGGGATGCGGGCCGCGCTCAAGCTCGACGCCAAGGAGTTGGCGGTCAAGTACGCCCGGGCCGGCACGACCAAGCCGTTCGACCCGACCCGCCCGGACCGGTACCCGATCTACGCCGTGGCCGTGACCGGGGCCGTCGCCGAGGGGGACTTCGACGCGGCGATCAAGACGGTGACCGACGGCATGACCGACGACGGGTACCGCAACCAGGGCAAGCGGATGGGCGAGTACGCCGTGCAAAAGGCCCGCCTGCTGGCCCGCAGCGGCAAGCCCGAGCAAGCCGCCGCCGAGTTCGACGCCCTGCTGGCGAAGCACCCCGACGAGCCGAAGTTCTACATCACCGCGACCGAAACGATGCTGAGCGCGAAGCAGCCGCAACTCGCGCTGGGGTTCGCCGCGAAGGGCCTGACCGCCGCCCGCAACCTGAACAACCGCGACCTCGACGGCGCGTGCCGCGAGCTGACCGAAGCCGCGGAGCGGATGGCGAAGTAACCCTCAAGCGAGCCAAGAGCGTGAGCGACTGGAGCTGCCTCGATCTCCAGTCGCTCACGCTCGTGGCTCGCCATTACGCCGCCGCCTTGAGGTCTGCGCCACGGACTGGCGGACTTCGACGCCGGGCTACTTGACCATGGCCAGGCGTTCTTGCTTGTCGTGGTCTTTCATGGGTGTTAGTCGCCGTCTTTGAGCGACCCGGTCGAGAGTTGCGTGAGAATGAGTGGGGTTGCCGCACCGATGTACACACTCGCCGCGGCGCTCATTCCCGGCACGTAGAAGAGCCAGGCCACGAAACCCGCGACCACGGCGAGGACCATCCGCGGCAGCCAGAACAGCCAGTCCCGGTACCGGACGGCGACGTGAGACCGACCGCGCTGATAGGACCGCAACAGCGCCACGAGTTCGACGCCGAAACTCGCCGTGAATCCGGCGAGAAACGCCTTGGACTCTGGGTCGATCATCGTGGTGTGTCTCCGTGACGGTGGGCGCGTCTTCCTTTTACTCACTCCCTTTAAACAATGCAGTAGCAGTGGTAAGGCGAGGGGCACCCGCGACGCGCGCGGGGAATAATGATCGGGAAGTGCGGAGAATCGTAAGTGATCGGCAGAAGCCTGGCCTTGGGAAAAGTGGACGCGCCGGCGTTGGCAACTCAGGTCGCTTGACGCGGCGTTCCGATGCGCGGCTCGTCGGTGATGCGGCGGCGCACGCCTTCGAGGAACAGGACGCGGCGGCTGGCCGTGGGGGAGCGGGCGGCGAAGAAGACCGCGCGGGTCGAGAAGCCGTAGGCGACGAAGAACGCCATCAGCGCGACGCAGCCGAGCAGTTCGCGGGAGTCCGGGGACGCGAGCGCGCCGACCGCACTGCCGGCGACGACGACCCAACCGACTGCCGCCAGGACGGCCGAACGCTGGCCCAGCGCGGAATCGGTGCGGTCGTGCGGCGGGGTCGGGTCGGTTCGCGGGTCGATCATCGAAGCCATGCCAGTCTCCCGGGGGTGCTCCTAGCTTAACCGGGCTACTTGACCATGGCCAGGCGTTCTTGCTTGTCGTGGTCTTTCATCGGGCCGATCAGGTGGTCGAGGTTGCCGCCGAGGATTTCCATCAGCTTGAACACGGTCAGGCCGATGCGGTGGTCGGTGATGCGGCCGTCGGGGAAGTTGTACGTGCGGATGCGGGCCGACCGGTCGCCGCCGCCGATGAGCGTGCGGCGCATCTCGGCCCGCTCCTCGTGCAGCTTGCGCTGCTGGGCTTCGAAGACGCGGCCGCGGAGGACGCGCATCGCCTGCTCCTTGTTCTTCGTCTGGCTGCGGCCGTCCTGGCACTTCACCTCGACCTCGTCGGCCGTGCCCTTGCGGTACCAGATGCGGACCGCCGACTCGGTCTTGTTGACGTGCTGGCCGCCCGCGCCGCCGGCCCGCATGACTTCGATGTCGAGGTCCTCGGGCCGGATCTCGACCTGCACCTCGTCCGGCTCGGGCATGACGCCGACGGTCGCCATCGACGTGTGGATGCGGCCCTGCGTCTCGGTCTTGGGCACCCGCTGGACGCGGTGCCCGCCGCTCTCGAAGCGGAGGGCCTGGAAGACGCCGTCGCCCTTGACGCTGAACGACACTTCCTTGTACCCGCCGGCCTCGCCCTCGCTGGCCGAAATCTCGTCGAGGCCCCAGCCCTGGACGCGGGCGTACCGGGTGTACATCTCGTACAAGCTGCCGGCGAACAGCGCGGCCTCGTCCCCGCCGGTGCCGGCGCGGATTTCGACGATGATGCTGTCGAAGTCTTCGAGCGGATCGACGAGCAGCAGGTCTTCGAGTTTCAGGCGGAGGGCGTCGCGGCGCGGCCGGAGGTGGGCGAGTTCTTCCTCGGCCATCGCGCGGAACTCGGCGTCGGACTCTTCGTCGAGGATCTTCTCACTGCCGGCGACGGCCGCTTCGAGGTCTTGCAGCTCGAGGTACGGCTTGACGAGTTTCGACAGCGCCCCGTGCTCTTTCGAGGTCTGCGGGAACTTGACCGGGTGGTTGATGACGGCGGGGTCGCCGAGCATCTCTTCGACCTCGCGGAACCGGGCGAGCTTCGCTTCCATCGGACCCATGTCGAAACTCCCGGTCAGCGACTTTGGCGAGCCGGGAGCGTCAGCGACCGGAGTTCGAGGCGCGCCAGGTACTCCGGTCGCTGACGCTCCCGGCTCGCCGGCGCTTCGACGAGGGACTAGTCGTCCTGGCCGGGGAGCTTCTTGCCGTAGGTGGTCTTGGCGTACTTCTTCTGGAACTTCTCGACGCGGCCGGTGGTGTCGAGGAACTTCATCTTGCCGGTGTAGAACGGGTGCGACGCCGAGGAGATTTCCACGCGGTACAGCGGGTACTCCTTGCCGTCGGTCCAGGTCGTGACCTGCTCGGTGTGGGCCGTCGAACTCGACAGGAAGGAGAAGTTGGCGGCGGCGTCCATGAAGACGACCGGGCGGTAGTTGGGGTGGATACCCTTTTTCATGACGCACCAGAGCGGGAACGAAGCGCGGACGGAATACGGATTGTATCGCCCCCGGCCGGCCCCGCAAGGGGTCGCCGCCGCGTTCGCCCCTACGCCCGCCCGCGGACCACGTCGAGCGCCCAGCAGCCGCGCAGGTGCGGCCCGCCGTCGCGGCAGTGCGCCAGCAACGCCTCGTCGGTCACCCCGGCCTCTTCGAGCGCGTCGGCCAGGATCGGCAGCCGGCTAAAGTCGCCCGTGACGTGGACCGCGTCGGCGATGCCCTTGACGCTGTCGGTGAACATCACCGTCCGGCCGTCCGGCTGCACCACGCCCCC
>JANYHV010000332.1 GCA_025362195.1 Fimbriiglobus sp. | reverse complement strand
CGAGGCACCACCAGTCGCTCACGCTCCTGGCTCGCCGGGCGTCGAGTGCGCGGCGGGTCACGGCGACTTGACGCGCTTCAACTCCAGCAGCCCGCACGCGGGTTTCACGGAGTCGGGCTTGCCGTCGCCGCCGGTCATCGGCTCCTCCAGTCCGGCCTTGAACTCCAGCGTGCGGAACACCCGCGGCACCGAGAGCCGGTACGAGATGCGCAGCGTGTCGCCGGCCAGTTCGTAGACGCCGAAGCCGTCACCCCCCACCTTCCCGGTGAACGCCAGGTCGATCCACTTCGGGTCTTTCGTCGGGTCCAGCGTGTACGCAGCTGCCTCCCAGACGAACTTCTTGTCGCCAGTCGGACGCTGGACGAAGAGGTACTCCGGCGTGATCTCGACTTCCCCGACGGGGCGGTCCACCATCCCCGTGCGGTCGGCGCTCGGGAACGCCTGCCGCGTCACGGCCCAACGGCCGAGCAAGTCCTTGCAGGCGGCAATCGACTTCGCGTCCGGCGGCGTGACGACCGTCTCCTTCGACCGCCGAAACCGGAGGATCCCGATGCTATGAGTCGCGTCGATTGTGAACTCAGCCGGGCGGAATTCGGCCAGATTGGACGTAGCCAACTCCCAGCCGTCGGGCGTCACTCGGTAGATGCAGGGTTGCACCGAACCCGGCATTTGCGCGTCCGCGCGGTCAGTGCAACCGTCGCCGACGAGGTCAATCCACTTGGGGTTCCGCCCAGGAGTCAGCCGCATTTCGCGTCGGAGGGTGGCACCGTCCGACGGGATCAACCACAGGACGTCGCCCCGGACTAAACAGCGCGGCACGCCGACCGTCTTGACGGGAACCGCGCCTGCCGGAATCGCTTCTTCGATTTCCCACAGCCCCTGCAGCGCCGCCAGGTCGCCTTCAATCACCGCCGGCTTCTCGACGGAAACTGCGCCCGCCTTCGGCACCGCCGCCGCCGGCTTATCCCCCTTCGGGCCGTCGGCGGCGACGAGGCCGACGGTTAGCGTTGCCAAGGTCAGGGCCATTGCCGTTGCGATTTTGAGCTTGAAGAGTCCCATGCCGGTTGCCTCCAGGGTGAATCGTGCCACACTCGCCGGGACGATCCCGGTGAGGATTCCGCCGGCCGCTGTTACCTGCGCGACCGACTCTGCCGTCTTGCCCAGTAGCCGCGCCGGGGCGGTGCTCGCCGTGCCCAACAGCGTCGCCAGGCCGCTCGCCGGAAGTAGCGTGCCGTACTTCAGCAGGCGTTGCCGCAACAGGATTCGCCCCCGCGCCAGTCGGCTGGAGAGCGTGCCTTCGCGGAGCCGCAGGCGCTCGGCGGCGGCGGTGCGGGTCAGCCCTTGCAGTTCGCACAGCACCATCGGGTCGCGGAACTTCGCCGGCAGGGCGTGCAGTTCGCGGTCGAGGTGCGCCAGCCAGTCGGCGTCCGGGTCGGGCCGGTCGCGGTCGGGCAGCAGCGCAGCTAACGCGGGGTCGCAGGTTGGGGCGCGCCGGGACTTGTCGCGCACGCGGCGGGCGACTTTGACCGCGACGCCGTACAGCCAGGGGCCGAGTTGCCCGCCGTGCCGGACGCGGCCGGCCTTCTGCACGAGGACCAGGAAGGTCGCCTGGAAGGCGTCGTCGGCGTCGGCGGGGTTGCTCAGCGTCCGGCGGCAGACGCCCCAGACGAGCGGGCCGTGCCGCCGCAGAATCGCCTCGAACGCGGCTTGCTCGCCGTACCGGGCGAAGCGGTCGAGCAATTCGGCGTCGGGCCGGTGGTCGGTGGCCCCGACCAGCAGCAGCGTGCGCAACCAGTGGGGGTCGGTCGCGATGCGGTTCAAAGTCGCCTCCGTGCGGGGTTCCGGGAGATACTGCGGCCCGACGGCCGGCGCGTCCGGGAAAATCCGCCGGCGGGAAAAAGTGGCGGGGCGGGCGCGGGGCGGGTATCGTCTTTATTCTCGCCAGCCCTCGACCCGCGGACGGTGCCCATGCTCGAAATTCTTTGCCTCCTCGCGCTCGGGAAGAAAATCGCCGCCAACGCGCGGGCCAAGGAGTGGAGCGGCGGCGCGGCCGTGGCGATGCTCGTCGTCCTGTGGTTCGGCGGGGAGATCGCCGGGGCGATTTCCGGGGTCGTCGGGCTGTTGATCCTGAACCCCGAGGACGAGCCGAACCTGCTCGTCCTCATCGCGTGCGGGATCGTCGGCGCGGCCGTCGGCGCGGCCGTGGCGTTCTCCATCGTCGCCCTGCTCCCCACGCCGGAATCCGAGGAGTTTGAAGAGTACGAAGAGTTTGAAGAGTACCGCTGACGCTTACGGCAGGCCGACGGCGTTGCGGCGCTGGCGGGTCAGCGCGTCGGCCGGCACCTTGGCGTCGAGGGCCTTCCACGCGGCGGTCGCCTCGGCCATTGCGGCTTCGGGGGCCAGCTCGCCCGTCCCGAGGCGGCGCAAGATCGCGTCGAGCGCGGCCAGGCGGGCGTCGGCGTCCGGCAGGCGACTGACCGTCACCGGGTTGGCCGTGTTCAGCGCCAGGAACTGCCGTTGGGCCAGGCTCAAGTTCCGGGACTGCTCGGCGTCGAACTTGTACCCGAGCCAGATCCGCTCGTTGGCCTCGTCGACGTGCTCCCGGCGGAACGGGCCGCTGCCGGTCGCCGGGTCGCTCAGGGTCGCGGCACTGCCGGTCGCGGCCGCGCCGTCGGCCAGGAAGTCCCAGGCGGCCTGCGGGTCGGGGCACGTCTTGCGGACGAGGCCGATCAGGGCGTGCGCGCCGAGGAACGGGACGTAGTTCCCCTCGACCGCGGCGGCCGGCTTGCCGTCGGCGTCGAAGCACGTCCGGGTGCCGGGCAACGGGGCGACGCCGAACCGGGCGCTCACGCCGCCGGTGGCCGGATCGAGCGGCAGGCGGGCGAGATCGCGCAAGGTCACCAGGTCGAGCACGGCGGTGCCGGTGTCGATCGCCGATCCGGGGTCGGCCGGGCCGGGCGTGGGGCGGACCGGGGCGGTCGCGGCGAGCCACCGGGCCGCGGCCAGGAAGCCCGGCCCCTGGAACCGCGGTGCCCCCGTGGCCGGGTCGGCGAGCAGCCCGAGGGCCGTCGTCTTGCCGGCCTTGGCGTCGCGGTTGGCTTCGATCTCGCCGACGGCCGGGCGGTCGTAGCAGGCGACGATCCGCTGGAAGAGCGTGCTCAACTCGCCCGGCCCGGTCGGCAGCGGGGGCAGGCTCGGCCGGCCGGTCGCGCCGTGGAAGTACGCGGCGACTTCGGCCACGTCCTCGTAGGTCCGCGGCGGTTGCAGCGGCCGACCGGACGCGCGGGCGAACCCGGCCCGGTCGGCTTCGGCGGCGAACCGGTCAACGCGGTAGACCAGCACCGCCCCGTCCCCGACGAGCGGCAGCCCGACGACTTCCCCGGCCCAGTTGCACAGCGTCTCGCGGTACACTTCGGCGACGCGGCCGCGCTGCAGGGGGTGGTCGTTCGCCTTGAACGCGGCGGGCAACGGCAGGCACTCGAACCCCGGCCGCGCGAGCGTCGCGCCGAGTTGCCCCGGCGACACGACGAGCACGTCGGCGGCGGCAAAATCGGGGACGACGCGGACGGCCACCCCGGTGCGGCCGGCCCACGCCTTGGCCTGTTGGGCGAGCCGCCCGGCGTACACGGGGTCGGCGCAGGCGACGGCCAGACTTGTGCCGCCCGGCCGCGCGGCCCCGGTCGCGGGCGGCGGCGGGGTGGACGGGCACCCGACCGCCGTGCCTACCATGAGACACACGAAGGCGACGCGGGATCGGCCCGGCGCGGAAAGTCGTCTTCGCTGTTGCATCGCCTGCGGCCCGTCTGTTAAGATTCGCTCAACGCCGTAGTGTCGCCGTCCTCAGACGGTATTACGGGTCGGTCGCGTCGGAAGATCGAAGATTCTTCGCCCCTCCGAACCGGCCCGGTTCGCACGGCTTCAGTTCCCTGTAATTTTGTGGCGCGGCACTCGGTGGCCGTGGGCGTCTGGAGGCGCA
This sequence comes from Fimbriiglobus sp., assembly GCA_025362195.1. GTDB lineage: Bacteria > Planctomycetota > Planctomycetia > Gemmatales > Gemmataceae > Fimbriiglobus. Next base: position 9,175 of record JANYHV010000332.1, on the reverse strand, counting down.
TCCCACTATGAAGATCGTTCTCGTTGTGGCGTCCGGTATCTACGCCGGCAAAGAAATCGCCATCGCCGGCACCCAATTCGTCATCGGCCGCGACGAGGACTGCAACTTGCGCCCCGCCAGCCCGGCCATCAGCAAGAAGCACTGCGCGGTCTACTACAAGGACGGCGAACCGTTCGTCCGCGACCTGGGCAGCACCAACGGCACCTTCCTGAACGACCAGCAAGTCGAGGGCGAGCGGGCGCTCGCCGAGGGGGACAAGGTCCGCGTCGGCCCGCTCGACTTCACGGTCAAGTTGGTCGGCGCGAAGTCGGACAACACCCCCCTGCCGAACGCGCTCAAGAGCGTCGGCCCGGCCTCTTCGACGACGAGCCTGCGGCCGGTCACCGGGTCGGCGAGTACCGACAGTGGCATGAAGCCGATCTCGCTCGCCCCGAATCCGTCTGGTGCGTCGGCGGCCGCCAAGCCGGCGACCGCGATCCCGCCGGCCGGGTCGAAGCCGGCCGTGCCGGTCAAGCCCGCCCCGGCGGCGAAGTCCGGCGGCGACATGGGCGACGACCAGATCGCCGCGATGCTCCTGGGCATGACCGACGAGGACGGCGACCCGCCGCACGTCCCCGAGGGCAGCACGGTCATGGAGATGCCGGCCGTGGACGCCTACGGCAACACCATCGTGCCGAAGCCCGACGAGAAGAAGAAGCCCGTGATCGAAGACTCGTCGTCCGTCGCCCGCGACCTGCTGTCGAGAATGACCCGCCGGCCGCGGTAGGGCTGGCGAAGGCTCCGCCGCAGGCGACTCTTGTCAGCCCGACGCGCGAGCGAGGGGAGCAGAGGTCGTGGACGGTGAGTCCGGTCGTGCGGTGTCGTCGTCCGGCGGAGGCGATCGTGAGTGTCAAACGTATCGTACCCAATATCGTGTCCACTCAAGCCGACTTGTGCCAGGACTTCTACACCCGGTTCTTGGGTCTTCAGGTCGGAATGGATCAGGGTTGGATTGCGACCTACGTTTCGCCCGCCAATCCTAGCGTTCAGATCAGCGTGATCCGGGAGGACGCGAGCCCTCAGCCGGCCGTTTCGATGGAGGTGGGCGATGTCGATCGAGTCTACCTGGACGCCGTCGCCCGAGGGTATCCGATCGTGTACCCGTTGACCGACGAACCGTGGGGCGTGCGGCGGTTCTTTGTTGCCGACCCGAGCGGGGTGGTCGTGAATATTTTGGGCCACGCTCAGGCGTCCGCCACAGACACCTAACCCGGCACTAAAACCGATAGGCCTTCGACCTCCAGTCGCCGACGCTCTTGGCTCGCCGGCGGCAACTCCCCAAGGCTTGCCCCGTAGGCCACACGACCGCCCGTACCGTCCGCCCGGAGCGGCGTCCGCCCGTGCAACCCGGTCGGCCCGCGAGCGTGTACCGACACTACTTGCCCGCCGGCAGGCGGACGGTCACGTCGGCGTCGAAAATCAGCTTCGGGTCGCCCCGGCCGGCGAGGGTTTTCAGCATCACGCCGACGGTGCGGGGCGGGGTGCCGCGGTACAGTTCTCGGCCGGCGTGGGTCACGGTGACGGGCCGGTCGAGGTCGGCCGTGCGGTCGTCGAAGCGAACGGTCACGTCGCCGACCTGCTCGGCCGTCTCGATGTCGATGGTCTGGCCGGCGCGGCGGGCGACGACGAGGGCACCGACCTTCGCGGCCGCCGGCGGGACGGCCAGCCAGTACGACCGGTCGCGGGCCGTGCCGGTCTGCCGCCAGACGACGCGGTCGGGCACGGGGTCGCGGGAAAACTTCGCCATCCACGGCAGCGCGACCTTGTCGTCCCCGCCCATCCAGTGGCCCTTGCCCTCGGGAATCTTGACGAAGTGCTCGTACCCCTTGGGGTCGGCGGCGCGGAGTTTGGCCAGCCGGTCGCCGTACTCCCTGGCGACGCTGTTGCGCTGGTAGGCGGCGTCGTTCGCCCCGACCTGCAGGGCGAACGGCACGTTGCGGAGCGACTCCAGCGACACGCCGTTCGGGTGGCCGGCCATCATCGCGGCGGCGGCCCAGGTGTCGGCCAGCCGCGGCGCGAGCTGGTAGACGCCGTCGCCGCCGGCCGAGTACCCGAGGACGTAGACGCGGTCGGGGTTGACCCCTTCGAGCACGATCAGGTCCTCGACCAGCCGCGCGAACAGGCGGTCGATGTGGGCCTCGTGCCACAGGTTCCACGTGTTCGTCGGGGCGCGCGGGGCGAGGTAGATGCCCTCGTCCGGGGCGTACAGTTTCTTCTGGTTCTCCCACTGCTTGTCGTTGACCGCCTCGGTCGTGCCGCCGCCGCCGTGGAGCGAGATCCACAGGCTCCGGCCGTCCTTCGGCTCGGCCCCGAAGGTCGTGAAGTCGAACGGCATCGCCAGCGCGCCGTCCGTCAACACGCGGTCGGCGACCTCCTTGGCCCGCTCGCTGCGGACCCGCGCGGCGTGGGCGTCCCAGAGGAGTTGTCGGGCGGTGGCCGCGTCCGCCTTCGTCAGCGGGGCGGTCGCAAAATCCCTTCCGGCCAGGTCGGCGAGCGCCGTCGGTTTGGCCGCGAGGGCCGCCTTGAACGCCGCCAACGCCGTCGGCGAGTCCATAACCGGGGCGACCACCTCGACGATTTGCGACTCGCCCGCCTTCCCGGTCGTGACCCGCTTCTCGGCGGCCCCGACCTTGACGACGTACTCGCGGAGCGGCTGCAGGTCGAAGCCGACGAAGTCGTTCGCGTCGGCCGACTCGCCGCGCGAGGTGCCCTCGAACGTCGCCGCCGGGTCGCCGCCGGTCACGGTCACGGCGACCGCGACGCGCTTCTTGGCGGCGTCGACGACGCGGACCGTGACGCGGGCGGTGGCCGACTTTTTCGCGCCCGCCGTGGCGTACCGGTCGGTCACGTCCTCGCCGGGGACGGTCTTGCGGTCGCGCGCCCAGACGAGGGGGAAGTGCGCCGGCGTCTTGCGGAAGCTGACGGCGTAGATGGCGTGCTCCGGCGACCCCTTCTGGGCCTTGGCCGCGTCGGCGACGAACCAGCCGCGGTCGAGGCCGGCCGGGTCCGGCTCGCACGCCCCGGTGAAGTGCCAGCCGCCGTCCCAGACCTCGACCCAGGTGTGGTTGCCCCGCTCGTCCGACCAGTTCGGCGTGCCGGCGAGCCGGGCCGGAACCCCGACGGCCCGGCAGGCGTCGCACAGCACGATTGACAGCCCGGTACACGACGCCGTGCCCTGAGCCATCGACTCCTTCGGGCTGAAGTTCGGTGCCCGCCGCTGGGGGGCGTACTTCAGTTTCAGCGCCTTGAACAGTTCGACGTTCAAGGCCTGGACCGCTTCCGTCGGCGTCTTGCAGGCCTTCACCATCGGCAGGCATAAATCGTAAAGTTCTTGCCGCCACGGGTCGCGCTTCTCGTCCACGTTCGCGTAGGGCAGCACGTCGTTCAGGAACACGTCTTCGGGGACCGCCTTGGCCCACGGCGCGTCCCGCTTCGCCCGGTAGGCCAGGGCGTGGTTGGCCGCGAGGAAGTCGGCCGTGAGGGTCGTCAAGTCGCCGTCGGGCATGTTCTCGATCAGGAACTCCATGCCCGGCCGCTGGTCGGCCGGCACGGCGTCGAGGGCCTTTTCCAACTCCCCGCGGTTGCCGCCCGCCTTGGCCAGTTGCGTCTCGACGGCCTCCGGCCGGGGGGCTTTCGCCGGCCCGTCCGCCCGCGCGGACCCCGGGCCGAGGAGCAGCGAGGCGCACAGCAGGGCGGCGGGAAGTTTCATGGCGGGGCCTGTCGAGGACGCGGGGCGCGGGGGCGGTCAGTTTCCCCTGCCCCAAATCGTAGCAAACCCGGGGGCACGGTCACCGGGCGATTTTGCGCGGGACAGTGCGGCGGGCGGTTTGTTATGATGGGCTGCGGTGGACGCTCCCTCCCCGCCCGAACCTTCTCGCACACGGTGACCCCCCCCATGATCGAACGCGGTACCCTCTCCCGGCGCGGCTTCATGCACGCGTCCCTGGCCGGCCTCACGGCCGCCGGCCTGCCCCTCTGGTACGCCCGCGAAGTCCACGGGGCGGACGAGGCCGTCCGGGCCGTCAAGGCGAAGGCCGTCGGGGCCAACGACAAGATCAACTTCGGCTGGATCGGCATCGGCTCCCCGCAGAGCCGCGCGTTCCAGGTGTACGGCGGCACCAAGGGGTTCAAGCAGACCCGGCACGTCGCCGCGTGCGACGTGGACGCCCGGCACCTCAAGCGGGCCGGCGAACTCTTCAAGAAGGACGGGTACGAGGCCAAGGAGTTTAGCGACTTCCGCCGGCTGAACGACGACAAGTCGATCGACGCCGTGGTCGTGGCCACGCCCGACCACTGGCACACGCTGGTCGCCATCGACGCCCTGCGCAAGGGCAAGGACGTGTACTGCGAGAAGCCGCTGACCCTGACCATCGAGGAGTCGCTGGCCCTGCAGAAGGTCGTCAAGGAGACCGGCAAGGTGCTGCAAACCGGCAGCCAGCAGCGGAGCGAGATGACGCAGTTCCGCCTGGCCACGGACGTGGTCCGGGCCGGCCGCATCGGCAAGGTCAAGCTCATCGAGTGCCGCATCGGCGGCAACCCCGAGAGCGGCCCGATCCCCGAAGCCAAGGTGCCCGAGGGCCTCGACTGGGACACGTGGCTCGGGCCGACGGCCAAGGTGCCGTACCGCGAGAAGGCCGGCAAGACGAACTGCCACTACGAGTTCCGCTGGTGGTACGAGTACAGCGGCGGCAAGATGACCGACTGGGGCGCGCACCACATCGACATCGCCCAGTGGTGCCTGGGCATGGACGGCAGCGGCCCGACCGGCGTCGAAATCCTCGACGCCAAGGAAGTCCTCAAGTCCGGCGACGGGTACAACTGCCACGGCACCTTTAAGGTGCAGTACACCTACGCCGGCGGGGCCAAGGTCATCGCCATGGACGGCCGCGGCACGACCGTCAAGGGCCTCGTCCGGGCCGACGGCAAGCCGGTCACCAAGCGCGTCACCAAGACCGTCAAGGTCGAGGGCCAGCCGGACAAGAAGGTGACCGAAGAAGTCGCCATCGACGGGATCGACGGCAGCGAGAACGGCGTCATGATCTTCGGCGAGACCGGCACCGTGTTCGTCAGCCGCGGCCTGATCCTGGCGTCGGACGCGAAAATCCTGTCCGAGCCGCTCACGAAGGACGACCCCAAGCTGTACCCGTCGCGGCCGACCAGCCACATGGGCAACTTCATCGACTGCCTGAAGACCCGCGAGAAGCCGATCTGCGACGTCACCGTCGGCGGCGGGTCGGTGATCGTCGCCCACCTCGGCGTGATCGCCCTGCAGACCGGCAAGGCGTTCACCTGGGACCCGGCGACGCACGCCTTCACCGGCACGAACGCCGAGTTGGGCAACGCGATGAAGAGCCGGGCGATGCGCGCCCCGTGGAAGCTCGACGTGTAACATCTCGGCGAGCCGGAAGCGTGAGCGACCGGAGTTCTTCGACTGCCAGGAACTCCGGTCGCTGACGCTTCCGGCTCGCCTTTCTTCTCATGGTGACGACGATGTCTTTGGCCGACGCTTTCCCCGAGATCACCCGCCGCGACCAGCCGCTCGCGCCGTACACACACCTGCGCATCGGCGGGCCGGCCGAGTTCTTCGTCCAGCCGCGCTCCGTCGCGGAGTTGCACCAGGTGTTGAAGTTCTGCGCCGCGCACGCCGTGCCGCTGCGGATGCTCGGAGGCGGGTACAATCTGCTCGTCCGCGAGGGGCCGGTGCCCGGGGCCGTCGTCCGGCTGAGCGGCCCGGCTTTTGAAACGATCGCGGTGGACGGCCGCACCGTCCGCGCCGCCGGCGGGGCCGCGCTGTTCGACCTGATCGCCGCGTCCGTCCGCGCCGGCCTGAGCGGCCTCGAAACCCTCGTCGGCATTCGCGGCAGCGTCGGCGGCAGCGTCCGGTGCAACGTCGGCGACCGGGCCGGCGAGATCGGCGCGAGCGTCCGCCGGGTCGCCGTACTGAGCCTGGATGGCACCGAGCAGGTCCGCACCCGGGACGAGTTGACCTTCGGCGACCACACTAGCGACCTCGACGAACCGGTCATCCTGTGGGTCGAGTTCGAGTTGGAACGGGACGACGCCACGGCCGTGCTGAAGCGGATGCGGCGGACGTGGGTGTTGCGCAAGGGGGCGGAGCCGCTGAGCTTCCAGGCGGCGGTCCGCATGTTCCGCAACGCCGGCGGGACGACGGCCGCGAGCCTGATCGAGCGGGCCGGCCTGGCCAAGACGAAGGTCGGCAACGCCGAGGTGAGCGACCGCAACGGCAACTACGCCATCGCCCACCCCGGCACCACCGCCGCCGACGTGCTGACCCTCCTGGACACGGTCCAGGCCCGCGTCAAGGCGTCGTCCGGCGTGACCCTGCACCGCGAACTCAACGTCTGGTAATCCCCGGGACTCCCCATGCGCCTGCTCGCCGTATTGATGAGTGTCGTCGCCCTGTCACTGTCGGCGGCCGCCGAGGAGCCGAAGCCGCGGTACGAGACGCGGAAGGCCCACGACCCGGACGGCATCGGCAAGTTCTACAAGGGCCGCGAGATCGCGCAGGTCATGGGCTTCCAGGGGGCCGGCTGGCTCGAACGGTCCGAGCGCGAGAAGGAAGAGGAGCCGGCCAAGCTGCTCAAGGCGCTCGACCTGCAGCCGGGCATGACGGTCGCCGACGTGGGCGCGGGGACCGGGTTCCACGCCTTCCGCATGGCCCCCCTCGTCGGCCCCAAGGGCAAGGTCCTGGCCGTCGATATCCAGCCCGAGATGCTGGCCCTGATCGAGGCCCGCGCGGCCAAGGAGAAGGTCGAGAACGTCGTCGCCGTGAAGAGCCTCGAAGCCGACCCCAAGCTGCCCGCCGGCGAGGTCGATTTGATCCTGATGGTGGACGTGTACCACGAGTTGGCGTTCCCGCACGAGATGGCCGAGAAGTTGGTCGCGGCGCTCAAGCCGGGCGGCCGCATCGCCTTCGTCGAGTTCCGCCTGGAAGACCCGGCGGTGCCGATCAAGCTGGTCCACAAGATGAGCGAGCGGCAGGTCATCCTCGAAATGACCGAGTTCCCCGCGCTGGAGCACACCAAGACCATCCCCGGCCTCCCCTGGCAGCACATCGTCGTCTTCACGAAGTCGAAGAAGTGACGCCGGGCGGCGGTTGGACAACGGCGGCCCGGACGGCTAGGATGGTGGAGAAGGCGGCCCGCACGGCGTGGGCTTGCCTTTCTTCGTTTCCCCGCACCCTCACCATTCCTCCGAGGGGACGCCCGTGCCGGATGTCCGCACCGCCCTGTACGACTGGCACGTCGCCCGCCAGGCCCGCATGGTGCCGTTCGCCGGGTACGCGATGCCGGTCCAGTACGCCGGCGTCGTCGAGGAGCACCGGGCCGTCCGCACGCACGCCGGGCTGTTCGACATCAGCCACATGGCCCGGCTCAGCTTCGGCGGGACCAACGCCACGGCCTTCCTCGACCACGTCTTCACCAACTCCGTCGCCGGGATGAAGCTCGACCAGGTCCGCTACGGGTTGCTGCTGAACGACGCCGGGTTCGTCCTCGACGACGTGCTCGTCTACCGCTGGCCCTACGGCTATTCGATGGTCGTCAACGCCTCGAACCGGGGCAAAATCGTCGCCTGGCTGACGGCCAAGGCGGCGGCGTTCGACGTGCGCCTGGGCGACGAGACCGACGCCACGGCCATGCTCGCGGTCCAGGGGCCGGCCGCCGTGGCGCTGACGAAGGGCATGTTCGACCTCGACGCGAACGCCTTGAAGAACTACTACGCGACGCCGACGTTCTACTGCCGCAACGGCTGCGTCGTCAGCCGCACCGGGTACACCGGCGAGGACGGCCTGGAAATCATCGTGCCGAACGAGTTGGCCGCGTCGCTGGCCGAGGAACTGGTGGCCCGCGGGGCCAAGCCGTGCGGCCTGGGGGCGCGCGACACCCTCCGCCTCGAAGCCGCCATGCCGCTGTACGGCCACGAGTTGACCGAGGCCATCGACCCGCTCACGGCCGGCCTCGGCTGGGCGGTCAAGCTCGACAAGGGCGACTTCATCGGCCGCGACGCCTTGAAGGCGATGGCCCGGACGCGGACCCGCGTCGGCCTCGAACTCGACGGCAAGCGGGCCGCCCGCGAGGGCTGCCCGATCCTGGCCGGCGGCGAGGTCGTCGGCGCGGTCACCAGCGGCAGCTACGGCCCGTTCGTCGAGAAGTCGATCGCGATGGCCACCGTCCCGGTCGCGCTCGCCGCCCCCGGCACGCCCCTGAGCGTCGATATTCGCGGCACGCCGACCCCGGCCCGCGTCGTGAGCTTGCCCTTCTACCGCCGCCCGAAACCCCCGGAGACCTCGCCATGAGCGCGACCGTGAACCTCGACGAGTTGAAGTACGCGACCTCGCACGAGTGGGCCGCGCAGGGCGGGGACATCGTCACCGTCGGCATCACGCAGTACGCCGTCGATCAACTGACCGACGTGACGCACCTGCAACTGCCCAAGGTCGGCACGCACGTGAGTGCCGGCGTCCCGTTCGGCGAGATCGAGTCGGTCAAAGCCGTGTTCGACCTGAACGCCCCGGTGTCCGGGGTGGTCGTCGAAGTGAACGCCCCGTTGGCCAGCGAGCCGAGCCCGATCAACGAGGACTGCTACGGCCGCGGCTGGCTGATCCGCGTCCAACTCGCCCCCGGCGCGGGCACCGCCCACCTGGCCGACAAGGCCAAGTACGACGAGCAGTTGGCCCACGACGCGCACTAACGCTTCTGGCTCGCCAGGACCGTTGCCCCGCGTCCCGCCGTCGCGGTTGACCTTCGACACGCCCTTTGGTCCTCCGAACGCGAGCCTATGAACAGCTACATCCTGAACACCGACGACGACGTGGCCGCGATGCTGGCGGGTATCGGCGAGCCGTCCATCGACGCACTCTTCAAAGGCATCCCGGCCGAGTTGCGGATGCAGCGGCCGTTGAACGTGCCGCCCGCCCTAACCGAGATCGAACTCGAACGGCACGTCCGCGGGCTGGCGGCCAAGAACCAGTCGCCGGCCAGCGTCGTCAGCTTCCTGGGCGGCGGGGCCTACGACCACTTCATCCCGGCCGTCGTGGACGCCATCGCCGGCCGGTCCGAGTTCTACACGTCGTACACGCCGTACCAGGCCGAGGCGTCGCAGGGCACGCTGCAAG
>JANYHV010000312.1 GCA_025362195.1 Fimbriiglobus sp. | reverse complement strand
GGCCTGTCCGCCGAGCAGGCCGCCAAGCAGAGCGGGGTCAGCCCGGCGACCGTCTACCGCCGGCTGCAAGACCCGGCGTTCCAGCAGCGGGCCGAGGAGCTGCGGCACGAGATGCTGACCCGCGCGGCGGCCATGCTCACCGCCGCCGGCGTCGAGTCGGTCCGCACGCTGGCCGACCTGTTGAAGCCGAGCTACGCGGCGACGGTGCGGCTCAATGCCGCCCGGGCGATCCTGGAGCACGGGGTCAAGCTCCGCGCCCTGGTCGAGGTCGAGGCCCGGCTGCAGGACCTGGAGGACCGCGTCGAGGAGTCGCCCGACGTCAAGGTCGGCCGGGGGGCGTACCCGTGAGCGGCACCGCCGGCTGGGACCGCCGCCTGCGGAAGCTCGAGGCGGGCCTGCCGCACCCGCCGGCCGGGGCGCGGTACTGGCTCGAACTCTTCGCGGGGCTGGGCGAGCGGGACGGCCTCGCCCGCCGCGAGCCGGACTTCGCGGGCCTCGTGCGTGCGTACCGCGCCCTGCGGCCGCCGTACGGCGAGGAGGCCGACCGGCTGCACGGCCACCTGGCCGAGCTGACCCGGCGGTGGCTCGGCGGCGTGCCGCCGTGCTCGGCGGCCGAGTTCGCCGGGCTGGCGGCGTGGCTGGCCGAGCACGGCGCGGCGTTACCGACGGTGAACGGGTGGAAGCAGGACCTCGAAGTCGGGGACGGGACGACGGCGACGCTGTCCGACCTGACGTGGCGGGTGAGTCGGGGGCCGACGGCCGGCGGCAGCGGCGGAGTGGCCGAGACCATCCGCCGGCTGAAGGCGCGGCGAGAGGGAAGACCCCCGCCGCCGGAGCCTTGCGCCGGAAGGCGGGCCGCGACTCCGTTGTGGGTGCCGTCGGTGGTCCGCGACGACACTAACGGCGACGCGCCGGGGGACCCTTGAGGCGTGGCGGGCTTGCGACTCGGGGCCCTAGTCGGCCAGCATCACCCGGCGGGCCGGCACCAGGTGCGCCTCGTCGAGCTTGCCCGCCGACCACAGCAGCCCCCGCGCCACCAGGTCGAGGTACTTCGCGTCGGCGACCGTCTCGCTGTTGTGTCCCAGCGACGTGGCGAACACCCGCGCCTTCCCGGCGTACGCGTTCGTCCAGGCCACCACCCCCGCGGCCGTCGCCGCCTTGCCGGCCTTGTCCGTCACCGTCTGCTCGCCGCCGGCCAGCGGGCTCGCGGTGCCGAGCAACTTGCCGGTCGAGTTGTTGTAGAGCTCCTCTTCGATCGTCGTCCAGTCGGCCAGCCCCTTCGTGACCGGGTGGGCCGGCTCGGCGTACTTGACCCGGATCGGGGCCTGCGGGCCGTGGCCGGTCGAGGCCAGGCCGGTGAACTCGAACCACGGCGTCGTCTTGGCCGGGTAGCCGGCGGTCCGGTAGCTGTGGACGCCGCAGTGCAGGACCACCCCCGGCAGGCCGTCGCGGTGCGGCTGCAAGATGCGATCGACGGCCGCGGGGTCGGTCACGTCGGCGCAGCACTCGTCGTGGACGACCACGTCGAACCCCTTGGCCCAGTCCGGCTTGGCGTAGGCCGGGTTCAGGTGCTTGGTGCCGGTGTCCGGGTCGTAGGCGACCGCCCACTGGACGTTGGCGCGGGCCGAGACGCCCTTGGTCAGCAGGTCCTTCTGCCTGGCGTAGTCGTGGCAGCAGCCGCCGATCACGAGCAGGGCGCGGACCGGCTTCGGGTCGTCGGCCCGAGCGGGGGCGGCGGCTGAGGCGGCGAGGAGGGCGAGGGTCGCGAGGAGTGGGGTCATGGCGGGGCCGGGGGTCAAGAGGGAGAAGGGGTGGCAGGAATTGTAAGCCGGTGCCACGCGCCCACCCAGAGAAATCGGCGACGCCCCCGGCCCCGTCCGCCGACGGCGCGAGCCGCGACAATGGTCGGGGGTGCCTGAACAGTTGCGGCGGGGCCACGGCCCCGAGCCCGGGCCGCGGCCGGTCGGCGCGTCGGTGGTGCCGGGACGACCCTGCCCCCTTAGGCTCGAGAGCAGCCGTCACAACATTGATCGGCCACTACCCCGCCGGGGGCTGGCGGCGGGCGAGCGTCCGGGGTATCCTGACTCACGTCGGCGCCGGCTTGGGCGGCCGGGGCCGCCAGGCCGGTGCGGTCCTGCGGTCCAGTGACGTCGCCCCTCGACCTCACGGTCGCGGGGTCGCGCGGCGCGGGCCGGTGCCCGAGGTGGGTGACGCCGGCGGCCGGCCCGCGGTCGGATTCCCGAGGTGCTGGTGCGCTCCGACGTCGTCGAGGCGTTCCGCCCGGTCGCCGGTCACCACCGGCCGCGTCGTACCACACGAGGTGCCGCAGCCGGCACCGGGGGCGGCACGGCGTAACACGGGCTCGCGGTTCAGCGCGCGCCCTGCCGCTGAGCCGGGTCGTTCCGGGGGCTCGGAGTGGCGGCGATGATACCTGAACTGACGGCCCGCGGCTGCTACGAGCGGGGGGTGTCGCACCTAAAGCGGGGGGAGCATGAACGGGCTGCCGCTTCGTTCACCGAGGCGATCCGACTGGACCCCGACCTGACGAATGCCTACGTCGGTCGCGCGCTCGCGTACCGCAGCCTGGGCGACGACGCGGCCGCCGCGGAGGACGACCGGGCGGCCCAGGACCGGGGCGGGGCGAAGCCCCCGCACGACGGCCTCCTCATCCTCTGCCCTCCGATCTTCGCGGTCGGCGAGCGGGTGGACCAAGGCGCATTGACGGCGTTCGCCGATGCCGCGGAGGCCGAGACGCAACGCTACTTCCGACAGTCCCCGCCCGCCCACGGCGTGGACCTCAACGTGGCCTGCGCGCTGCTCCCGAGCGGGGCGACGCTGGTGGACATCCAGGTCTGGCCCGCGGTCCCGGTCGAGGGTTTGGCCGAGCGGGTCGAGGCGCTTCCCCGCCCGGCGGTGAGCGGCGGGCCGGTCGCGTTCGTCCGGAGTACGACCGTCAACGGCGGGTGCCTTCGCCGCCACGAAGGGTCGTGGTTCCCGTTCGCGTCGATCATTACTTCGGGCGGCGTCCGACCACTGGAGGAGTTACTCGTGGCGGCGGGGGACGGCCGAAGGCAATCGCTGTGGGACCGGCTCAGGCGGTTTCTCCGGGGATCATCCTGAGCCGCCGAACCAGGTCGCGTGTCGCCAGGTGGCGATTCTCGAGCCCCGGTCGGTGTCGGACGGCTTGCGGTTCTTGGGCACCCCGTAGCAGGGCACGACGAACGTCCGCAGGCACGCCCCGAAGGCCCGCCGGCCGCCCCGGGCCGCGCGGAGAGCGCCTCGAGGACGGGGTGAACCGGGTCGCGGTCAGGTTCGGCGAGTCGGCCCGGCACTTCTCGCGGGCGGCAAGCCGCCGCAGGTCGTCCCGGCGCCGGACGATAGCCCGCACTGCCGCACCTCGGGCGACGGCGGGGACCACGGCGGAGGTGCCTGGTCGCGTCCGAGGTCGAGGGGCGCCGGCGGCCGGTCCACGGGGTCGGTGCCTCGTCCGCTACGTGCGGTCGATCCGACCGCCGGAGTGTCGCCTCGACGACATCGGTAGTGTAACCTGTGAGGCGCTGCAGGCGACGGCGGGGGCGTGGAGGTTCCCGCGGGCGTCGTCGGCCCTTTCGCCCCCGCCGCGGCTGAGTCGGGTCGTTCGGCCTCGGCGGGTGTGTCACGCCTCGGCGGTCTTAGGCGCTGGGAGTTTGCGGATGGAGATGATCTGTGACCAGATGAAGCACTGGAACGGGGTCGCCTCGCGCGAGGAAACTCTCGCGTTCTTCGACCGAGTCTGCGAGAGCTACCTGCAGGCTCCCCCTCCGCACAGGGAGGGGATTCGGCGAGCGGCGGCGGGGAACCCGATGGCGTACCGGAGCCTCCTCTACGATTCCCTCGGGGCGGTGGGGAGGGGTCCCTACCTGGCGTTGGCGGCCGAGCGCTCCGAAGCGGAAGGGAACTACCTTGCCTACTTGCGCCTCGCTCTGCTCACGATCTCAATTACGGGCGGGTTCGGTGACTGGCGCGACACAATCGTCTGGCTACACAGCCTCCACGAAGAGGCCCGGAGGCGTGGGATCGACACACGGCCCCACTTTGAGGGGATTGCTGCGGTGTCCGACAGCGGGAACCAGCACGGGATTTCGGAGATGTCGACGCGCGACCTGATCCTGTCGGGCGGCGGGTTGTGTCGCGTCGAGGGGAGTGTGGTGGCGGCGGAGTTGCTGCGGCGGCTCGGGGTGCCCCCGGACCAACCGGTCGGGGGCCCGGCAGGGGTGCCCCACGACGGTCCGGGGCCCTCTGGGCCAAGGCGGCCGTGGTGGCGGTTCTGGGGGTAACGAGGTCGGCCGAACCAGGGACTGTGTTCGAAGTCAAGCGGCCGGAGCCATTTTCGGGTCCCACGCCCGGCCGTCCCGGATGACCGCGTGGGCGATCACGAGCAGCTTCCGCGCGACCGCGATGAGCACGACCTTCGACGCCTTCCCCTTCGCCTTCAGCCGCTGGGCGAAGTCCCGCAGCGGCCCCGGCACCCGGGCCACCGCCAGCCCCGCCATGTCCAGCGCCCGCCGCACCTCCCGCCGCCCGCCCCGGATGTGCCGCTCCCCCCGCTTCCGGCCGCTGTCGGCCGCGAACGGGGCCAGTCCGGCGAGCCCGGCGAGCTTACCCGGCGGCCGGGTGCCCGGCTCGGGCAGGTCGGCCAGCAGGGTGTGGCTGACCACCGGCCCGACGCCCTGGATCGACCGCAGCAGCCGGTCCCGCTCCCGCCAGGCCGGGGACCGGCGGACGGCCGCGGCGACCTGCTTGTCGATCGCCTCGACTTGCCCGTCCAGCCGGGCGACGTGGGCCTCGATCCCCTCGCGGATGGCGGCCGGCAGGCCGGGCCGGAGGCGGTTCCCCTCGGCCACCCGCATGCCCAGGAGCTGCCGGCGGCGGTCCGGTAGGGTGGCCGGCTCCACCCGGTCGCCGTCGGGCGGGGCGGCGGGGGGCGGGCAGGCCACGGCCGCGAAGTGGGCGAGGACCGCGGCGTCGATCGGGTCGGTCTTGGCGTGCTGGCCGATCCCCGAGGCGAACTGGCGGACCCGCCGCGGGTTGACCACGGCGGCCGGGACGCCGGCGGCCAGCAGCGCCGCGAGGGCGGCGGCCTCGTACCCGCCGGTCGCCTCCAGGACGACCAGCGAGGCGCGGACGGCCTGGAGGCGGGCGACCAGGTCGGCGACCCCGTCCGGGTCGTTGGGGACGCGGAACGCGCCGCCGGGGCGGGCGGCCACGTCGAGGTGGTCCTTGGACGCGTCGATCCCGGCGGTGACGAGGTTGGCCACGGCAGTGCCTCCAGAAGAGTCCCGGCGGTGCCCGGTCTTGCGAATCCGGCCTCGGGGGCGGGTGACTGTTCGGGCTGTGACCGGGACGGGTCGGGGGCGGCGGCCCAGCTGGTTCGCGGCCTCGGAGGGCCCGATGGTGGTCGGCCTGCCGCCCCCGGTAAGTGACCGCAAGTGCGGTCGAGGGGAAGATACAAGACGGTGTGTTGTCAAGGGGTGATTTTTGACCCCTTGGCCGGGTCGAACGGGGTGCGGCTTTTGAGCACCCCGTAGGCGATCATGAGCAGCTTCCGCAGGCACGCGCCGACGGCCGCCATCTTCGGCTTGCCGGCGGCCACCTG
>JANYHV010000283.1 GCA_025362195.1 Fimbriiglobus sp. | reverse complement strand
CGCCCTCTTGGTTCCGGCCTTTCTCCGCGCCCTCACGTGCCCTCTGCGGTGAATCGTTTTGCTTTGTCAATCGATCACTTTGTTCAGCGGAAACTCCACCAGGCCCGTCGCCCCGGCGCGCTTCAGGTCCGGGATGATCTTTCGGACGGTCGCCTCGTCGAGGATTGTCATCACGGCCACCCAGTCGGGGTCGGACAGGTTCGAGATCGTCGGGTTTTGTAGTGCCGGGAGCACCGGCAGGACGCTCGCCAGGTCGGCCCGGCGGACGTTCATCATCAGCCCGACCTTGGCCTCGGCGGCCATCGCCCCTTGCAACATCAACAGCAGGTCGTCCATCTTGCGGCGCTTCCACGGGTCGGCGGCCGCGGGCGCGTTGGCGATGAACCGGGTCGTGCTCTCGAGCAGGTCGCAGACGATCCGTAAGTTATTCGCCCGCAACGAACTCCCCGTCTCGGTCACCTCGACGATGGCGTCCGCCAGGCGGGGCGGCTTGACCTCGGTCGCCCCCCAACTGAACTCGACGTGGGCCGTCACCCCGTGCGATTCGAGCCACCGGCGGGTGATGTTCACGACCTCCGTGGCGATCCGCTTGCCCTGCAAGTCCTGGGGGGTTTGGATCGGCGAGTCGTTCGGCACGGCCAGGACCCAGCGGACCGGCCGGCGGCTGACCTTGCTGAACACGAGTTCGGCCAGCTCCTCGACGACGGCCCCGTTCTCGACGATCCAGTCCTTGCCCGTCAGGCCGCAGTCGAGCGACCCGTCCTCGACGTACCGGGCCATCTCCTGGGCGCGGATCAGCGTGCAGTGGATCTCCGGGTCGTCGATCGTCGGGTAGTAGCTGCGGCCGGCGAACGACAGCTTGTACCCGGCCTTGCGGAACAGGTCGGCCGTCGCCTCCTGGAGCGACCCGGCGGGGATGCCCAATTTCAACACGCGGTCGGTCATCGGTGCGGCACCCGGGGGAGTTCGTGGGAAAGGGCTTTTTTAGGAGGCCGGGCCGCGGTCGGGCGGCGGAATCCCCGTTTCCGGCGGGAACGCGCGGCGGTACCGGGCCAGCCCCTCGGCGAACCAGGCCGGTTCCCCGTCCGGCCACAGCGGGCCGGTCGCCGGGGGCACCTCGCCGGCGACGCGGACCGCCTGCACCGCCCGCTGGGCCGCCTGCGCCGGACTCCTGGCCCGGGCGCAGTCGGCGGCGAACGCGGCGGCGGCGATCGCGTTCTCGCACGCCTCGTGAGTTGCCGCCGGGCCGAGCAGTTGCGCCGCCCCGGCCATCGCGTTGGCCGCGCACCGGGCCGCGTCCGACGCCAGGTCGAGCGCGAACCGCGTGACCGGTTCCCCGGCGGCGTACCTCTGCGCCGTGCGGACGGTCGCCGCCACCGCGTGCAGCCACTCGAACGCCTCGGGGCCGTAGTGGTCGGCCGCCCGCGCGAGCACCGGGGCCAGGCGTTCGGCGGCCCGGGCGGCCAGGTTGACGACCTCCCGGCGGGGCAGGCGGGCGAACTCGGCTTCGAGCTTGGGCCAGTCGGGCGGCATGTAATGTCTCGGGGGGAAACCGGTATTCTACACCGTCCGACGCGGCCCCCTCACCTCGGGGCCGAGCGGGCGCGGGAACACTCCCATGCTCACGATTCGTCAGGCCGCCGCGCGGGGTACGACCGACTTCGGCTGGCTCGACAGCAAGCACACCTTCAGCTTCGGCGACTACGCCGACCCCCGGCACCACAACTTCCGCACCCTCCGGGTCATCAACGACGACCGCGTGGCCGGGGGCCAAGGGTTCGGCACGCACCCGCACCGGGACATGGAGATTTTCACCTGGGTGCTCAGCGGCGAACTCGCCCACAAGGACAGCCTGGGCACCGGGGCGACGATCCGCGCCGGCGAGTGGCAGGCGATGTCGGCCGGGACCGGGGTGTCGCACTCCGAGTTCAACCCATCCCCGACGGTCCCGGTCCACCTGCTGCAAATGTGGATCACCCCGGCGAAGCGCGGCCTGACCCCGCAGTACCAACAGCAGGCCTTCGACCCGCCGCCCGGCACCTGGCAGACGACCCTCTCGCCGGACGCCCGCGACGGGTCGATGGTCATCCACCAGGACGCCGTCATCCGCACGGCGACCCTGACGGCGACCCCGCTGGCGCACGCCCTGGCCCCCGGCCGCGGCGCGTGGCTGCACGTCGCAACCGGCACCGCGACGGTCAACGGAATCGCCCTGCAAGCCGGCGACGCCGTGGCGGCCGAAGGCGAGCCGGGCCTGACCCTGACCGGCGACGGCCGCGTCGTGCTGTTCGACCTGGGGTAATGCAGGGGGCCAAACTCGTCATGGCCCTGGCCTACGCCCCGCCGGAAACGACACGAAGGCGGGGTTCGAGGTGTTGTCGCGTGGCGCTGATTCCGTCGCACGCACGGGCCTCGGCAAGGTTTTCGGCTCCGCCGCAGGCGAATGTTAGCCCGACGCGCTAGCGAGGGTCGAGCGGTCTCTGGTAATGTGGCTACCGATGACCGCGCGGCCGACGACCCCCATCATCGCCAATGACCCAGCGACCCTCGCTAGCGCGTCGGGCTAACAAGATTCGCCTGCGGCGGAGCCACCCACCCGCGCCACCGAACGTGTGCCTCGACACAAATTTGAAAACCGCTCCAGCCCCGCACGTCTTGCTCGTTCCAGTCCTGGTTTTTCTGCCCGGTCACGCGGTCGCCGTGGGAACGTGTCACGCCCCGAGTGTCGTCTGGGTCGTCCAGGTTCGGATGTCGTTCGGGGCGTCGCCGGGGACAATTTGCTTGCCCCGGCGGCGAATGGCCCTCAAGATACCGGACACCTTTCCCCGTTTGGAGCCGTCTCATGAGCTTGCGCGACTGGGTTTCGGGTCAGTTCATCGACATCATCGAGTGGACGGAACCCTCGCAGAACGAGATTCTGGCGTACCGCTTCCCCCGGCACAACAACGAGATCAAGAACGGGGCCAAGCTGATCGTCCGCGAGGGCCAGGCGGCCGTGTTCGTCAAGGAGGGCCAACTCGCCGACGTGAAGACGCCGGGCATGTACACCCTCGACACGAACAACATGCCAATCCTCTCGACCGTCCTCGGGTGGAAGTACGGGTTCGAGTCGCCGTTCAAGTGCGAGGTTTACTTCGTCGCCACCCGGCAGTGGACCGACCAGAAGTGGGGCACCCAAAACCCCGTGCTGATGCGCGACCCCGAGTTCGGCCCGGTCCGCGTCCGGGCCTTCGGCAGCTACGCCTTCAAGGTCGCCGACCCCGGCACCTTCTTGAAGGAACTCGTCGCCACCGACCCCAGTTTTGAAGCCTTCGAAATCGCCGCGCAGTTCCGCAACGTCATCGTCTCGCGGTTCGTCGATACGGTCGCCAACGTGAAGATGCCGATCCTCGACCTCGTCGGCAACTACGAGCGGCTGAGCAAGCTCGCCCTGGAGCGGGTGTCGCCGGAACTGGCGAAGATGGGCGTGTCCCTGACGCAGTTCTACGTCGAGAGCATCAGCCTGCCGCCGGAAGTCGAAGCGGCGCTCGACAAGAAGTCGCAGATGGGCATCCTCGGCAACCTCGACCAGTACACGAAGTTCCAGTCGGCCGAAGCGATCCGGGACGCGGCACAGAACCCCGGCGGCGCGGCCGGCATGGGCGTCGGGCTGGGCGCGGGCATCGCCCTCGGCCAACAAATGGGCAACGCGATGGCCCCCGGGGCCGCCCCGGCGACCGCCGCCGCCCCGCCCCCGTTGCCGACGGCCGCGGCGTACCACGTGGCCATCGCCGGGGCCGCCGCCGGACCGTTCGACCTGGGCACGATCGGCGGCAAAGTCCGCGACGGGTCGGTGACCCGCGCGTCGCTGGTCTGGAAGACCGGCATGCCCGGGTGGGTCGCCGCCGACACGATGCCCGACCTGCAAGCCCTCTTCGCCGCCGCCCCGCCCCCGTTGCCGAAGGCGTAACGAGGAGTTGGGCGACGCGAGTTTGCCCGACGCGCGAGCTAGGGGAACAAAGGTCGTCGAGAATGTCCCGGCGCTGTGACCGTACTGTGACCGCCACGGTCAACGACCTTTGCGTCCGAACACGACGCGCGTCGGGCTACTTTTGCCGCCAGTTCTGCGGCGTCCAGCGAGTTACGCCTCCGCCATCGGCGTGGACTGGTTTTCGGCTCCGCCGCAGACGACTGTTAGCCCGACGCGCTAGCGAGGGTCGATGGGTCGTTGACGATGTCGGGAGTCGTCGGCCGTGCGGTCATCGACGGCCACCTTGCCCTCGACCGCTCGACCCTCGCTATCGCGTCGGGCTAACAGTCGCCTGCGGCGGAGCCGAAAACCTTGTCGAAGCCCGTGGCGTTCGACGGGATTGACGACACGCGACACCCACTCGAACTCCGCTCGAACACGAGAAGAAGCCGACACGCCTCACGCCGGTCTCGGCCGGAGGGCGTCGGCGAGGGCGCGGATTTCGGCGGCCATCACGAGTTTCGCCAGCCACTCGGCGGGGATGCCGGGCTCGCCGTGGAACGCGCCGGCGAGTTGGCCGCACACGGCCGCGGTCGTGTCGGCGTCGTCCCCCAGGTTGGCCGCTTTCAACACGGCGTCGCGGAACGTGGTGGCGTGCCAGAAACACCACGCCGCCGCTTCCAGGCAGGCGATCACGTATCCCGACCCGCGGACCGCCGACGCGGGCACGTCGCGGTAGGTGCCGGTGGCGATCGCCCGGACTTTCGGCGTCTCGAACTCGTCCGGGGGCGAGCCGAAAAGCACGTCCTCCTTCGTCGCCCCGGACAGCGCGCGGCCCAGCATCGCCCCGAGCAGGCGGCTGGCCTCGACGCACTCCGCCGCGCCGTGCGTGGTGCGGGCACTCTCCCCGGACAGGCGCACCGTCTCGGCCGCGTCGGGGTGGCAGAAGAGCGGCACCGGGGCCAGCCGCATCAGGCAGCCGTTGCCGGCCGAATCCCGGTCGGTCGGGCCGCTGAACGGGTCGCCCGTGCGGCGGAAGCGGTCGAGCGACCCGCGGACCGTCAGCCCGATGTCGAAGCACCGGCCGGTACTGCTCAGGTAGCCGGTCTCGTGCCACCGGCAGTACCGCGCCATCTGGTCGGCCGGGTCGAAGCGGCCGAGTTCGGCGAGGCTCGCCGCCAGGCACAAGGCCATCGACGTGTCGTCCGTCCACGCCCCGACCGGCAGCGCGAACGGCCCGCCGCCGACCATGTCCGTGACCGGCGGGAAACTCCCGCGCGGCAGGAACTCGACGGTCGTGCCGACGGCGTCCCCGCACGCCAGCCCGAGTAAACAGCCCCGCCGCCGCGAAGTCAGGTCCATCGTCGATCTCCACTGTCGGTCGGTGTCGCGTCAACGGTGTTTTGTCGCGGGGCCGTGCCGTGTGACCGCCACAGGTCGTAACGATTCGCCCGGCGACGACCATTGCGACAGACTAACCGGCCTTCGAGAGCGACTCCACTCGATTGTCGAAAAACCTCGCCGAATGGCTTGATTAGCCACTACTAGCCGCTACAGTTAGCCGAGACTAATTCACTCTTTACGCTTCGGCGAAGGATTGTCCCATGCGTCGTCCTCGAACCCGCGGGTTCACGCTCATCGAACTCCTGGTCGTCATTGCCATCATCTCCGTGCTGGTCGGCCTGCTGTTGCCGGCCGTGCAGAAGGTGCGGGAGGCGGCGTCCCGGTTGAAGTGCCAGAACAACTTGAAGCAACTCGGCCTGGCCCTGAACAACTACGAAGGGGCCGTCGGCCGGTTCCCGCCGGCGTACCAGACGAACACGGCGGCCAACGGCTCCGCGTACGGCGTCGGCTACGGCGACCAGTACCGCAACGGCCCGGCCGGGTGGGCGTGGGGGATGCTCCTCCTGCCGTACCTCGAACAGGACAACCTGTTCCGCCAGTTCAACGCGGCCGAGCCGTGCTGGGCACCGGTCAACGCCGCCGCGGCCAAGGCGAAGGTGGCGATGTTCCTGTGCCCGTCGGCGACCGGCGGGTCGGACGGCTTCGAGGTGCTCAAGGCCGTCGATCACCGGACCGGGACGCCGATCGTCCTCTCGACCGGGGCCAAGGTCGTCTTCGGCCACAGCCACTACGTCACGAACGCCGGCATCCACCAGCCGTGGGGCCGGACGACGCCGTACTGCTACGACTTCGACGTGCCCGAGCCGATCCCCGGATTGAGCCAGCCGGCCCGCATCGACGGGCCGTTCTACGCCAACTCGAAGACGACCGTCGCCCGGGTGTCGGACGGCCTGTCGAACACGGTCTTCCTGGGCGAACACAGCTCGATTCTGAGCCACAAGACGTGGGTCGGCGTGGTCCCCGGGGCCGTGACCCCGCCGCGGCTCGACCTGCGGGCGTGGCCGTCGGAGAACAACGGCGCGGGCTGCCTGGTCGGCGTCCACAGCGGGCCGGACACGCACGACCACCCGCAAGTCATCATTCACGCCCCGAACGACCCGTTCGGCCACACCGACCAGATGTGGGGCGAACACGGGACCGGGTGCAACGTGATGTTCGGCGACGGGTCGGTCCGGTTCATCACGACCTTCATCCGGCCGAACACGTGGGTCGCCCTTTCGACGCGCGACGGCGGGGAGGTGGTCCATGCCGACGACTGACCCCACGACCCGCCGCGTCGCCTGGGCCGTCCTCGGCACCCTGGCCGCGGTCCTCGCCGTCGGCGTGCTCCTGAGCCTGCGGTCGCCGCCGCAGATGGGGCCGGACGCCGAAGTCTTCGAGACGGTCGACGCCCTGTACACGGCCGTGCGCAACCGCGACGCCGCCCGCCTGACGCAGTGCGAGGCGCGGCTGACCGCGTACAAAACCGCCGGCAAACTCCCCCC
>JANYHV010000115.1 GCA_025362195.1 Fimbriiglobus sp. | reverse complement strand
TTGATCGAGTCGGCGGACTTCTTGGGCACCTTGCCCAGCCGCAGGCTGCGGCGCTTGCCGTCGCTGCCGACGAGCTGGACGGTGTAGTTGCCGTTCGGCTCTTTGTTGAGCGAGGCCATCGAATCGATCTCCGTCGAGGGGGTGGTGATCTTGGTCCAGTTAGGGGCGAAGTTCAAGGAGAGCAACGAGCGATTTGTCCGCCGTCACGTTCGGAATAGGGCGTCCGGTGCGTGGTCATCGGCGTGACGGCGTCGTGGCGATTGGGGTCCCGCGGCGGGCGGTTCGAAGAGTTCGGGGTGCCGGTTGACGCAACCGTCCAGGCGGTTCCACGCGAAGCCCTCGACGCAGACGTGGGTGGCCCCCCGCGGCAGGAGCCGGCCGGGGTCGAGGGCGTGGTCGCTCCTGGGGCCGCACCCGCGGCCGGCGGCGTCGAAGGCGAACCACCGGCGGCCCGACAGGATCGCGCGTAGCCCGGTGTGTAACACCTCGACGAGCGGCTCGAGTTCGGCCGGGGGGTCGGCGTCGAGCGTCAGGTCGGCCCCCTCGACCGCGGGGGCACAGCCGGCCTCGACGAGGCGGCGTAACAAGTCGGCCGCCGTCATCGTGCAGCCCCCCGCGGACTGGGGCCGTCGGTATACCTCCGCTGAGGCTTGGGGGGCGTGGGTTCCGTTTGTCGTCCGCCGGGTGACTCGGCGGGGTCACCCCGGTCCCCCTGGTCACCCGGAAACCGTATCTCTTCTTCACCTGCGGGGTTCGGCTCCTCGGTAACCCCGCCGCTCGGTTTGTGGCCAGGTTGGCGTTATCCCGTTTCGGGTTGGGGGCGAGATAGGTTTTCCGGGTGACCGGGGTGACCGGGGTGACCGGGGTGACCGAGGTGACCGGCGTCGGGACACCGATCGTCGCCGTCATCCTCCTCGGGGTCGTCCGCGGTCCTGGGCCGGACGCCGACGTACCTCTTAACGCGCAACCCGTTCACCCGCGGCTTGTCCTCCCCCAGGCGATCAACAACGCCGGCCAGCTTCGCCCCGAAGCCGCTCGGCGGACCGACGTGGGTGACCATTTCGGTCTGGCACCATCGGTGCCAGATGTCGAACAGGACCCTCTTGGCCACCGCCGCGCCCGGCTCGACGACGCACCGCTCCCTCACGAACCGGGTGACCGGGCTGAGCGTCTCCTCGAACTCGGTCAGCGTCCTGTTGCCGGCGGCGGGTTGTACGAGCCGGCCCCGCCGCGTGAGCCTGGTCAGCCCCTCGAGCGCCCAGGCGAACACGCCCGCCATCTCGCGCCTGAGCTTGTCGGACAGCCCCGGGTCCTCCTTGCCCCGGAAGGAGCGGGTGAACTTGAGCACGATCACGCGGGCCGCCAACGCCTTGGCGCTGTCGCTGAAGTTCGGCAACTCGTTCGTGGCGATGACGAAGCGAACCGCGAGCCGCGTCGAGTAGACCGGCCGGTTCTTCTGGTTGACCGGGATCGCGTCCTGGCCGACGACGCTGAGCAGGCGTTGCAGCCCGATGGTGAGGTCGGCGCGAGACCCCACGCGCATGTCGCCCATCGTCGCGAGCGTCTTGCCGACGAGCGGGGCCGCCCCGTGGTCGTTGCACAGGGTCTGGAAGTCCGTCGCGGCGGTGGCGTCCACGCCCACCAGCTCGGTGAGCACCCGCAGGATGACGCCCTTACCGGACCGCGTGGGGCCGACTAGCAGGAGGAACTTCTGGTGCGACGTGTCGGCGGTGAGGAGCAGGCCGGCGAACTCCTGGAGCGTCGCCACGCTCTCGGGGTCGCCCTCGAAAAGTTCGGCGAGGAACCGCAGCCACAGACTCGGCGGCGCGGCGTCCGGGCAGAAGTGCGGCGAGGCGCTCGTCACGAACAGCGCCGGCGAGCAGTCGCCGACCTGCCCCGTGGCGGGGTCGATCACGCCGGCCGTGGTCGCGATCACCCGCTCGGCGGCCGGCCGGTCGTGGGCCGGCGTCCTCCAGAAGGGCACGGCCTGGGCGTCCGGGAGCATCACCGCGGCGCGCAGGGAGTTCTCGACGTTGGCCACCAGCCGGGTCGTCACCGGGTCGAGCCGCGGCCGCTGGCCGCCGCCCCCGTCTTCGCTCTCGGATTGCACCGTGAGCCAGGCGAGCAGACGCCGCTCGTAAACTTCCTTCGCCTCGGACTCGGCGAGTCGCGTAAGGTCGGCGAGAACCCGGGCGTCCGGCAACTCCCGGTAGGCCCCCTCGGACCAGGAGAAATACCGACCCTGAGAGTGGGCCAAGCGTCCGACGTGCTCTCGCTCGATGTCCGCCTCGTACCTCCGGCGGTAGATCGTGGCGAGGCGCTCGGGGTTCATCACGTCGACGAACCGCTCAAGGGCCGCGGGGTCGAGCCCCGCGGGCGCGTCCGGTTCTTCGGCCGGGCCGGCGGCGGCCAGCGCTTGCCGAAAGACCCCCGGGCCGCACGCGACGAGGAAGTCGTCGATCCCGCACTTCTCCCCGCCGGGCAGTGGGCAAAGCCGCAGCACGCGCACGCGGGCCCCGGCGGCGGTCAGCAACTCGGCGAGCTTGTACTCGGCCCGCCGGACCTCCGGCTTCGAGCCGGCGTCCGAGTCGAAGGCGATGACGACGGGGCGGCCCCTCCAGGCGATGCGCTTCAGGTCGTCGCAGAGTTCCAGCTTGCCCGCCTTCTTGCCGGACTTGCCCTTGGGCCGCGGCTTGCCGAAGCACCAGACGCCGGTGAGGCCGACCGCGGGGAAGCCCTCCTGCACCGCCTTGAGCGCCTTCTTCTCGCCCTCGGTGACGACGAGGTCGTAGTCCTCGCTCAGGACACGGCACGCCGAGGGGTCGGCGAGGTCGGGTGGAAGTCCGTGGGGAAAATAGACGCGGACGGGCGCGCCCTTGGCCGTCAAGTACTTCGCGGCCCGCTCCTTGCCCGTGGCCTTGTCCGTGAACTTGAGCGGGTACTCGGGCTTCACGCGGACGTAACTCACCGGCGCGTGGTCGAGGCCCGCGTGCGTCATCTGCGAGCCGTCCGGCTCGCGGAACGGGATCAGGAGGCACGAGCCGAGGTCGCGGGCGGGCCGCTGGGTCTTGTACTTCAGCAGCCTCGCCAGCACCGCAGTGTCGGAGCAGGATAGGAAGCCGGCGGCGACGATGCTGGCGTCCGACAGACCGCTCCCCCGCAGGTCGGCCAAGTGGGCCGGGGTCAAGAGCGTCGCCACGTCGATCGGTTCGTTTCCCGCGGGCGGCGGGTCGGGTAGAATGTCCATGCGTAGTGTCTCCTCGACCCGACCCGGCGGCAACCGGGTCGGGTCGCTTCGCGGGTGGGTTAGAAGCCTTCGACTTGGAGCCGGCGGAGTTCGGCGTCCGCGATCAGGACGCGGCGGCCGAGCTTGAACGACTTGACGCGGCCGCTGCGGGCGGCGCGGGCAACGGTCACTTCGCAAACGCCGAGGGCCTCGGCGGCCTCGCGGTAGCTCCAGGGCTTGCCGGTGGGGCGGAGTTCGTGGACAAGTCTGGGGACGTGTGAAATCGGGGGCGGGGCCATGCGTCGGACTCCGTGGGTCCGCGACGCCCACAGCGGGCGTCGC
>JANYHV010000090.1 GCA_025362195.1 Fimbriiglobus sp. | reverse complement strand
CCCGCCGAGGCGACTGCGGCTGTACCCCCGCGTGGTCAAAGCGGGCCGGAACAAGTTCCCGACGAAGAAGCCGCACCACCGGCAAGTCCACGTGAAACCCTTCCAAGACCACGTCCGCATCACTTAACTCAGTGGCATTGGACGTGAGTCCGCAGTTTCCCCCCGAACGGGGGGTAATTTCCGAATCGGCACGGGCGGTACTGGGTTAGTGACTCGCGCTGCGGGCGTTCGAAACGAAGGGGGTTAATGGCGATGGAACCGTTGCTTTACAGCCAGGCGGACATCACCGAGTCGTTCGGAGACGACGAGCGATTGGGGCCTGACGATTGGATCGCGACCGTCGCCTCGAACGCCTTCGGCACAAACCCGGAGAACGCCGCCCTCAAGAACCCGGAGTCCGTAGGTCTGCCGCCGCCGAACGCCGGGCCGAACGAAGTCCACCGGGTCGCGTCGAAGTTGTCAGAAATGAGGGAGTCGGGTTCGATCCCGAACGACGGCGTGTATTGCCCGGTGTGCCACATCGCCAATATCGACTTGGGCAAGTTACGGACCCCATGTCCGCAGTGCGGCAGGCAACTCCTCCAGTTCGGGTGGGACTGACCGCCCCAGGGCGGACCTTCACGGCGAGCGGCGGAACCTTGACCCCCCGAACGTCACGCCGGTCATCGCCAGCGCGGCGTGCAGGCGCTGGAGGTAGTCGGCGCGGGGGATTTGGACGGCCCCCATCGACGTGGTGTGGTCGGTCACCATTTGCGTGTCGAACAGCGTGTAGCCCCGCGCCCGCAGGTGCTCGCCCAGGGCGACGAGGGCGACCTTCGAGGCGTCCCGGGCGTGGTGGAACATGCTCTCGCCGGCGAACAGGCCGCCCTGGGCGACGCCGTAGATGCCGCCGGCCAGGTGCCAGTCGCCGGGCGCGGCCTCGGCCCAGACTTCGAGGCTGTGCGCGTGGCCCAGGCGGTGCAGTTCGGCGTACCCGGCGACCATGCTTTCGGTCACCCACGTGCCGTCCGGCCGCGTCGTCCCGCACGCCCGCATGACCGCCTCGAACTCCCGATCGACCGTCGTGCGGAAGCGGCCGGACCGGATGGTGCGGGCCAGCGACCGCGAGCAGTGGATGCCGTCCAGTTCGAAAATCGCGCGGGGGTCGGGCGACCACCACAACAGCGGGTCGCCCTCGCTGAACCACGGGAAGACGCCGTCCCGGTATGCGGCGAGCAGGGTGCGCGGCAGGAGGTCGCCGCCCACGCCGATGAGGCCGAGCTTGTCGCCCCGGGCGGGGTCGCGCCACGGCTTCTCGAACGGGTCGTCGTCGGGCACGGGCATCGCGGTACGGGCCTCGCCTGCGGCCTGGGGGGCGTGCGGTCCCGGCCCCGGACGTTAGTGTCGTTTCGGTCAGGGCGCCGCGGTCAGTCTATTGTAGCCGGCCTCTGCGAGGCCGGACCCGCATCCCGCCGCGGGGGTCCGCCACCCAGGTTGTAAGACCGGCCTCACAGAGGCCAGCACCAGAAGAGGTCGATGACCCGGGTCGCCGCCGGCGTTAGTGGCGGAAGTGCCGGACGCCGGTCGTACACATGGCGATGCCGTACTTGTCGCACGCCGCGATGCTCTCGGCGTCCTTGACGCTGCCCCCGGGCTGGACGATGGCGGTGACCCCGGCCGCGGCCGCGAGTTCGACGTTGTCCGGGAACGGGAAGAAGGCGTCGGACGCCAGCACCGAACCGGCCGCCCGGTCCCCGGCCTTGCGGACGGCGATCTCGACCGACACGACCCGGGACATCTGCCCGGCCCCGACGCCGACGACGTGCGACTCGCCGGCGGCCCCGTGGCCGAGGACGATGGCGTTCGACTTGACGTGCTTGCACACCATCCAGGTGAACTGCAGCGCGGCGAGTTCGGCCGGCGTCGGCGGCCGCTTCGTGACGACCTTCCAGGCGGCGAAGTCGTCGGCCTCGATGTCGCGCGACTGGACCAGCATCCCGCCGTCCACGCGGCGGTAGTCGAACCCGGCCGGCGACCCGGTCAGCGGGCCGGTCCGGAGCAGCCGGACGTTCTTCTTCCAGCCCTGTAACTTCGCAAGGGCCTCCGGCTCGAAGTCCGGGGCGACGACGCACTCGACGAACCGCTCGCCGGTCATCAGCGCGTCGGCCGTGGCCACGTCCAGGGTCGCGTTGACGGCGACGATGCCGCCGAAGGCCGACAGCGGGTCGCCGGCCCAGGCCAGCGCGAACGCCTCGGCCAGGGTGGCCGCCGTGCCGACGCCGCACGGGTTGTTGTGCTTGACGACGACGGCCGTCGGCCCGGTGAACTCGCGGGCCAGGTTCAGGGCCGAGTCGAGGTCGAGGATGTTGTTGTAACTCAACTCCTTGCCGTGCAGTTGCTTGGCCGTGACGACGCACGGATAGTCGGGCAGTTCGTCGCGGTACAGGGCCGCCTTCTGGTGCGGGTTCTCGCCGTACCGGAGCGGTTTTTCGAGCACCATGACCGGGTCGAGGACCTTGTCCCAGCCGCTGTCGTCCACCGCGTCCAGGTCGTCGAGTTCGGCCAGCTCGTCGTCGTCGGCCTCGTTCAGGAAGAACTCGGAAATCGCGTTGTCGTAGTCGGTGATGCGGCGGAACGCGACCCCGGCCAACACCGCCCGGACCTCGCGCGGCGTCTGCCCGTCGTGCTTCGCCAGGGTGGCCAGGAAGGTGACGTACAGGTTCGGATCGACGAGCACCGCGACGGCCTCGAAGTTCTTGGCGGCGGCGCGGATCATGGTCGGCCCGCCGATGTCGATGTTCTCGATCGCCTCGGCCTCGGTCACGCCCTCCCGCGCGATCGTCTCCTCGAACGGGTACAGGTTGCACACGACCAGGTCGATCTCGGGCAGGTTGTGCTCGACGAGGGTCGCCAGGTGCTCGGGCGACGACCGCTTGGCCAACAGCCCGGCGAAGATGGCCGGGTGCAGGGTCTTGACCCGGCCGTCGAGGATTTCCGGGAAGCCGGTCAACTCGGCCACGTCGCGGACCGGCAGCCCGGCCTCGGCGAGCAGCTTCTTGGTCCCGCCGGTGGCGACCAGCTCGACCCCGTGCTTGCCGTGCAGGCCGCGGGCGAACTCGACGAGGCCGGTCTTGTCGGACACGGACAGCAAGGCCCGGCGGATCGGTCGCAGCATGATGAGTCGTCCTCGGAAATGCGGTGCCAGTCAGATTACGGACCCGGCCCGATTTGCACCACCGGCCCGCGCCACCGCATCCGCACCCGGCCGGGAAACTCGGCCGCGGTCGCGTCGCCGCGCAACACCGCTCCGGCCCGCCGCCAGGCGTCGTCGCCCATGTCCCCGCGCGGCCAGCCCTCGCGCTCCCAGATCTGTTGAAGCACCGCGTGCAGCACCGGGGGCGGCGCGGCGATCCCGGCGTCCAGCACGACGACCGGCCCGGCCCGCGGGCGTTCGTGCCGGCGGAGAAGGTCGGCGGCCAGGTCGCGCAGGCACGCCGCCACCTCGTCGGCCTGCCGCGCCAGTCGGCCGAGCGCCGCGACCGCTTGCGGGTTAAAAGTCTCCAACAGCGGCAGGAGTTCAGCGCGGACGCGGGCGCGGGTCCGGGTCGCGTCGAAGTTGGTCGCGTCGGTGACGAACGGCTGGTCGAGGGAAGCCAGGTACGCCAGGACTTCGGCCCGCGTCATCTCCAACAGCGGCCGGACGATGTCGATGTCGCCGCCGCGGGCGACCGGGGCGATGCCGCGCAAGCCGTCGAGGCCGGTGCCGCGGGCGAGGTGGTGCAGGACCGTCTCGGCGTTGTCGTTGGCCGTGTGCCCGGTGGCGACCCAGCGCGCGCCGCGGTCCCGGGCGACCTCGTGCAGCCAGGCGTACCGCAGCCGGCGGGCCGTCGCTTCGAGGTTACCCCCGGCGGCCCGCACGTCCGCCGTGCCGAGCGCGAAGGGCAGGGCGTGCGCGGCGGCGAGGCCGCGGACGAACCCCGCGTCGGCGTCGGCCTCGGGGCGGAGTTGGTGGTGGAAGTGAGCGACGGTCAGCGGGCCGCGGCCGACGGCGAGCAGGCCGCGCAGGAGGGCGACGCTGTCCGCGCCGCCGGACACGGCGACGACGCCGGGGCCGGGCGGGGTGCGGAAATCGACGGCGGTGGCGGCGGGCCGGGTCATGGGTGTAGAATGCCCGGGAAGCGCTCTTGCGTCCAGGATCAATCGTCGTTATCGCCGCGAGCACGAACATGGCCCCCGACCCCGCGAGTGAGCCGGATTACGAACTGGTGCCCGAGCCGCCGACGGTCCTGCCGACCGCCCGGCGGGTGACCGAGCGAATGACCGACCGGGTGCCGGACAAGCTCGCCCGGACGGTGCGGGCGCTGCTCGTGGCGATGGCCCTGGCGTTCACGGTGGTGCTGACGCTGGCGTTCACGCTGAACCCGTACGACGCGGACGGCAACCCGCGGACGATGGCCACGCACACGCAGTTGGGGCTGCCGCCGTGCAACTTCGTGACGCTCACGGGGAAGCCGTGCCCGGCGTGCGGGATGACGACGAGCTTCGCGCTCCTGATGAAGGGCGACGTGCTCAACAGCGCGAAGGCGAACTGGGTCGGGACGGCGCTCGCGGCGACCTGTTTGGCGTGCGTGCCGTGGGCGGTGGGGAGTGCGGTCCGCGGGCGGTACTTCGTCATCGGGTCGTTCGAGAAGGCGAGCACGGTCGGCGTGATTTTGCTCCTGGTGTGTCTGTTTTCGCGGTGGGGGGCGGTGCTGCTGACGGGGTGACCCGGGGCGGCGCGGCCCGAACTTTACGGGGGGTTCAGGGATGAACCGCGTCACGCTTTCGATCGTCGGGGCCGTCACGGCCGGCCTGCTCGTCGTCGCCGCCTCGGGGTGTACGCCCGGCAGCCTCGGGTACCTGTTGCGCGACACCAAGGCCAAGCCCGAGCACCCGCTCCCGGCCGTCAAGGACAAGAAAGAAATCACCGTCCTCATCATCGGCAGCCGGTCCCAGAATCTCGGCATGGACCCGATGTTCGCCGCCATCGACCGGCAACTGCCCGGCCTGATCGCCCGGCAAATGATGACCGACACGAAGGACGAGAAGCACCCCATCGTGGCGATCGAGCAGGCCAAACTCGACAAGTGGAAGCAGACCTCCGGCGCGGACATCCGCACCGTCAGCCCGGCCGTCGTCGGCAAGCAACTCGGGGCCGACTACGTCATCGACGTGACCGTCAACTCGATGAGCGTCTTCCAGCCGGAACTGGCCCGCGAGTTCTGCAAGGGCAAGGCCAGCGTCGATGTCGTCGTCTTCGACTGCTCGCAGACCGACAAGAAGCTGCAAGAGTACACGCACAACTCGACGCAGCCGGAGCGGAGCACCGGGGCGATGAGTCCGAAGGACTACGCCAAGTGGTTCACGGAACGCCTGGGCAAAGAGATCGCCTTCCGGCACATCCCGTCCGACTCGAACGAGCGCCTGGCCATGATCAAGTAACCCCGGCGAGCCGAGACCTTTCGATGGGATTGATTATCATTGACCGGGGATGTTCAGCGGCTGTTGTCGTGGCCGGGGGGGTGGATCATGGCGAACAACCAACCCGTGCCGGCGTTCGCATGGACGCCCGGCGCGGACGCGGCTGACGATCTGGTAGTAGAATGTGCGGCTCTGTTCAGCGAACACTACGGTCGGTACAGTGCCGCTTCACCAATACGGCCCGGTGAATCCGTTGGTTTCAGTTCGGACAGACTTCGCAAACTGATTACCCCAGCCGGGTGCGGCTTGCTCACGGCCAAAATCGGCGGGCAGGTGGTGGCCTACGCGACAGTCGCCCGCCTGAAGTTGCCCGACGGCGGGGGGTTCGCGTCGTGGGTCAGCCAACTCGTCACCCACCGCGATTACCGCGAGCAGCGGATTGCCATCCGCCTACTCCAAACCGCGTGGGGGTTCTCGGACGATGTCGCTTGGGGCTTGGTCACCTCGAATCCGTTTGCGGTCCGGGCCTTGGAGTCGGCGACCCGCCGGCGGTGTGATCCGGACCGGATCGCCGCTTCCGCCGATTGGCTGCTCGAGGCCGCCGCCGACGCGGTCCCCTACGTGCGCGACAAAAAGTTTTGGGCGGAGCGGTGTGCCATCGACACGGGCTTCTTCGTCGATCACTCGAAAATCGGCGGTAAAATTGCGAAAGTCGTCGGTCCCGACAAGCCTTGGCTCCTGAAAGACTTGCAGGAAGGTGAAGAGTGGTTCGGGTTCACGCTCTTGGAACAGTCACCCCGGCAGCGGACTGCCGCCGAGTTGGGCCAGTTGTTGGGCGACGCCGATGGCGTGCTTCAGCGGGCTTACAGTCGAATGCGACCGAGTGGCGAACAACCTTGGGCTGTCCACACTGCCGCCGAAGTCCAGTTCATCATGTCCGAACTGAACTTAGCTCCCGGGAGTAATGTTCTCGACCTCGGTTGTGGCCGCGGTCGTCACGCCGTTGAGCTCGCTGCGTGCGCGGCGAGAGTCACGGGCGTCGATTTCGTCGCGGAGTCGATCCAACTCGCCGAGGAAGCCGCCCGTGAACGCGGGGTTGAGATCACATTTCTTGAGCGAGACGGCCGCAGCCTGGAACTGCCCGAGCAATTCGACGCCGTGGTCTGTTTGTATGATGTCATCGGCTCGTTTCCGGACAACGCCGAGAATGAAGCTTTAATAGCCGCCGTCGCCCGTCACACGCGGCCGGGTGGTGGGGTTGTGGTGTCGGTGATGAACTACGATTTGACGGCCGATCTGGCGATTCACAAGGGCCGCTTCATTGACGACCCGAACATCCTGGACAGGATTCCGCCGAGCAAGATCATGCAAACGACGGGTGCGGTGTTCAATCCCAAACATTTCTTCCTGGATACCGAGGAGCGGATCGTCTATCGCAAGGAGCAATTCGAGGGCGACGGCTTGCCGCCGTGGGAAGTCGTAGTTCGAGACCGGCGGTATTCCGCCGACGAACTCACCAGCCTATTCCGGTCGGTGGGTATCGAGCCGGTGAAGGTGAGTTGCGTTCAAGCCGGCCGTTGGAACACTGCTCTTCGGCCCACGGACAAGAGGGCTAAGGAAGTATTGTTCGTCGGTCGAAAAATGTAGGCGTTCGCGGGCAGCTTTGAGTCGCTCACGCTCTCGGCTCGCCGATCGGTTACAATGGCGGTTCTCCACTTGAGGGCCGCCGATGCGTACCTGGCTCAGTAACGTCGTTGCCGCGACGCGGACCCTCGCCGAGGGCATGTTCGTCACCCTGCGGACGTTCACCCAGACGTACCGCCGGGGCACGTTCACCGGGCACTTCGCCTACCCCGAAAAGCCGGTGCCGATCCGGCCCCGCTACCGCGGCTTCCACCGCTTCGACCTGACGGCCTGCATCGGCTGCGACAAGTGCGCCAAGGCGTGCCCGGTCGATTGCATTTACATCGACAAGGAAAAGGCCGCCGCCCCGCTGAAGGGGTTCCACGTCACCGGGTTCACCATCGACTACACGAAGTGCATGTTCTGCGCCCTGTGCGTGGACCCGTGCCCGGTGGACTGCCTCTACATGGGGTCCACCTACGACCTGAGCGCGTACACCCGCGACAGTTGCCTCGTCGATTACGCCAAGCTGCCGCTCGCCGTCGCCTGGGGGCCGGCCACGCTCGACCCGCCGGCCGTGGCCGCGTCGAAGACGGTGTCGCTGCCGGTGTGGGTGAAGTCGTGACCGAACTCGTCGCCACGATCCTGGTCTTCCTCGGCGTCGGCGCGTCGTTCCTGGGCGTCAACCTGCTCACCGGTTGGCTGGTGCGGCCGCGCAACCCGTCGCCGGAGAAGGGCCAGGTCTACGACTGTGGAGAGGAGCCGATCGGCCCGGCGTGGATCCAGTTCGACCTGCGGTTTTACGTCGTCGCGCTGCTGTTCGTCGTCTTCGACGTGGAACTCGCGTTCTTCTTCCCGTGGGCCGTCGTCTTCGGCAGCGCGACCCGGGCGACGGACGCGACCGTGTCCGCCGAGGAGCGGCAGAAGGCGGCGGACGTGCTGCAAATCTCGGGCGACGTGAACGCCGCCGGCCTCGACGCCTTCTCGAGGTTCGCGTTCCTGGAGATGCTGCTCTTCTTCGCCGTCCTGCTCGTCGGGTTCGCGTACTTGTGGTACCGCGGCGACCTCGAGTGGGTGAAGAGCGTCGCCGCCCAACCCGGCCCCGCGGTACAATCCGTCACCCCCCCAAAGGCGAACCCGTGACCACGATTACCATTGATGACCCCAAGCTGATCGAGCAACTGCTGCGAGACGGCGCGGGCGAGTTCCGCGACCCGAGCGGCCGGGTGCTGATGCAGTTCAAGGCGACCCCGATGGGGGAGTTGCCGCCGGACATCGTCTCCCCGTTCACGGATGAGGTGTTGGCCGAACGGCGAAAAGACTTGACCGGCCGGCCACTCGCCGACATTCTTCGGGATTTGCAGGCCCGCGGATGACGTACCGCGTCGATTGGTCGAAGGCCGCCGAACGGGAACTGTCGGCGGCTTGGTCCGCCGCCGGCGACCGAAACGCCGTCGCGTTCGCGTCGCACGCCTTGGACGCGGCCTTGGCGTCCGACCCGCTCCGCTTCGGGAAACCGCGCGAGTCGTCCGTGAGCCGGGTCGCCTACCTCGCCCCGCTCGGCGTCGAGTTCTACGTCGTCGAGGACGATAAGCGGGTCGTCGTGCTGGGCGTGTTCGCCGTCTGACACAGCCCATCGACCTCGCCCCGTGGTACAATCTGCCAACCCCCCGGAGGCGAACCCGTGACCCCGATCACCATCACCGACCCCGCCCTCATCGAGCAACTGCGCCGCGTGGACGCCACCGACCTGTTCGACCCGGACGGCCACGTCCTCGGCCAATTCTCTGCGTCCGACGGGGACTCGGCCGAGTCCCCGTCGGAGCGGCCGACGTACACCCGCGACGACGTGAGGCGGTTCCGCGAGCAACTCGAAGCGGCACGGCGGAAGGCCGAGGCGGAACCCCTCGACGAGTCGCGGGACTTCAAGCCGCCCCCGGGTTTCAAACTCCCGCCGGTGCGCGACCGCGGCCCCGCCCGCCTTCAGCACGGCAAGCCACTCTTGGAAGCGCTGCGTGACCTCGAGGAGCGGTTGTGAGGTACGTCGTGGTCTGGCCGGAGCGGGTGACCGAAGACTTGATGTCGATCTGGTCCCTGGCACCCGACCCCACGGCAGTCGCCGCGAGCACCGACCGCATCGACTACCACTTGACGTTCGCCCCGCTGAGTTTCGGCGAGTCTCGAGAATCTTCACTGCGCCGCGTCGCCTACCTCGCCCCGCTCAGAGTCGAATACGAGGTCGTCGAGGACGACAAGCGGGTCGTCGTGCTGGGCGTCTTCGCCGTCTGATCGACACGGCGACTTCGCCCCGCGGTACAATCGGGCACACCCATTTCGGAGAGATCATGTCCGGCATCACCATCACCGACCCCGCCTTGATCGCGCGCCTGCGACTCGGCGATGTCACCGAATTTCGCGACCCCGAAGGCCGCGTCCTCGGCAGCTTCGCCGCCGCGACCCCCGACGAACCGCGGGGCGAGGACAAGCCCCCGGCGGACGGCGTGGTACAATCCGACACTCCCCCGGAGGCGAACTCATGACGACGATCACCCTCACCGATCCCCAACTGATCGAGCAACTGCGCCGCGACGGCGCGGGCGAGTTCCGCGACCCCAGTGGCCGCGTGCTCGGCCGCTTTACCGTCGAGCCGGACGAGGCCCCGGAGGCGCTGCTCCTGCCGCCCCCCGGATTCGTGTCCCCGTTCACCGACGAGCAGCGGCGCGAATTCCGCAAGCAGGTGAGCGGCCGGTCCCACGCGGACGTCTTGCGCGACTTGAAGGCCCGCTCATGAAGTACAGGGTCGAGTGGACGCCCGCTGCGGAAGACACGCTCACGGAAGTTTGGCTCACGAGCGCGGACAAGAATGGCGTGACGGCTGCGGTTGAGGTCGTCGGGCCAGCCCTCGCCCGCAGTCCCCTGGCGACCGGCGTCGCCCTCGACTCGTCGGTCCACCGCCTCGCGCAGGTGCCCCCGATCACCATCGAGTTTTACGTCATCGAGGACGACACGAAGGTCGTCGTTCAGGGTGTCGCCGCCGTCTGACCCCGAGGCTTTCCGGTGTTGCAGAATCGCTTTGAAGACGGGTTCGTGATGACCAGCCTCGACGAGGCCATCAACTGGGCGCGCGAGTCGTCCCTGTGGCCGATGACGTTCGGGCTGGCCTGCTGCGCGATCGAGATGATGGCCACGGGTGCCGGCCGGTACGACCTCGACCGGTTCGGCGCGGGGGCCTTCCGGGCCACCCCCCGGCAGGCCGACCTGATGATCGTCGCGGGGACGGTCAACCTGAAAATGGCCGACCGCGTCCGCCGGCTGTACAACCAGATGCCCGACCCCAAGTTCGTGATCGCCATGGGCGCGTGTACGTGCGGCGGCGGCCCGTACTACAAGTACGGGTACAACGTCGTCAAAGGGGTCGATCTCGTCGTCCCCGTGGACGTGTACATCCCCGGCTGCCCGCCCCGGCCCGAAGCCCTGCTCGAAGGCCTGATGCGCGTCCAGGACAAGGTCCGCACGATGCACACGCTGACCCGCGACCGCGACCCCGGGGAACTCGCCGCCGTCCGCACCGGCCGCGTGCAACTCCCCGACGAACTGGCGACGACGGAGAAGGCGAGCGCCTTCCGCGCCGCCCAGAAGGACGCCGCCCGGCCGGTGAAGTAGCCGCGGTCGCAGCGCACGCACTCCAGTCGCTGACGCTTCTGGCTCGCCGGCGCACGCTCTCGGATCGCCGGGGCGGGATCGTGTCCTACGCTTCGGCATGACCATTCCCGAGACGGCCGGGTTCCTCGCCCGGGTCCGCGAGACGCCGGACGACGACGGGCCGCGGCTCATCTTCGCCGACTGGCTCGACGGCGTCGGCCAGCGCGAGCGGGGCGAGTTCATCCGCGTCCAAGTCGCGCTGGCGCGACTCGCCGACACCGACCCGCGGCGGCCGGACCTCCTGCGCGCCGAGGCCGGCCTGCTCGGCGACCACGCCGACGCCTGGGCGGAGCCGTTCCGCGGACTGGCGACCGGGCCGGTGTTCCGCCGGGGGTTCGTCGAGGAGGTCAAGGTGACGGCCCGGCAGTTCCTCGCGCGGCCGGCCGAACTGTTCGCCGCCGGGCCGATCCGCCACCTGCACGTCCTCGACGCCGCCAGCCACCTGACGGCCGTGACCCTGTCCCCGCACCTCGAACGCCTGACCGGGCTGACGATCTACGGCCAGCACCTCCGCGACAGCCTGGCCAACGCGCTCGCGGAATCGCCGTACTTGACGCGGCTGCGGGTGTTGCACCTGGGCCGCAACCCGATCGGCGACCGCGGCCTCGACCGGCTCGCCCGGGCCGCCGGGCTGGCCGAGTTGGAAGGCCTCGACCTGAGCGAGACCGAACTCGGCGAGCCGGCCGGCCGGACCCTGGCGGAGGCCGACCGGTTCGCCCGGTTGACGCGGCTCGAACTGGCCGGTAACGCCCTCGGCCCGCACGCCGCGGCGCTGATCGCCGGGTCGCCGCACTTGCAAAACCTGACGCACCTCGGCCTGTCCGGCAACCGCCTCGGCGGGCCGCGCCTGACCACCGGCCCGGACCCGACGGCGCTGCTGCGGACCGCGAGCGTCGATCTGGCCGGCAACGGCCTCGGCCCGGCCGGGCTGGCCGCGATCCTCGGCGGCGTGCGGACGGCCGGGGTCCGCGAACTCGACTTGAGCCAGAACGCGCTCGGCGACGAGGGCGCGGAACTCCTCGCCGCCTCCCCGGTGGTCCTCGGCCTGCGCGGCCTGCGGCTCGCCGGCAACGGCATCACCGACGACGGCGTCCGGGCCGTCGCCGCGTCCCCGTACTTCGCCCGCCTGAAGACGCTCGACGTGACCTTCAACCCGCTCGCCGACGCCGGCGGCCGGGCACTCCTCGACTCGACCCGGCTCAAGAGTTTGACGCGGCTGCTCTACCCGAGCATCGGCATGGGCCTCCGCCTCCGGCTCGCGCTGGCCCGGCGCTACCACACCTGAGGCCGCCGCCCGCCGGGTCAGTTCTTCGTCAGCTTCATCGCGGCCAGCCATTCCTCGCACCGCTTCGGCCAGGTCGTCGCCGGGCCGGCCGGGCGGAGGCCGTACCCGTGCCCGCCGGCGCTGTACAGGTGCAACTCGCACGGCACCTTGAACCGCTTCAGTTCGAGCGCGTACTGCAGGCTGTTGACCGGCGTGACCGGGTCGTCGAAGGCGTGGGCCAGGAACGTCGGCGGCGTCTTCGCCGTCACCTTGACGTTGGGCAGCAACAGGCCCGTTTTCGACTCGACCAGGTACGCCGGGTAGACGAGCACGGCGAAGTCCGGCCGGCTCGACACCTCGTCCGCGGCATCGACGGCGGCGTACTCCGGCGTGTCGTAATTCGTGCAGGTCAGCGCGGTCAAGTTGCCGCCGGCGGAGAAGCCGAGCATCCCGACCTTCGCGGCATCGACGTTGAACTCCTTGGCCCGGCTGCGGACCACCCGGATCGCGCGCTGGGCGTCGATGAGGGCGACCTTCGGGGCGGCGTCCTTGGCGTCCTCGGGGCGGCGCGGCACCCGGTACTTGAGGACGAACGCGGTCACCCCGACGGTGTTCAACCAGGCCGCGACCTCTTCGCCTTCGAGGTCCCAGGCGAGGATGTTGTACCCGCCGCCCGGGGCGATCACGACGGCCGCCCCGCCCGCCTTGTCCGCCGGCGGGGCGAACACCGTCAGCGTCGGCTTGCTCACGTTGGCCACCCGCCGGACCGGCCGGGCTTGCTTTTGCAGCGGCATGTCCTTTTCGGGCGGGGTCGGCGTCGCGGACTCGCCCGGCGCGGCCCCCGGCCACAGGTCGATGACCACCGGCTTGGGCGGCTCGGCCCGCAACGGACCACTCGCGGCAACGGCCCACGCGACGGCCAGGATCGACGAGAATGCGCGCATCGGACAACCTCCGGGGGGGGACGGAACCCCCGCCAATGTAGCGACGCCGTCCGGCCGCGGCAAAGTCGCCTCAACTTGCCCAGGCCGCACGACCGATACCCTCGGTACGTCTTCGGAGGTTCGCCCATGCGCCGGTTCCTGATCGTTTCGTCCGTCGTCGTCGGGTCCACGGCCTTCGGGCAAAGCCCGCAGGTGCGGCCGACCCCGCCGCGGTCGGTGCCGCCGACGATGGTCGTGCCGACGCCGGGGACGCTGCCGCCGGGCGTCCTCGACTTGACCAAGCAGGCCGACGAGACCGGGGGCGACGCGTCGGTCGTGACCCCGGCCAAGGAGCGGTTCGCCACCATCGACGTGGTCCTGGTGACCGCGCGGTACGCCGGGGAGGCGTGGCAACTGGTCGCCGGGCCGCACCTGCTCGCCGACTTCGGCAAGAAACAGGCGGACGCCGAGGAGGCCAAGCGGATCGTCCGCGAACTCCGGCCGACCGAGTGGGCGACCATCGGCACGGCCCGCCCGGTCGTCGGGTACGGCCTGTTCAACGGCAAGGCCCGGCTGCACTCGCCGCGGCCCAAGGTGACGGCTGCCATCGATCTCGCCACCGTCCGGGCCGAGCAGGTCCGCGGCGTCTGGGTGTTGAAGGACGACGCGGCGTTGCACCTGAACTTCGGCAGCCACAAGGCCGACGCGGAGCAGGCGGCGGCGGTCGTCCGCAAGTACGGGTTCAACCAGATCGGGCACGTCGGCCACCCGACCCCGGCGTTCTCGTACTTCTACGCCGCCCCGGCCGGCCTCGACAAGGCGGCCCGCCCCGGCGCGGCCGGCGCGGCGCTGGTGGCCCAGGCGACGGCCGAGCAGGCGCTGGGCCGGACCGGCATTCCGATTCCGGGCACCGGGTTCGCCGGCGAGATGGTCAAGTTCGACCCGCGCAAGGTCGAAGTCCGCCGGGACAAGGGCGTGTACGCGCTGGTCAGCGGGACGGACGAACTGGCCCGCTTCGGCGCGTCCGAGTGGGCGGCCCGGGACGCCCTCAAGCTGGTCCAGGACTGCCGGTTCACGGAGCACTGTCGCCTCGGCGAGATGAGCTTCTTCCTCGTCAACGGCCAGGCCCCGACGCGGGTGCCGTTCAACGCCCAGGGCCGGACGTTCAACCCGAAGACGGTCAAGGTCCGCGCCGCCGACGGCGGGTTCGGCGTCTTCGAGGACGCGGGCCGGCAACTCTTCCGCGCGGCGACCGTCGAGGAGGCCGAGCAGATGGCCCGCGCGATCCAGGGCTTCGGGTTCGACATGGTCTGCCAACTCGGCCTGTCCCCGACGACCTCGCTCCGCTTCCTGGCCAAGACCGGCGGCCGGTAAACGGCTCCACACCTGCGGCGGGGCTACTTCAACGCCTCGGCGAGGGCCGGGCGGAGGCGTTCGGCGAGGACGGCGTACCCGGGCGGGGCGAGGTGGACGCGGTCGGGGTCGTACAGGCCCGGCTTGCGGTCGCCGGTCGCGGTCAGGAAGTCCGCGCCGGGGTCGAGAACGCGGACGGCGGTGCCGTCGGCCAGGTGCGCGGCCCGGGCGTTGAACTCGGCTACCCAGGCGCGGGCGGGGTCGCCCGCGTCGAAGACCGGCAGGACGCCCACCAGGAGCACCTTCGCGCCGGGCTGCTCGACTCGGATGGCGGCCAGGATCGCGGCGACCCCCCGGACCGCGTCGCCGGCCGAATCGCCGACCAGCAGGGCGTTGTTGAGGCCGACCATCAGCACGACGACGCGTGGCCGGATTCCGTCGAGTTCCCCGTGCCCGACGCGCCACAAGAGTTGCGCGGTCCCGTCGCCGCGAATGCCGTACCGGACCGCGCCGAGGGGGGCGAAGTGCGCGGCCCACAGGTCGGCCGGCCAGCCGTGCGTGTACGAGTCGCCCAGAAAGACGACTTCGACGCCGCCTTGCTTCGACCGCATGGCGAACCCGGCGTGGACCGTCTGCCAGGCCGCCGCGTCGTCCGCGAAGCGCCCCGCCGCGGGCGTCCAGGCGTTGCCGGGCTTCGGCCGCGTCAGGGCGACGGCGACCGCGACGACGGCGAGCAGAGCGGCGACGAGCAGGGCCGCGCGGAACCGCGTCACGGCGTGCCCCGCACCGGGAGTTTGCGGCGGATCGCCTCGATTTGTTTGCGGTGGATCTGCTGGTGGATGCCGAACAGGCAGTGCCACCGGTGCGCGTCGAGGGGGCCGAACCACGGGTGCGGGGCGAGCGCCCCGGTGCCGCGCGGGACGGGCGGCTCCGTCGCGTTCGAAGTGGCGGCGGCGGCGAGCAGCCGGGCGAACGCCGCGCGGACCTCGGCCGGCGGCCGTTCGCCGCGCGGCTTCACGTCCTCGACCCGCGCCGCTTTCGCCGGGGCCTGGCCGAGTCGCAAGCCCGCGAGAATTCGGCGGATGCCGGACCCGACGATGTCGAGGTGCTCGACGGTCATCGCCACCGACCAAAACCGCGACGAGTCCTCGATCCCCTGGATGCGGGCGATCAGCACCCGCTCGCCCAGGCGGTCGGCCGGAAAGGCGTCCCAGAGCGCGAGGACTTTGGCCCCCTCGTCCTGGAACTGCCGCCCGGCCGCGGCCCAATCGAGTCGCCGGCAGAGCAGCGGGAAGACGACGTAGCGCGCGGCCGCGAGTTCGTACCCCGGCAGCCCGGCCCCCGGCGGTTGGAGTTGCGGATCGGGCATTCAGAAGCCTCAAAAAGTCAAGCCGACTCGGCGAGCCCGATCACTGGTAGGGTAGCGAAAACCGCCCCCGGTTCCATCGGCACGACACCGTCCCCGCGGCGAAGCGCGTCTCACCCGTCGTCGGAAACGCAACACGCCCGAACGGCCGCCGTCGTGTCGCCGCCCGCTTCCGGCAATCCGCGTTGCGTCGTGGTCCGTCTGTGACGGTGGGGGCGCGTGCGACTCCGCCGGGCGGGCGCGGACCCGGTTTGCGCGGCGGACCGGGCGAATGCCGGTTGACGGCGGGGAATGTCGCGGTCAGAGTAGCTGGAATATCCTGCCGGAGTTGCCGCAATGAGTCGTTCGCGTCGGTCGGTGCCCCTGGCCGTGACTCCTTTGGAAGACCGGCTCACCCCGGCCTACGTCGCCGCGGACGTCGGCGACTTCATCCGGGCCCAGCGGATCGTGACGAGCGGGAACATCACCGCCGTCGGCGCGATCTTCAGCACCTGGGAGAACGGCGGGCCCGCGGCCGACCCGGCCCAGCGCGTCGCCGACCCGCGCGAGAGCGGGCTGGCGGTCCAGGGGCTGCTCAAGTCCGGGAACGAGGCGACGCCGGGGGACAACCTGGCCACCGCCGAGCGCTACCTGCAGTGGTACCTGCTCAACGTCGATACGGCGAACGGGTTCATCATTCAGCAGCAGTGGTACCGCACGGCCGGGAGTTTCGTCCGGACCACCGCGCCGGCCTCCGAGTCCCCGTACATCGCCACCTTTTTCCAGACCGCCTGGGACTACGTCCGCCTCGGCGGCGACCAGGCGATTTTCAACAACCCGAACTTCCGCAGCAAGATCATCAGCATGATGACCGTCTTGCTCGGAGACCGGCAGACGGACAACCTGTTCGTGTCGGCGGCCGGGGGCACGGCCCGGAACCTCGCGGACAACGCGGAGATTTACTCCGGCCTGTTGAGCGCGTCCCGGCTCA
Organism: Fimbriiglobus sp.; assembly: GCA_025362195.1. Taxonomy (GTDB): domain Bacteria; phylum Planctomycetota; class Planctomycetia; order Gemmatales; family Gemmataceae; genus Fimbriiglobus. The sequence continues at coordinate 5,672 of JANYHV010000090.1, read as the reverse complement.
TGGCGGTCGTGTACAACGACGCCAACCGGGCCTTCCAGTACGACAACGCCGCGGTGCTGTTGCGCGAGGCGGTGCGGTTGAACTTTTACGGCGGCACGGCGGCCGGGTACGGGTGGACCAAGAACCCCGGGGCGGCGGCGACGTTCACGGACGACGCGGCCAACCCGTGGGTCACGCAGGCCGTCCGGCTGTACCCCGCGATTTACGGCATCGACGACCCCCGGGGGGCGCGCGCGACCAGCCAGTTGGCGTCCGTCAACCTGCTCTGGGGGTCCGGGTCGAAGGACTGGGCCACCCGCATCGTGGACGTGAACGGCAGCCCGTGGACGGTCACCGGGTTCGCCCAGAACGCCATCTCCGGCGAGACGTCCCGGGGCAACCTGCACAACGACTTCGTCTACGACTTCCGCTTCGCCGGCCGGCCGACCCGCCCGGTCAACCCGCTCACGACCGCGGACGCCGGGTGGATGCTGCGGACGGCCGGGCCGTTCAACCAGATGCCGACGGCCGTGGCCCAGACGCTCGCGCTCGCCCAGGGGACCAGCGTCGCCGTGACCCTCGCCGGCACCGACCCGGACGGCAACCCGCTGCGGTACACGGTCGTCAAGCCGACGATCCACGGCGCGTTCACCAGCACCGGGGCGGACGCGACCACGGTGTACACGACCAACAACGCCTTCACGTACACGCCGAACGCCGGCTACTCGGGCGTGGACACGCTCCTGTTCAAGGTGTCCGACGGCACCCTCGACTCGGACTTCGTCGCCGTCACGTTCGGGGTGACCGCGGTCGGCGACGGGAGCGGCGACCCGACCCCGCCGCCGGTCGTCCCCGGCCTGCCGCCGGTCACCCTGCCGCCCCCGACGATCCCCGGCGTTCCCCCGACGATCCCCGGCGTCCCCCCGACGATCCCCGGCGTGCCCCCGATCGTGCCCCTGCCCCCGCTCAACTCCGGCGCGACGCTGGTGAGCAGCCCGACCTCCGGCAGTGCGGTCACGGTCGTGTCCGACACCGGCCTGGTCCGGTCGGCGCTGTTCCCGCTCGGCGCGACGATGCCCGGCGGCGTCCGCACGGCCCTGGCGGACTTGAACGCGGACGGCACGCCGGACTATGTCGTCGCGTCCGGCCCCGGGATCGCGTCGGTGGTCGTCGGCGTGAACGGCGCGACGGCCGTCAACTTGTTCCGCCTGACGCCGTTCGAGGCCGGGTTCACCGGCGGCGTGTTCGTGGCCGCGGGCGACCTGACCGGGGACGGCGTCCCGGACGTGGGCGTGTCGGCCGACCAGGGCGGCGGCCCGCGGGTCCGCGTCTTCGACGGCAAGACGCAGACGCCCGTCGTCGATTTCTTCGGCATCGACGACCGCGCCTTCCGCGGCGGCGCGCGCATCAGTTTCGGCGACGTGAACGGCGACGGCCGGCTCGACCTGGTCGTCGCGGCCGGGTTCGGCGGCGGCCCGCGCGTCACCGTCTGGGACGGCAACTCGCTGCTCGCCGGCGCGCCCCGGCAACTGGCCAATTTCTTCGCCTTCGAGCCGTCGCTGCGGAACGGCGTGTACGTGGCCACGGGCAACTTCACCGGCGGCGACACGCTCGCCGACCTCGTCGTCGGGGCCGGCCCGGGCGGCGGCCCGCGGGTCAGCATTTTCAGCGGCGCGCTTCTCGGCCAGGGCACCCCGCAACGGGCCGCCGACTTCTTCAGCGGCGACCCGGCCGACCGCGGCGGCGTGAGCGTCGCCACCAAGCCCGGGGCGACCGGCGACGTGCTCATCACCGGGTCCGGCCCGTCGGACGCGATCAGCCGGGTGCGGGCCTACGCCGCGCCCGCCCTCGCCGCCCGGCCGACCGCCCCGGAGACGACCTTCGACATCGAACCCCTCGACGGCAACGCCTCCGGCGTCTTCGTCGGGTAAGCGGCCGCAGCGGAAAGGGCCGACGGGATGCTCGCCGACACTCACGTCATCGCCCGCCGCTGGAAACGACTGACGCTGCTCGTACTCGCGCTGGCGGCACTTGTCTTGGCCGGCGCGGTCTTCGCCTGGCGGAACTTCACGCCCGGACTTTCGGACGGCGAGCGAGAACTCGTCGGCACCTGGAAGTACCGGTGGGACGGCCACCCGAACGATCTGCCATTGAGCTACGAGTTCCGCGCGGACCGGACGTGCGTTGTCCGTCGGTTCGACCCCGAAACCGGTGCGACTTCCGGCGCGACCGAAATCGCGACGTGGTGGCGAACGGGCGACAAGTTGACCGTGCGTTACCCCAAGGACAGGCCGATCCTGACTTGGCCCGTGCGCCCGGTATTTCGGCACTTGGACGATGTGTCGATCCTCACGCCGGACGGCCCAGACCGCTACCGGTACGTCGGCACAATCGAAACCGGCGCGCCGGCCCTCACGCCATCAGTTACGGGCACCATGACCCGCGTCGCGCCCTCTCCGTGAGGATGACCGACGGCAACGCCTCTGGCGTCTTCGTGGGGTAGCAACACATCAGAAATACTCTCAAAAATCCGTGCCGCGTCTGATTTTCTCGTTGCACCGGCGCGCTCTGACGTTTAAGTTGGCGATTCAGGAACAGCCGCAAGCCCGCGCGACTGGTCCTGGATTCGGAGGACGTTCGCGCCCGGTCCAGTCCGGTTCCGTGTGCCGACACTTTCAGGAGGAACGCTCGTGGCATTACTCAGTGTGGGGAGTCGAGGGCCAGAAGTCGGCACGTTGCAGCGCGAGCTGAACCGGCAACTGTTCCCCAGCCCGAACCTCATTGTCGATTCGATCTTCGGCCCGCTCACGCAGAAAGCGGTCAAGGCGTTCCAGACCCGGGAGGGGTTGACGCCCGACGGGATCGTCGGCCCGTTGACGCGGGCCGCCCTGGGCATGCCGAACCCCGACAAGGCGTTCACGCACAAGATCCGCCTGCACTTCCGCAGCATCAGCCTCACGGACATCCCGTTCAACACCATCCTGGCCAACACGCAAGTCGTCTACGCGCAGTTCGGCATCAAGGTCGAGTTCGCCAGCGGCATGAGCCTGCTGCTGGACCCGGCGAAGGCCAAGAGCCTGGAGCAGATCGACGGGTCCTGCACCTGGAAGGTGACCACGGGCGAGTTCGCGGAACTCTTGCAGTTGGGCGGCCGCGTCCCGGCGACGGACATCGCGGTGTTCTTCGTGGACCGCTTCTCCGAGAGCATCAACGGCTGCGGCGGGCACTTGAAGGACCGCCCCGCCTGCATCGTGGCCAAGGCCGGGAGTAAGTTCTGCACCGCGCACGAAGTCTGCCACGTGCTGCTGACCCCGAGCTTCGCGCCGGTCCACATCACCGACCCGAACAACCTGATGCACCCCGTCGATGTCAACCGCACGAAGACGCCGGGGTTGACGGCCGCCCAGGTGACGCAGGTCAAGGCGTCGTCGCAGTGCCTGACGATTTAACGCCGAACGACATCGCCCCGGCGAGCCAGGAGCGTGAGCGACTGGAGGTCTTCGCGTCAGTAACTGGACGTATCTCGAACTCCAGTCGCTCACGCTCCTGGCTCGCCGGGGCGACGCCGGTTACTTCGGTTTCGGTAGCGGCTTCGGTTTGGCTTTCTCCGCTTCGGTCAGCCAGTCCTTGACGGTCGCGTTGCGCGTCGCGGAGACTTGCGGCCGGTCGGACTCCGTCGCGGCTTTGGCCCAGTCCTCGGCTTCGACGGCTTTCTTGAAGCTCGGGAACTTCGTCACCAGGCCCTCGGTGCCCAGGTTGAAGGCCATGTCGGTCAGCGCGAATTGGACGGTCAACGGGTACGTGTCGAACTTGGAGAACTTCCCCTTCAGTTCTTTTTTGAACCCGGCGATTCGGGCGTCTAGAAGTGCGTCGATGGCACTCGTCGGCAGGTTGAGTTTCGTGAACTCTTTGTACGCGGTGGCGTTTAGCCCTTTCATCTGTTTCTTGACCAAGTCGAAGTCGGCAGTGATTTCTTCCTTCGAGGCCGCTTTCACCGTCGTCCGGTCCACGAAGGCGAGTTTCTGCGCCTCGGCCGCACTCGCCATCATGTTGCCGACGCCGACCGTGACCGCGCCGACCGTGTCAAGGTACATGTGCGGGATGACGCCCTCGCTGACTTTAATGTCGGCCTTGAAATCGTCCCAGGTCGCCATGAGTAAGCCCCCCAAGGTTGACGGAGAATTTCGCCGCGTGGAGTCGCGTCGGCGGCCCGCATCGTCGCCCCGATCGCGCGACGGCACCGGTCACGAACGGGATTGCCAACCGTTCGGATCGCGCGTGCCGTGCAAGATTGCGATTACTTCGACGCGGTCCGGGAACACCCGGTAGTACACGACGTGAGCGTGACGACGCACGGGGGCACCTCTCACGCCGGGAGCGACTTCGCCGTACAACTCCGGCGATTGCCCGATTCGGTCGATGGACGCGGCAACGCGGTGAGCAAACTTGTCGCCAAGTACGTCTCTTTGGCGTGAGTACCAAAGCCGCACCGATTCGAGGTCCGACTCGGCTTCCGGTCGGACGACGACGGGTACGCTCACGACGCCCCCAACAGCCGCGCCCGCACCACGTCCCACGGGATGCCGGCGTGCGGATCGGCGTCGGCGGCCGCGATTCGGCGGTCCAACTCCTGCCGGTGCCAGTCCGGAATCGGCGTCGGGACTTGCTCCGCGGCGACGCTGTCCCAGATCAGGCCGATGAGTTCGAGTCGGTCCTCGACCGCAAGCCGGTCGATGCCAAACTCTTCCAGCGAACGGACCATGACGCACTCCTCGGGGCGAATGTGTTCGACGATAGTTTACCACGTTCGGCCGGCTTCAGGGACTCGTCCGTTGACGACGAACTCGATCATGCCGGCTCGCGGGGCCGGAGCGCCAGCACGAGGCCGCCGTGGACCGTGCCGACGGCCCAGCCGACGAGTAGCCCGAACCCGGCCAGTCCCGCGTCGGCTTCGCCCCGGACGTAGCGACTGCCGTCGAGCAGACTGACGCCGACGGCGGCCCCGACGAGCCAACCGGCGAGCACCCAGGCCAGCACGAATTTCCCGTGCCGACGCCGCGCCGGTGACTTCTTGCCGATCGCGTTAAGCAGCACCCACCCGACCCCGAAGATCAGCGCGGCGACGACGAGCAAGATCGCGCCTGCCTCCAGCCGCTCCGGGAAAGTGATCGGCGGTGGCGTGAAGGTCTTGATCGTGGGCATCCTTCGGCTCCGGGGGTCACAGTTTCAGTCAACTCGTTAAGGCCCAGGATTCTCGCCGGGCGCCGTCACCCCGTGGCCCACGCCAGGCGGCACGTTTGGCCGAGGGCGAAGCCGAGGGCGGCCAGGGCGACCATGCCGACGGACAGGGTGAAGTTCTGGCGGCGGAAGCCGGCGAACTCGGCCGGGGACGCGAAGCACCGGGCCGGCCAAAAGACGTAGGAGACGTAGCAGAACAGGCCGCACGCCAGGAGCCAGACGACGACCTTCGCGGCCATCAGGCCGAGCCAGACGCCGCCCGCCGGGTGCCACTTCAAGCCCATCAGGACCGACCCGGACGCGGCGCACGTCAGGATGCCGACCCAGACGGGGTAGCGCATCTTGTGGGCCAAGTGGACCGAGAACCGCTCGAACGCGGCCGGGTCGGGGAAGTACGCCGCGACCTTGCGGTCCACGGCGAACGTGCGGTACGCGATCGCCCCGAACCACGCCGC
>JANYHV010000056.1 GCA_025362195.1 Fimbriiglobus sp. | reverse complement strand
CCCGTTTGTCGTCGAGAACGCGGTCGTCGGGGCCGAGACGATGCACCTGCAAGACAAGCCGGTCACCGACCAGCCGAACCTGCGGGCGGTCACGGCGGCGCTGCTGGCCTACGCCAAGGCCCACGGCCGGTTCCCGCCGGCGGCGACCCGCAGCGCCGCCGGCACGCCGCTGTTGAGCTGGCGGGTGGCGATCCTGCCGCACCTCGGGGCCGACGCCGCGAAGCTGCACGCCGAGTTCCGCCAGGGCGAGGCGTGGGACAGCCCGCACAACCTCGCCCTGGCCGCCCGGATGCCGGCGGTGTTCCGCTCGCTGGAGAACGAGCCGACGCGGCCGCTGACGCCGTTCCAGGTGTTCGTCGGCCGCGGCACCGCCTTCGACTCGCCGGTCGGGGTGCCGCTCACCGATTTCCCCGACGGGCTGGCCGACACGGCGCTCGTGGCCGAGGCCGGCCGGCCGGTGCCGTGGACCAAGCCGCACGACCTGGCCGTGACCGCCGAGGACCACGTCGGGTTCGAGGCGACGGGCGGGTTCATCGACCAGACGGTGTGGCTCGGGTTCGGCGACGGGACGGTCGGGTACGCCACGGCCGTGATGCAAGGCCGCGGGATCGAGGTCGCCAACCCGGCCCAGAACGCCTTGCGGGCCGTGCTCACCCGCAACGGCAAGGAGAAGCTCGGCCGCCACGACCTGCTCCAGGAGACGAGCAGCGTGCGGCGGGTGCTGGCCCCCGCCGTGGTGCCGGCCGGCGGGCCGCCGAAGTAGATCGAGCAATTCCGCCAGTTTCCCCGCGTCGCCCGCCGGCCGATTCCGTCGTACCAACTAGCGGGCGTGGCCGACCCCGCGCGCCCCCGGAGCCTGGCCGATGACGCCCCCCGACTGGCCGCTCGAACGCTACCGGCCGCTGTTGTGCCTGCACGTCCGGCAGTTGCAGCTCGGCCGGCTGTACCGGGCGCGGTTCGACTCGTCCGACGTGGTCCAGGAGACCCTCGCGCGGGCGGTGAAGGGCGTCTGCCAGCTCCGCGGGGGGTCGGAGGCAGAGTTCGTCCGCTGGCTGCAGGTGATCGTCGGCAACGTGCTGGTGGACCTCGTCCGCGAACACGGGGCCGCCAAGCGCGACCCGCGGCGGGAGCAGACGGTGTGCGACGCCTCGGCCGACGGCGACACCCCGATGGCCGCGTACGTCGCCTCGTCGCAGCCCGGCCCGGCGACGTTGGCGCTCCAACAAGAGCGCCTGCTGCAACTGGCCGACGCGGTGGGGCGGCTGCCCGAGGCCGAGCGGGACGCCGTGATCGCGCATTATATCCTCGAACTGCCCCTCGCGGAGGTCGCCGCGCGGCTAGGGCGGACCGAGAAGGGGGCCGCGGGGCTGGTCTTCCGCGGCAAGCGCCGGCTGCGCGAACTGCTCACCGCGACAGGGGGCGAGGCGTGACCACCGAGACGTTCACCGACGCCGAGGACGACCCCGCGGCCGCGGCGGTGGCCGAGTACTTGGCCGCGCGGGACGCCGGCCGGCCCCTCGAGACCGCCGAGTGGCTGGGCCGGCACCCGGTGCAGGCCGGTGACCTGCTCGACTTCCTGGGCGAGGCGGACGGCGTCGCAGTCGCGCTGCGGGCCTTCCGCGGTACCGCCCGCGAGCCGGACCTGCGCGGCGACGGGCGGTTCGTCGGCGACTACGAGCTGCTCGAAAAGGTTGGCGGGAACATGGGCACCGTCTACCGCGCCCGCCAGCGCAGCCTGCCGCGGGAGGTGGCCGTCAAGCTCTTGCTGCGGGCCGGGGCCGGGGACCGCGCCCGCTTCCGGGCGGAGGCGGAGGCGATGGCCCGGCTCGACCACCCGCACGTCGCCCGCATCCTGGAGGTCTCGCGGGGGGACGGTCCTGCCTACTTTAGCATGGAGTGGTTCCCAGGCGGCACCCTCGCCGCGCGGGTGCCGGAGTTCCCCCCGCACCCCGAGCGGGCCGCGGAGGTGGTCGAGCGCGTGGCGCGGGCGGTCCACTTCGCGCACCGCCGCGGCGTCCTGCACCGCGACCTGAAGCCGGCCAACCTCCTCTTCGACGAGTTCGGCCAGCCCCGCGTCGCCGACTTCGGGCTGGCGGTCCCCCTGGCGGGCGGCCCGGAGGCGGACGCGGCGGGGACGCCGGCGTACATGGCCCCGGAGCAGTTGACCGGCGAGGTCACGGTGGCGACCGACGTGTACGGCCTCGGGGCCGTGCTGTACGAGCTGCTGACCGGCGGGCCGCCCCACGCCGCGTCGACCCTGGCCGCGGCGCTCGACCTCGTCCGGGCGTCGTCGCCGGTGCCTCCGGCCCGGCTGAACCCGCGGGTCGGCCCGGACCTCGACGCGGTCTGCCGCAGGTGCCTGGCCCGCGACCCTGCCGCCCGGTACGGCTCCGCCGCAGACCTGGCCGACGACCTCGAACGGTACCGGCAGGGGCGCGCCACCCTTGCCCTGCCGCTCGGGCCGCTCGGCCGCATCGCCCACGCGGTGCGGCAGGCGCGGGGCGCGGCCGACTTCCGGGCGTTCGCCCCCGGCCTCTTCGGCACGGCCGGGTTCACCCTCGCCACCAACGCGGCCGTGTACGGGCTGCTGCGGGCCGGGGCGGCCGAGGGGTGGGTCTGGGCGGCGCTGCTGGCGTCCTATGCGCCGCTGTTCGCCATGCTGGTCCGCGACCGGCTGGCCGGCGGGGGGCAGCACCGCCCGGCCCACTTCCTCCTCTGGTCGATCTGGGCCGGCCACGCGGCCGCCTGCGTGGCGGTGTTCCTCGCCCACCGCCTGGCCTGCGGCGGCGACCTGGCCCGCGGCTTCGGGCTGGGGTACGTCGGAGTCGCCGGGCTGAACGCCCTGGCGTTCGTGGTCATGGGCAGCCTGTTCGCCGGCCGGCAGTACCTGCTCGGCCTGGCCTGGGCGGCCGCCGCGGTCGGCATGGGGGCGGCCCCGGCTTTGGCCCCCCTGGTTTACGCCGGCCTCATGGCCGCCTGCACCCTGATCACCGGGCTGCAACTCCGCTCCCTCCGCCTGGAGCCGCCGGCGGCACCCGACGGCCGACCTCGCCCCCCCCAATGACGCCATGGAGACCGCCCGTGGAAGCGATCTGGACGCAACTGACAGCATGGGCCATGCGGCCGACCCCGTTGACCGCGGGGGTGAGCTTCCTGCTGTTCGCCGCGGCCCTCTGGCCGGCCGAGCGGCTGTGGCGGGGCCGACGCCGAACCGCCCCGCGCACTGGCGTGGGGACGGACCTGCTCTTCTGGGCGCTCGTGCCCCTCGTCGGCAAGGCGTTCACCTACGCCGCGGTGACCGCCGTCGTGGCCGGGCTGATGCGGCTCGGCGGCCGCGACCTCGACCCGCTCTCCGCGGACGGCTGGGGGCCGGTCGGCCGGCAGCCGCTGTGGCTCCAGGCGGTCGAAGCACTCGTACTAGCGGACCTGATGTTCTACTGGACGCACCGGCTGTTCCACACCACCCGGCTCTGGCCGTTCCACGCCGTCCACCACAGCAGCCCGCACCTCGACTGGCTGTCGTCGATGCGGTTCCACCCGGTGAACGACGCGGTGTCGCGGGTGTTCCAGGCGGTGCCGCTGGTGCTGCTCGGGTTCGCCCCGCAGGCGGTGGTCTGCATGATCCCGGTGGTCGTCGCGTTCGTCGTGGTGACTCACGCGGACGTGCCGTGGTCCTGGGGGCCGCTGCGGTACGTGGTCGTCAGCCCGGCGTACCACCACTGGCACCACAGCTCCGAGCCGGAGGCGATCGACAAGAACTTCGCGGGGGTGCTCGTCGCCTGGGACTGGCTGTTCGGCACGCTCTACTTCCCGCGCTGCCGGCTGCCGTCTGCTTACGGGGTCTCGGGCGGGGGCGTACCCCAAAGCTTCCTGGGATTGCTAAGTTACCCCTTCTTGACCGTCGCGCGTAGCAGCCGCGTCCCGACCCGGACAAGTTCCTCACCTGCCGGTAAGCCTTGTCTGAGTCAGGCGTCCAAGCCCGCCCCGCCCCAACCGGAGCAATCCCATGAGCGATGACGAACTCGGGCCGAACGACTCGGAGATCGCCCCGGCCGAAGCCGTGGAATCGCTCGGGCCACTTGTCGAGACGTTCCAGCCCCGGAGGGCGCGGCTGGCGTTCGCCGCGACCTTCGGTCTCGCCCTGTTCGGCGTGGGCTCACGCGCCGCCGTGAGGTACGCCGCCGGCTGGTGCGACACGAGCGGGGCGGCGAACCCGGCGGCGGAGCGGTGGGGCGTCGCCGCGATCGGGGCGGTCGCCGCCGCCGCCGCGGTGGGCCTGCTCATCTACGTCCGGTCGATCGCATCGACCCGGCTATTGCTCTTCGGGGAGGGAGTCGTGGAGGTCCGCGGCGGCCGGATGAACGTCTTCCGCTGGGCGGACGTGACGGAGGCCCGCGAGGGGGTGACGACCGTCCGGCTCGTCAAAGGTCTCGGCGCGCTAGCACCCGCCGCGAGCAGCAGCCTCCTGACTCTCCACCGGCGGGACGGCGGTGTCCTGTGGTTCGATGCGGACAAGGTGCGCGGGGCGGACCGCCTCGCCCGGTCGCTCCGAGCCGAGTGCGAGCGGCGGGGGATTCCGTGGCGCGTCACTGCGTCCACCGTGTGACCCGCCACCCGTCGGCCGGCACTGGCGCTACCGGCGGGCCAGCGGGTCGATGACGAAGATCGACACCGCCGTCGCGGTGCCGCCGCCGTTCGACCGGATCGTCACCGTCACCGTCCGCCGGCCGGCCGCGGCGAACGTGGCCCCGCCGAGCACCTCGAACTTGCCGGGGGCCGCCTGCCGCACCCGCCCGGCCGAGGTCCGCCCGTCGCCCCAGTCGATGGTCGCGGTGTAGTCGGTCGCGCGGCCGCCGGCCCGGTTGAAGTCGGTGACGGTGGCCACGACACCGTCGAAGGCGACCCCGGCGTTCACCCGCTGGGCCACGCGGCCGGCGTAGAACCGGGCGTCGGCGACGGTCGCCTTCGCGTCGATCGACAGCACCGTCCGCGCGTCGGCCGTCACCCGCACCGTCACGGCGTACGACCCCGGCGTGTCGTAGGTGTGCGCGGCGCTGACGGTGGACGCGCCCGCGCCGGTGGAGGTCAGGGTGCCGGCGGCGGTGCGGCCGTCGCCCCAGAAAACGGTCACGCGGTACGCCGGGCCGGGCGGCAGTTTCACGGCCGCGAGGGTGGCCGCGAACTTCGCCCCCTCCGTCGCCGACACGGGGTAGACCCGCGTGACGGTGGCGGCGGAAGTCGGTGCCGGCGTCGGCGGCTTCGGCGGGGCGGGCGGAGTCACGGGCGGCACAACGGGCGGTGTCGCGGCGGCGGCGGTTACGGTCGCCAGCCCGCGCGACTCCCGTGGGAAGGAAGCCAAGAGGTCGGACGGGCCGCCGCCGACCCTCCAGAGCGTGGTCGCGTCGTCCTGCGGGGCGTGGAAGAACGGCACGCCGCTGGAGCCGGGGCGGCTCTCGGCGACGACGACCGCCCCGCCGACCGCGGCGACGGCGTTCAAGACGAACCCGTACGCCCAGGCCGTCGGCGGCTGGGAGGACAGCACCGTCTCCGCGCCGGTCGCGGGATCGACGCGGCTCACGCCGACGGTGGCGGACTCCGGCCCGTACAGGCTGTTGGAGGTGTACTCGCCGTCGTACCAGGCGTTCACGAGCGACCCGTCCGCGCCGGCCGCCAGCCCACGGGACTCGCGGCCGAACGTCGCCAGCGTGGTCGCCTTGCCGGTCGCCAAATCGACCCGCACGATCGTACTCCGGTCGTCGGTCGGGGCCTGTCCCGGCCAGCCGGGCCGGCCCGAACGGGTGGTGGTGTAGAACACGCCTCCGCCGACCACCGCCGCGCCGCGGACGGTGGCGGCCATCGGGTTCGTCCAGCCCGTCACGTCGGCCGGCCCGCGGTAGAGGACCGTCTCGGCCCCGGTGACGAGATCGACGCGGCTCACGCCGACCGCGGCCGAGGCCGGCCCGTACAGGCTGTTGGGGGTGTATTCGCCGTCGTACCAGACGTTGACGAGCGAGCCGTCGGGCGCGGTGGTTAGCCCGCGGGACTCGCGCCCGAAGGTCGCCAGCGTGGTCGCCTTGCCGGTCGCCGGTTCGACGCGGACGATCGAGCTGGAGTCGTCGCGGGCCGGCGTGTTCCCGCCCCAGGCGTAGCCGCCGGCCCGACTGGTGGCGAAGAACACGGCACCGCCGGAGGCGGTCACGCCGTTCACCCCGTCCGCCAGGCCCGCCTCGACCGCCGCGCCGACCGGGAGCTTGGCGAGCGTTTGCTCCACCCCGGTCGTCGGGTCGATCTGACTGACCCCCACCGTGGCCGCCGGCACGTCCGGCGTCGCCTCGGCGTACGCCCCGTCGTACCAGACGTTGAGCAGGTTGCCGGGGACCAAGGAGGCCATCAGGTCGCGCTGCTCCAGTCCGCTCAGGGAGGGGCGTGCCGACACGGGTTCGACGGGCTTGTCGCTGAAGTGGTCGGCCAACTGCCGGACCTGGGCGCGGAGGCGGTGGAACACGGGCGGACTCCGGGGGTCGGGACGGTGCGATGGCGGGGATAAGAGCAAGACTTCGCGCGACGGTCAAGTACAATCACGGCTACCCCTTGGAGCCGCCGTCCGATGCCTGAGCCGCTGCTGATCGCCCAGATCGCCGAGGCCGACGACGGCGGGCACGCGCACTACCGCGTCCGCTGCCCCGGTCGCGCGCTGGCGCGGCTGCCCGGCGTCACGGTAGTCGATTGCGACCCGCGCCACCGCTTGGTGCCGTGGCTCGTCGAAGAGGCGGATGTGCTCGTGCTGCACGGGATACACCCGGACCTGCCGCCGGTCGCCCGCCGGCGGCGAGACCGCGGCCGGGTCACGGTGTTCGAGGCCAGTGACGACTACTTCGACCTCCAGCCGTGGACCGACGCGTCGGCCGCCTGGCTCGACCGCACCGTACACGACCAGTTCTGGCAGCTCGTGGCCGCGGCGGACGCGGTGCAGACGAGTACCGACGAACTGGCGGCACGCTGGTCGCCGCAGGCCCGCGCGGTGTTCGTCTTCCCGAACGACCTCGGCGAAGTGCCGCCGCTGCCCCCGCCGCGCGGGGCCGGCCCGCTCACGGTCGGCTGGGCCGGGTCGGCGACCCACCTGGCGGACTGGCTGTCCGTCGCGCCGGCCCTCCAGCGGTGGGCGTCGGGCCGCGACGGCGTCCGACTGGCGGTCATGTCCGACGAGATGGCGCGGCACTACGTCCGCCTGCCGGCCGACCGCTACCGCTTCCAGTTGCGCGGCGCGCTGGCCGAGTACGAGCGATTCCTGGGTACGCTCGACGCGGCCGTGGTCCCGCTCCTGCCCAGCCCGTTCAACCGCGGACGCACTGACCTGAAGTTCCGGGAGCTGGCCGCGCGCGGGGTGCCGGGGGTGTACGCCGACGCCGGGCCGTACCGCCGCGCCGTCGAGCACGGGCGGACCGGCCTGCTGTTCCGTACGCCGGCCGAGATGACGAGTCACCTGGACGCCCTGGTGGACGACCCGGCGCTGCGGCTGGCGGTCCGCGCCGCCGCGCACGCCCACGTCGCCGCCGGCGACGGGGCCGACCCCGCGGGCGAGCGTCTGGCGGCGTACCGGCGGCTGCTCCCCGGCCCGGCGCGTTGCCCGCCGCTGCCGGGCGAACTGGTCGCGGCCTCGACCGCCGAGGGCCGGTACTATTGCCTACGGCCCGGCCCCCCCGAGGCGGCACTGGGTCTGGCCGCGCTGGGGCCTCCGGACGACGGGTCTGTCGCGGCCCTCGGCCGGCTGGTCGCGGAGTACCCCGACTTCTTGGCGGCGCGTCGCGAGCTCGGCCGCGTCCTGAACGACCTCGGGCGGGTCGCCGACGCGGCGGTCGCGCTCGAGCCGGCGCGACTGGCCCGCCCCGTCAGCCCGACGACGCTCGTGGAGGCGGCCCGCGCCCACGTCGGCCTGCGCGACCCGGCGGCCGCCCGCGCGCTGCTCGACCGCGCCGCCGCCGCCAACCCGGCCTACGCCCCGGCGTGGGACGCGATCCTGCGGCTCGCCGGAACCGACGAGGCCGCGGCGCTCGCAGGTCGCGCCCGCCGTAACCAGCCCGCGAGTTACGTTGCGGCGCTGGCGGCCGTGCAGTACGCCGCGCCCGAGGCCGTCGCCGAGGCTCTGGCCGGGTGGCTCGGCGAGTTCGCCGCCGAGTTGCACGCCGACGAGCGGCCCTACGCCGCGGCCGCGTTCGGCGAGGCCGTCGCCGCCCGCCTCGACCTCGACGCCGCACCGGCGGCCGGCCTCCTGGCCGCCGCGTGCCGGCACTTCCCGGACTCCGCCCGCCTGGCCGACCGGCACGGCGAGGCCCTCTACGCCGCCGGCCGCGAAAGCGATGCGCTGGCCGAGTGGGAACGGGCGCTGTCTCTCACGCGGGTCGCGCTCACCGTCGAGGTAGAGGGGTCTGTTGCAGGGGGTCGGCCGCGGCTCTGGCGGGTTGCCGAGGCCGCACGGCGGCACGGGGGCCTTGCCGATGGCCCGTGACATCCGCGGCTGGACGCCGCTGCCGGTCGCCGGCCGGCCGACGGTGTCGCTGGCCGTCGCCACCTACGACCAGGGGGACGAACTCGCCTGTCTGCTCTACAGCCTCAAGGCGCAGACGTACCCGCACTGGGAGGCAGTCGTCGTCCACGACGGGCCGGGGCCGCTCGCCCGCGAGGTCGTGGCGAAGGTCGGCGACCCGCGGGTGCGGCTCGTCGAGACGCCGGAGAGGCGGGGGAGCTACGGCCACCCCTGGCGGGAACTGGGCATCGACGCCTGCGCGGGCGACTACATCGGGCTGACCAACGGCGACAACTACTACGCCCCGGTCTACTTCGAGTGGATGCTGCACCTGCTCACGACGGCCCCGGCCGACCTGGTCTACTGCGACGTGGTCCACAGCTACGCCCGGTGGGCGGCCGTGCGGTCAGCCCCGCGCAAGGGGGAGATCGACCTCGGCTGCTGGGTGGCCCGCGCGGGGCTGGTGAAGACGACCCCGTTCTCCGACCACGGCCACGCCGGCGACGGCACGTTCTTCGAGGAGCTGCTGCGGAAGGCCGACCGGGTGCTGCACATCGACCGGCCGCTCTTCGTCCACAACTGACCACCGCGGCCGCGGCCGCGGGTGGTCCTGACGGCGGCGTTCGTTTTTGCTTGTGTCCGCCCCGCGGGCCGGCGACGATGCCGGGCGGCGTGGGCCAGTCGGCCGGGCGCACCGCCGCCGCCGCGTTGGCATCGCCCAGGGCAAGCCGTGATCGCAATCCCCCTAACGCTGACGCTCGCGCGGGTCGCCCTCGGGCCGCTGGCCCTCTGGGCCGCGCACCGCGGCCTGCCCCGCGAGGTCTTCGCCGGCGTCCTGCTCGGCGGGCTGCTCACCGACTACTACGACGGCGTGCTGGCCCGGCGGCTCGGGGTGGCGCGCCTCTGGCTGCGCCGCCTGGACAGCGCGGCGGACGTGGCGTTCTACCTGTTCGTCCTCGGGGCCGCCGCCGTGCTGGAGCGCGAGACGCTCCGCGCCGCCGGGCCGGCCTTGGCCGTGCTGCTCGCGTCCGAGGCACTCTGCCTCGGCACGAGCCTGCGGAAGTTCGGCCGTCCCCCGGCCACCCACTGCCCCAGAACTTAGTACTACAGCGCTGGTTCTCGTGGCCTACTCTGCATGGCTTGGTCGGCCCGGGGTTTCGCATGACTCTCCTTCGCCCGGCGGTTCCGCTCCCTCCGCCACGCCGACCAGGCGACGATCTCGGACTCACCCCACGACCGCCGGTCGAGCAGGTGGACGAGGACCGCGCGCACCTCGGGGACGGTGAGCCCTGGGGTTTTTCCCCCCCGACCGGTCCCGCTGGCGGGCCAGGAACCACAGCGCCAGGACCGACAGCGCCGTGTGGTGGTGCCAGCCCGCCCACCCCCGCGTCTCGTACTCGTCCAGCCCGCACTCGCCCTTGGCGTTCTGGAAGTCCTGCTCGATCGACCAGCGCTTCGACCGCACGGCGGCCAACACGGGCAGGGGCACCGACGCCGGGGCGTTCGTCCGGTGGTACTTCAACTCCGCCTCCTGTCCGATCGACCGCCGCACCAGCAGCCGCTCCGGGACGCCCGGCAGCCCCTCCTCGATGAACCACACGGCCAGCTCGGCGTAGTCGCAGACGAGCGGCCCCTGGCTCCCCTCGGCCACCGCCACCTGCCGCCACGCCGACGCCGGCAGGCCCGCGACGACCTCGTCCACGCGGGCCGGCTTCGTCTTCACGCGGGTCACAGTCGTCGGGCGGCCCCGGGCCGGCTTGCGGCCGGGCGGCACCAGTTCCGGCTCGGCCGTCCACACGCGGGCGTCGGCCGACGAGTCGAGGACGTACCACCGGCCCAGCGCCCGGACGCCCCGGCAGAAGGTCGGGCTGTCGCCGTACACGCCGTCGCCCGCCACCCACCGGAACGGCAGCCCGGCGGCCGCCGCGTCGGCCGCCATCGCCAGGGCCAACTCCGGCTTGGTCCGGAAGACGACCGCCTCGGGGACGCCGGCCTCGGCCCGGCGGGGCGCGTCGGCCGCCCACTCGGCGGGCAGGAACAGTCGGCGGTCGGGCAGGGCGTGGCCTTTCGCGGCGTGGTAGCCCAGGAACACGCCGACCTGGCAGTTCTCGGTCCGGCCGAGGGTGCCGGAGTACTGCCGCTTGACCCCGGCCGACTTGACGCCCTTCTTGGGGAACCCGGTCTCGTCGACGGTCAGGACGGCGTCCGGGTCGCCCCACTCGGTCGTCACCTGACGGCGCAACTCGTCCAGCACGGCGGCAGCGTCCCGCGGGGAGGCCGAGATGAACTGCTGGAGCGACCGCACGACGCAGCCGTCGACGGCCTCGGCGATGTTCTCCACGCTCCGGCGTTCGCCGCCGAGGAGGAGTCCTTGGACGAACCGGCGGGCGTGGCCCTGGGCCTCCGGCCGGCCGAAGAGGAGGGCGTAGCGGTCGAGGAAGAGGTCCAGTTGCGGGCGGAGCGAGCGGAGTTCCTGGGCGTCCATGCGATCCCCCGACGGGGAATGTACCCGCCGGAGTTGTAGTCACCACCAGGCGACGGAGTAGGCCACGAGAACCAGCGCTGTAGTACTAAGCTGTACGGCCTCGCGCTGTTCCGGCGTTCTCCGGGGTGCTGTGCCTCGGGTAGGGGCCGTGGGCGCTTTGGGCGGCGTGCGGGTGCGGCCTCGTCGCCAACACGGAGGTTCTCGCCATCGTTCACCTGTCCACGCGGCCCCCGATCGACGTGCCGTCGGTCGCGTGGCTCCGGCGGCAACCGTCCGGCGGCCCGGCGGCCGGCGGGCCGGGCGGCGGCGTGCGGAGCCTGAGTCCGGCGTCACACGGCCGGGCCGCCGGGCCGCCGGAGGCTACTTCGCGGTGAGGAGCTGAATCTCGGCCTCGACTCGGTCGCAGGCGGCCCGCAGGGTCTGCTCGCGGCGGTTCATCCCGGACTTCCCCCGCTGCTCGAAGTACTCCTCGGCGTCCGCCGCCTCAACCACGCTCCGCTTCAGGACCGCGCGGCGCTCCTCGGCACCCGCCGCGAGCGCGAGTTCCGCCTGGAGGAGGCGGGCCTGGTAGGCCCCGAAGGCGAACACGTCAGCTTCCTGGAACAGGCCCCCGGCCCGCCGGGCCGACGCCGCGTCGACATACTTCTTGGCGGCCTCCCGAACCCCCTGCCGGAGGGCCGTCACGCGGGCCGGGTCCGCTTTCCCGGTCGCCTCCAGCTCGCGCAGCTCGGCCTCGGCCCGCCAGTACGTCGCGGCGTGGAGGTCGGACCGTCTTCCAATCGCCGCCTCGACCCGCACCGCGGCGTACTGCTCCCAGTCTTTCAAGGACGCGACGTTGCGGGCGTGGGCGGCGGGGCGGTCCGCCGGGGCCGCCGCGTCCGCCGCACACGCGCCGTACCTGGCTAACGACTAGACGGTCGCCTGGTGGTCGGTCAGCGTCCCCCCGTCCCGGCCGTTGACGAGCCTCTTCGCGGCTGCTGTCGCCGTGGCGAGTTGGTCGTCCCGGAGCCGGCGGAGGACGCCGGGGTCAGCCCCGACCGACTCCATCAGGCGGACCTGCCACGCCAGGCGTTGAAATCGCGCAGAGAAGTAAGTCTCTTCGCAAAACATCCCGGCCGACCCCCCGAGGAGGTATCGCTCGAGGTCGAGCAGGGAGCCGACGATGACCAGCAGCTCCTCGGCCCTCTCCGGGTCCGACTTGGCCAGGGCCAGGCCGACGCGGGCCCGCCGCTCGGCGTCCGCCGTCGACGCGATGATGACCGCTTCACCAAACGCACCAGCCAGCAGTCGCTGTTTCGTCACGAACTCCAACTGGTCGAGCAGAGACTTCTGTTCCCGCCGCATCTGTTCGACGGTCGACGGGGTGCCGACCGCCCGCCGCCCCGGCCCGCCCGCGGCCGGGGCGGCGGGCGGCTTGTCGGCAGGCATGTCGTCGGGCAGAGCCTGCTTCGGCGGGAACGGGGGCTGGACGGCGACGAGCAGAACGGCGGCAAGGGCAGAGATCGCAGACATGGTTCGACTCCGCGGTGTAGGTCAGACTGTCGGATGATGGTAGCCGTGATGGTGTGGCCTGTCAATCTTCCCGTGTTGTGTGGCCAGAGGTTCGGGGCCGTCGGCCACGGGCGCGTCGAGGCCGGCTGATGGCGTGGCCCGACCCCGCCAACTCCGAATCCCCGAAAAGACGACCTCACGACTTACGGCCAAGGCCGGCGAGGCCCTCCGCCTCCGCCACACTCCTTGTTCAGGTTGGCGGCGCGACGCGGCCTGAGTGCCGTGGAGTCCCCCGCTCCGTTGACCCGCACCCCGCCCGAGGGGGCTTCGCGGTGTTCCTGGCCGGCGTCCCGCCCGCCGGACAGCCCAACCCCCGGTGCCGCAGGGCCACAGCCCCGGAGGGCTTCTCCGCCCGGCATCAAGCGGGCGGGCGGGCGGGCGGGCGGGCGGGAGGCGCAGCGCCTGTCAAACATCACTACAGCCCCTCCCCCTCGTCGCGCACCACCGACGGCACGCACCCGGTCGTCCGTGCCGCCCGTCGAGACCCGGGGGCCTCGGCCGGGGCGGGCCCACCCTCGTGCCACGCCCTCAGCCGGCGGATCGTCTCTGCGAGCTTGCCGCTGCCGGCGGCC
>JANYHV010000051.1 GCA_025362195.1 Fimbriiglobus sp. | reverse complement strand
AGGCGTAGTCATCGGCGAGCCAAGGGCGTGAGCGACTGGAGGTCTTTGCACCTCCAGTCGCTCACGCCCGTGGCTCGCCGATGACTACGCCTTCAACTGGTTGCGGTTGAAGTGTTGCGCGACGAACACGAACGCGAGAGTTACGGCGAGCATCGCAACGCTCAGCATCCCGAAGTAGGACACCGGCGAGGCGAAGTGCAGCCCCTCATCCTGACTCGGGTAGAGCCGGGAAATCGGCGTGTTGATAAAGAAGTTGGCCATGAAGACCATCAACAACCACAACGACGTGATGAAGCCTTTCATCGACTGAGGAGCGGCCGTGAACGCGAGTTCGAGACCGGTCACCGAAATCAGGATTTCCGCAATCGTGATGGCGAAGTAGGCGAGCACCTGCCACCACACCGTGACCTTGGCGACGGTGCCGTCCGGTTGCACGGCCAGGTAACCCGCATAGGCGTGGATGCCCATTGCCAGCGAAGTAATCAGGAACCCGAGGATCATCTTGTTGGTCGCCCGGACGGGATATCCGGCCTTGCCGAGGCGGGCGAACAGGATGCTCACGAGCGGCGCGAAGATCACGATCAGGAGCGGGTTCACAGCCTGAATCTGGTCGGGTGCCAGGGTGTAAGTGACCCAAGGCCCGAAAAAATCGACGTACGGTGCGTTCTGAGTCACATTCGGTGCGCTGATGGTTAAGTCGAGGTAGTCGTTGGCGAAGAGTGTCCACGTCGAGGCGTGTTGGTCGAAGATGGCCCAGAAGAACATGACCAGAATGAACAGCCCCGTAATTTGCGTGACGACTTTGATCCTCTCGGCCCGCGTCTCTTTTTCCGGTTCCGGCGGCTGGCCCCATTTCATGTAGCCGAGTTTCTCGACGGCGTAGTACCGCTTGCCCAGAGCGAAGCAGACGAGCGCGCAACTCATCAATACCGCCGGGAACAGGAACGCGGCGAAGTAGCCGGCTTGGGGGTCAGCCCGCTTGTTGGTCACAGGGTCGAGCGCTCCGCCGAAATAGTCGCGCAAGAAGGGGCAGACCAGGGTCGATAAGAACGAACCCATGTTGATCGCCACATAAAACCACGTAAACGCCTTGTTGCGCAACGCCACCTGCCCGGGCCGCTGTTGGTCGTAGGTCAGGCCCATGAGTGTCGAGATGTTCGGCTTGATGACGCCGCTGCCGAAGGAGAGCAGGGCGAGCGCGCCGAACATTAGGTACTCGTTCGACAGGCCGACGAGGAACTGCCCGATCACATAGGGCACTGCAAACGCAACGATCGTCCAGTACTTGTTCAGGAACAGGTCCGCGAGCAGTCCGCCGATCAGCGGCGTGAGGTAGCACGCGGCGACGTAGAGGTGGACGATGCTCGACGCGTCCGACCGCTTGTAGGCGAAGACCTCGATGAGGTACAGCAGCAGGACCGCCTTCATGCCGTAGAAGCTGGCGCGCTCGGCGAGTTCGCCGGTGAAGATGAACCAGAAGCCGATCGGGTGGCCGGTCGGGGCGGGTTCCCCGACGGCGGGCGTCGAAGGTGTCGTGGCGGTCGCAGTGGCCAAGGGGGCGTCTCCGGTCGAGGGCGGGTCAGGGGCGGCCGTGGGAATCGTGGAATCGACGACGATGATACCGCATCTGCCGCCCGGACGGCACGCCGAAAATTTCCGTTCCTTTCGCCGGCCGTGCGGGTACGCTACGCCGACCCCGTCCGCTCCCGAGGTGACCCATGCTCAAACGATTCGCGCTCGCCGCCGTCACGGTCGCGGCCCTCCTGCTCGCCGTCGTCGCCACGGAGGACAAGCCGCAGGCCGAGCCGGCGATCCCGGCGATGAAGTTCAACGACGTGGCCGAGATCGCCCCCGGCGTCTTCTTTCGCTACTCGTCGATCAGTGCCACGGACATGACCGTGCCGTTCGGCGGCAGCAACAACGTCTGGGTCGTGTTCAAGGAGTACGTCGTCGTCATCGACGCCAACTTCCCCAAGGAGGCGGGCGACGTGATCGCGGACATTCGCAAGACAACGAAGCTGCCGATCAAGTACGTCCTGGACACGCACCACCACGGCGACCACGCCTACGGCAACTGCGTCTGGGCCAAGGCCGGGGCGCAGATCGTCGCGCACACGAGTGCCGCGCGGCTGCTCAAAACGACCGGCCCGAAGGACTGGGAGATCGCCGGCAAGGACCGGGCCGACATCCGCGACAACACGCTCAAACAGGCCGACATTACCTTCGACGATAACTACGTCCTGGACGACGGCACGCAGCGCGTCGAGTTCCGCCACTTCGGCCACGCCCACACCGCCGGCGACGCGGTCGCGTACCTGCCCAAGCACAAGCTCCTGTGTACCGGCGACGCCTGCGTCAACGGGGCGTTCAACTTCATGGGCAACGCCGACTCGGCGTCGTGGGTACGCGCCCTCGACGGCATGGCGAAACTCGACGTGACCCGCGTCGCCCCCGGCCACGGCAAGGTCGCGGGCAAGGACTTGATCGCGTCGCAGAAGCGGTACTTCGTCGAGTTGCGCGAAAACGTGCAGAAGGGCATCGACGCCAAGAAGACCGACGATGAGATCGCGGCCGGCCTCGAAATGGCCTGGTACGAGACCTGGACCGGCAAGCCGGCCAAGCAGAACGGCGACAACGTCAAGCACGTCTACGGGGAGTTGACCGGCAAGATCGACCCGGCGAAGGTGCCGTAACGGACTACAGAGCCGCCCGCGTGTGCGGGTAGTGCTCGCTCATTGCCAGTTTCATGTCGCGGACGGCCTGTTCGAGACCGGCGAACACGGCCCGGCTGACGATGCTGTGGCCGATGTTCAGCTCGACGACGCCGTGAATGCGGACGATCGGCTTGACGTTCTGGTAGTTCAGCCCGTGGCCCAGGTGCGGGTGCAGGCCGAGTTGAAGCGCGTGGGCCGTCGCCGTGCGCAACTTCGCCAGTTCGACGGCGACTTGCGCGGCCGTCGTTGCTTCGCTGTAGGCCGCCGTCTGGAACTCGACGGCATCGGCGTGGAGTTTCTTCGCCATGTCGAGTTGCGCCAGGTCGGGGTCGATGAACAGGCTGACGTGCAGCCCGGCCGCCTTCAACCGCTCGACGGCGGACCGGGTCGTGTCGGCGTGGGCGACGATGTCGAGGCCGCCCTCGGTCGTCAGTTCCTGCCGCTTCTCGGGGACCAGCGTGATCTCGTCCGGGAGCACCTTCAAGGCGATGGCGATGATCTCGTCCGAGCAGGCCATTTCGAGATTCAACCGGGTGCGGACGGTCTCGCGGAGCAAGTAAACGTCGCGGTCCTGGATGTGCCGGCGGTCTTCGCGCAGGTGGACGGTGATGCTGTCGGCCCCGCCGAGTTCGGCGAGGACGGCCGCGGCGACCGGGTCCGGTTCCTTCGCCCGGCGGGCCTGGCGGAGCGTGGCGACGTGGTCGATGTTGACGCCCAGGCGGATCATGCGAGCTTCTCGGAGAAGGGTCAGCGACCGTAGCGGGTCAGGTAGGCCAGCACGTCGCCGTACCGGGCCGCCTCGCGGCTCAACACTTGATACAGTGCGACGGCGAGGACAATTAACACCGCCCGCTCCAGAACCGGCGTGACGACGAAGATGCTAATCATCAGCCAGTTGAAGAAGAAGTAGTCGGCCACCATCAGCCCGAGGATGCCCGGGACGGCGAGTTGCGTCGTCCGGCTGACTCGGTAACCGGAATCGACGTACATGCCGAGGATGAGCCGCAAATCGCGGAGGAAGGCGAACCGGGACCAGAAGCCGCCGGCCGCCGTGAACGCGGGCAGCAACCCGGCCGCGGCCCCGAACACCCCGCCGGACGCCGCGTAGCCTTCGGGCACCGGCCCCGGCGGCGGCACCCGGCTCTGCAGGGCGGCGAGTTGGCTTTCGAGGGTCCGTAAGCGTTCGGCGACGATCTCCAACTGCGGAGCCGTCGTGCCGCCGGCGGTCGCACTGTCTTGCCCGTCCGTCATGCCTGGGGAATCTCTTCGAGGGTCCGCGGTCGCCGCACCAAAGTCATTCGCTCCAAGTTACCGTCCCTTACAACCGGTGGACAGACGAAACGAAGCGACCCGCCGAGTCCGGCGGGTCGCTTCGGGGGCGTCCGACGGGACGGCAGCCTATTTGAGCGATTCCTTGAGGCCCTTGAGGGCGCGGACGGAAACCTTGGTGTGGGCCGGCTTGTCCTTGGTCACGGTCATCTCGCCCGGCTTGAACCGGTTCGGCACCGACTTGCCGCCCTTGACCGCACTGACGCGGCGGGCCTTCAGCTTGAGCAGCCCGGGGATGGCGATGACGCCGGGGCCTTTCTTGCTGAGTTGCTTGACGATGATCTCGGACATCGTGTCGAACACGCTCGACACTTGCGCCTTGCTCAGGGCGGTCGTCTCGGCGATCTCGGTGATGAATTGGCCCTTGGTGATCGACTTCACCGCGGTCGCCTTTTCGGCCTTCGCCGGCTTCTCGGCCTTGTCCTTCGCCATGATGAGTGCGCTCCCATTCGAGTTGAGGTAACGGAACAGCATGAAAATATGGCGTTTTGCGACGGGTTGTCAACAAAACTCCTTCAGCTTCGTGGTAATATCTCGCAATTCTCCGGGGAAAACGACCGGTCGCGTGGTGAAGTGCCTTGTTTTCCAGTCCCCCCGCCTCGCCGAACCGCTACAACCGTCGCCGCCCACGCCGTTCGGCCGCGAACGGCCCCTGCGGCCGCGGACTTTCGCCCCGGCCGGGCCGGCGGCGCGGGCCGATTCATATCATGATCCGCGAGTCAATCCCCGAAGATTTCCCCGCCGAGAGCCGTCATGTCCGCTGCCAGTCCGACCCCCACCGCCGAGGCTTCGGCCCTCGACGAACTCTGTATCAACGCGATCCGCACCCTCTCGATCGACGCCGTCCAGGCCGCGAACTCGGGCCACCCCGGGGCACCGATGGGCCTCGCCCCCGTCGGCTACGCCCTGTGGAACCGCGTCCTCCGGTACGACCCGGCCGACGCCGCCTGGCCGAACCGCGACCGGTTCGTACTCTCGAACGGCCACGCGTCGATGCTCCTGTACTCGCTGCTGTTCCTCGCCGGCGTGCAGAAGTCCGGGGGCCGCAAGGGCGTCACCGTCGACGAGATCAAGCGCTTCCGCCAGATCGACAGCATCACCCCCGGTCACCCCGAGTCCCATTACACGGCCGGCATCGAGACGACGACCGGGCCGCTCGGCCAGGGCTGTGCGAACGCCGTCGGCATGGCCATTGCGTCTAAGTGGAAGGCGGCCCACTACGGCAAGCCGGGGTACGCCGACCTGTTCGAGAACCGCACCTACGCCATCTGCGGCGACGGGTGCATGATGGAAGGGATCACGTCCGAGGCGGCGTCGCTGGCGGCCCACCTCAAGCTCGACAACCTGTGCTGGATCTACGACGACAACAGCGTGACCATCGACGGGCACACCGACATCGCCTTTACCGAGGACGTGCCGGCCCGCTTCCGGGCCTACGGTTGGAACGTCCAGCACGTCTCGGACGCCAACGACCTGCCGCAGTTGGCCGCCGCGTTCGAGGCCTTCAAGGCGACGACCGGCAAGCCGACCCTGATCGCCGTCAAGTCGATCATCGGCTTCGGCTCGCCGAACCGGGCCAACTCGTCCGACGCCCACGGCGAACCGCTGGGCGAGGCCGAGGTCAAGCTGAGCAAGCACGCCTACGGCTGGCCGGAGGACGCGAAGTTCCTGGTCCCCGAGGGGGTTCTGGGGCATTTCGCCGCCGGCATCGGCAAGCGGGGCGCGGCCGCACACGCCGCCTGGAAAGCGAAGTTCGCCGAGTACGCCGGGAAGTTCCCCGCCCTGGCCGCCGAGTTGACCGCGATGGAGGCCCAAGACCTGCCCGCGGGCTGGGAGGCGAGCCTGCCGACGTTCCCGGCCGACCCCAAGGGGCTGGCGTCGCGTGAGTCGTCCGGCAAGGTGCTGAACGCCGTGGCGAAGGTCATCCCCTGGCTCGTCGGGGGCAGCGCCGACCTGGCCAAGTCGAACAAGTCGAAGCTCTCGTTCGACGGGGCGGGCGAGTTCCAGGCGAAGTCGCCGGCCGGCCGGAACATCAACTTCGGCGTCCGCGAGCACGCGATGGGCGGCATCGTCAACGGCCTGGTCCTGTCGAAGCTGCGCGGGTACGCGGCCGGCTTCTTGATCTTCTCGGACTACGCCCGCACGCCGATCCGCCTGGCCGCCCTCGAAGAAATCGCCCCGTTCTACGTCTTCACGCACGACTCGATCGGCGTCGGCGAGGACGGCCCGACGCACCAGCCGATCGAGCAACTGGCCAACCTGCGGGCAGTCCCCGAACTCATCGTCCTGCGGCCGGCCGACGCCAACGAGGTCGTCGAGGCCTACCGCATCGCCGTCACGTCGAAGCAGCACCCCGTGATCCTGGCCCTGTCCCGGCAAGCCCTGCCGACGATGGACCGGACCAAGTACGCCCCGGCGGCCGGCACGCTCAAGGGCGGCTACGTCCTGGCCGACGCCGTGCCCGGCACCCCGGAGGTCATTCTGATCGGCACCGGCAGCGAAGTCCCGTTGTGCGTCGAGGCCTTCGAGAAGCTCAAGGCCGAGGGCGTGAAGGCCCGCGTCGTCAGCCTGCCGTCGTGGGAACTGTTCGAGCAGCAGCCGAAGGCGTACCGCGACAGCGTCCTGCCCCCGGCGGTGACGAAGCGGGTGTGCGTCGAGATGGCCAGCGCCTTCGGCTGGGAGCGGTACGCCGGGACGACGGGGGCAATCATCGCCATGCGCTCCTTCGGCGCTTCGGCCCCGCTCAAGGACCTGCTCAAGAAGTTCGGCTTCACCGTCGAGGCCGTGGTCCAAGCCGCGAAGGACCAACTGGCCGCCAAGTAACCGACGCGAGTGACACGAAAAAGGCCGACCGGATTGCTCCGGTCGGCCTTCGGTTTTTACAGGGGTCGTCGCTTACCGGCCGCCCTTCGGCAGCAGGTCGATCTTCGGCGTGGCGATGTCGGTCGCGGTGCCGGTGAAGACCGGCTTGGCGGACATGACGACGTTCTTGCGGTCGGCCGTGAGCTTCGTCTCGAGCCGCAGGCCGGGGACGCCGACCGCGATGCTCGGGATGCGGGACTCGGTCGTCGGCTTGACGTTCGGCAGCGTCGGGGTGTACGTGCCGACCGCCGTGAAGCGGTCGCCGGTGCCGCCCGACGGGCCGAGGTTGGTTTCGATCGCCTGGGTCGATTCGAGTTGGCTCTCGCGGGCCTCCTCGGGGACGCCGGCGAGGTCCGTCCGACTCCCCACGGCGAGCGTCACGGCGACGGCGGTATCGGCCGCCAGGTCGATGCTGAACACTTCGACCGACTCGGTCGGCGTGCCGGCGTTCTTGGTCACCTTGACGCGGGCGCGGTTGTCGATCGGCGTGCCGAGGACCTTCTTGACCCGCACGCTGTACGTGCCGGGGAAGGCCGCCGCCGCCGTGTACACTTCGGACCGGTCGTAGTCCCGCTGCTCCAACACGTCGCACTTGAGCAGGCCGCCGTTGGTCGTCCGCTTGTGCGTCGCCGAACAGACCGACCCGGTCGGTTCCGTGACGATCAAGTCGAGGTCGGCGCGGCCCTGGTAGAGCAGTTCGATGACGATGTCGCGGCTCTTCGACTCGGCCGTGAGACCCGACAGCTTTCCGGCGTCGTCGGCCCGGCCCTTGGCGAGCATCTTGCCGGCGATCTGGCCGACCTTCTGCTTCGTCGTGGCGTGGTAGTCCGTGTCGTCGGCCGGCCAGTCCCGCTTGAGCAGGTTGATCGCGGCCCACTGGACCACGTCCGACTTCACGTCGGTCACGCGGTTCGCGTACACCAGGGCGTCGGCGTAAGCGTTCGGCGAACTCGGCTCAAGGGCCGCCGCCCGCTGGCAGTAGGCCAGGGCGACGTCGTGCTTGCCGAGGCCGTCTTCGGCCTTCGCCGCCCGGAGGTACAGGCCGGCGTTCGTCGGGTCCATGTCGATGCTCGACAGGGACGCCCGCTCGACTTCGTCCGCCGAGCCTTGGCTGTTCTGCAAGGCAATGGCGAGGGCGTCGTGCGTCCAGATGCCGTTAGCCCGGCCCTTCCGCAGTGTCGCCTTGAGGACTTCCGTGGCGTGGCCGAACTCCTTCATCTCGAAGAGCATGTCGGCCGCGTCGATCACGACTTCCTGGCCCGTGAACGCGCTCCCGCCGAGGACGGCGTTCCAGAGCTTCTGCGGGTCCTGCTTGCCCTTGGCGACGAACGCGGCCGCGACCGCCTTGGGGTCGGCTTTCGGGGCCGGGCCGTTGCCGGCGATCTGGCCGCGGCCGGGCAGGCCGGGGCCGCCGAGAACGCCCGCTTCGGCCTTCTTGATGTTGAACGACGGGCTGGCGTGGTAGCGGTGGCTGCCCCGGATGATGAGCGCCCGGGCCGGCGGGTAGAAGCCCAACGAGTTGAGCTTGCGGGCCTCGACCAGTGGGTTCTCCCCCTCAGTAGCGGGGTTGAAAATGTTGGCGAGCTGTTGGGGGTTCAATCCGCCGACGCCGCGGGTGTCCCATTCGCCGCGGGCGACGGTTTGCGTGATGAGCTGGACGAGCAGACTGCTCTGGTCGTTGCCTTGAATCGTGAACTGCGAGCCGAGCTGGCCCTGGTTGCCGCCGCCGGCCCCCTGGAGTGCGCCGCCGGCCCCCATCGCCCCGCCGCCGAGGCCGAAGCCGCCGCCCTGGCCGCCACCCTGAAAGCCACCGGCCCCGCCGAGTTGACCGCCGAGTTGGCCGCCGAGTTGGCCGCCGAGTTGACCGCCCTGAAAACCACCGCCGCCGAAGCCGCCGCCGAACGCGGCCCCGCCCACGCCGAGGCCGGCGATCGGTTGCAGCGTCGAGCCGAAGATCGTCGCCTGGGCACCGAGGAACTGGAGGTTCTGCAAGAGGGCCGAGTTCGACTGGGCGTTCGGAATGCCCACGATCAGTTCGGCCACGTCGAAGACGCGGGTCACCTTGTCGTCGTAGCGGAGCGAGTACGTGCTGTCGTTCGGCCCGATTTCGATGTACTCCGGCCGGGCGATCCAGCTCATCTTCACGTCCCGAAGGACCGTGTCGAGGAACGCCCCGAGGGGCAAGCCGCTCAAGTCGTTTTTCGTCCGGAGCTTCTGCTCGGCGGGCTTGAAGTCTTCCGGGAACAAGTCCTGCCGGAAGATGAATCGGACGCCGTCGTCGCGGTACTGATCGGTCAATTGTTCGAGGAGCGAGTCGAGGCTACCGTCGACCGTTTTCACGGACACCTTCTTGCCCTCGAAGCCTTCCAGGATGCCGCGCAGCCGCTTGAAGCTGGCCGGGGCGTCCGGCCCGAGGTTGTTGTTGCTGTACTTCTCGACCCGCGACCCGGTCAGTTCGCGCCACACGGCGGCCGGGGGAAAGTGGACCGGCGGCTCGTCGGGGTACGG
>JANYHV010000034.1 GCA_025362195.1 Fimbriiglobus sp. | reverse complement strand
GCCCTCGACCGTTCGACCCTCGCTAGCGCGTCGGGCTAACAAGAGTCGCCTGCGGCGGAGCCGAAAACCTTGCCGAAGCCCGTAGCGTTCGACGGGGTTAACGACACGCTACGATCACTCAGACTCCGCTCTAGCCCGACGCGCGAGCGAGGGACGCAAAGGTCGTTAACGGTGTTGGGCACGTTGACGGTACGGTCACCAACCCCGAACACTCCCAACGACCTTTGCGTCCCTCGCTCGCGCGTCGGGCTAACCCGATTCGCCTGCGGCGGAGGCTTTCTCGCTCCTACGACACGATCATTTTGCGGCGCTTGATGTAGTCCCAGATGACGTAGCGGTCGAGTTCTTTGCCGGCCGTGAAGATCACGCGGCCCTTGGTCGTCTCGGCCATGCGGTACGCGAAGCGGATGTCCTCGCGGCTCTGGTTCCAACTGCTCAGCAGGAAGATGTTGATCGTGATCCCCTCCTTGGCACACAACTTGGCCTCGCGCATCGTCGCCTCCTCGGTGCGGGGGTGCGGCGGGTACAGCAAGTACAAGTCGCTGCCCTCGAAGTGGGCCGTCGGCAGGCCGTCGGTGATGAGCATGATTTGCCGGTTCGGCGTCGGCTGGTTGACCAGGTTGCGCCGGGCCGTCATCAGAGCGTGTTGAATGTTCGTGAAGTGCCACGGCACGTCGTACTCGGACCGCTTCGGGTCGGCCATGTCCACGACGATGCGCACGACCGGGTTGAAGATCGTCACCGGCTTCGCCATCAAGGACGGCACTTCGGCGATGGGCCGGGCCTTGGCGAAGGTGTACATCTCGACGAACTGCAAGAAGTCGCCGGGGAACTCCGAGCGGATCAGTCCGTCGAGGGCCAGGCCCATGCGCTTGACGTTGACGTACATCGACTCGTACCGCATCGACCCCGACATGTCCATGATGACCGACGTGGCGGCCTTGGGCGTGTTGCGGGTTTGGTGGATGATGATGTCTTCGGCCTTGAGCCGGATCGGCAGGCCGGTGCCGCCGCGAATCATGGCGTTCGTGAAGCTGCCGGGGATGTCCATGTGCGTCACGGAGTCGCCGAACTCGTACTCCTTCGTGCGCGGGGACTCGGTCGCGCCGTCGCCGGGGACGGCCTCGGCGTGCCGGCCGGTGCGGCTCGCCTTCAGGTCGCTGAAGATTTGCGTCAACACCTTCGACTGGAACAGCCGCATCGCCTTGGGCGTGATCTGAAAGCCCTTGCGGGCGTCGCCGTCCAGCCCCTGTTGGCGGGCCTGCTCCTTGATGTACTCCTCGACCTGCTTCTGGAAGTCGCGCAACTGCTCGATGTCGGCTTCACTCGCAAACTTCGAGAGTTCTTGCAGGTTGATGATGCCGATCTTGGCGTTCTTCTTGGCTTCCTTCAACTGCTTGATGAGGTTGTCGAGCGTCTCCAACTCCTCCTTGACTTCGAGCGCCTTGGGCACGTCCATGCTCTGCCGGCCGGTGAACTCGTACTTCCCGGCCAGTTCATCGACCTGGTACTTCTCGCCCAGGACGTTGACGAGTTGGACGATCTCCTTGGCGAACGGCGTGTTGTCGCCGCCGGCCTGATAGTACAGGTTTTCGAGGTCGTAAAGTTGCTCGCCCTTGGCCGCCTTGTCGAACGCCTTCTTCAACTTGGCCGGCGGGTTGGCCTTGGCCGCCTTGTCGTCGAACGCCTTCTTCACGTCCTTGACGACCTGCTTGGTCTCGAAGGCTTCGAGGATCTTGCGCTTGCGCTCTTCGAGCATCGCCATCATCGCGGCCAGGCTCGGCCCCAGGTTCATGATCTGGCTGGGGTCGATCTCGACCGCGTTGGCCAGTTCCTCGTCGGTCAGGCCGTCGAGGCTGCCGTACTCCAGCATGTGCTCGAAGGCGGGCGTGACGAGGTCCGGAGGCGGCGTGGTCGGGCTGGGGAAGTGCAGCGGGTCGTACTTCTGGTACGTGTGAATAATCCCGCCGAGGCGGTTCGGGTTGTCGGTCACAGTCGTCACCTCGGGGGCGGTCGGCCAGTCGCTACCATCTATATCCAACCGGGCGTGCGGCCGGCCCGGCAACCATGTTACGCAGTGCGGGTCGGTTCCGGCTCACGAGCCGCCGGCGATGCGGTCGGCGGTCGCGTGCAACTGCTCGAACTCGGCGAGGCGGCGGGTGTAGTAGGCGTTGCCGTGGCGGGCGTCGGCTTCGGCGGCCAGGGCGCGCAAGTCGCGGTCGAGGCGGGGGAGCAACTCGGCGGCCGGGACGCGGCCGTCGGCGGTGCGGAGCGGTTGTTCGCCGCGGCCGGACCTCACCAGCCGCTCGGCGAGGAAGCGGCCGGCGTGCAGGAAGCCGTAGTGGTACAGCCGGCCGGGGTGCGCCGTGCCGGCGGCGAAGTGCCGGTCGAACTCGGCCACGGCCGCCGGGAAGTCGCCGACGGTGCCGAGGAATTCGAGGTGGTTGTACTCAGTCCCGACCAGCTTCGGCGTTCGGGCGATGGCCCGCCGGGCCGTCTTGACGAGGGCCAGGCCGCGGCGGACTTCGCCCCGGCGGGCCAAGGCTCCCAGGGCCATGTGGACGCCCGAGATCTTGAAGTGCTCGTTCGGGTACGTGCCGTCGAAGAACGGCTGCGCGGCGGCGAGAGTGCCCGGGTCGTCGTGCAGGAAGGCCCGGTAATCGACCTCGAACGCGGCCTCCGTCTCGCGGTCGTCGCCCAGCGCGTCCCGCCGGCACGTGCGAAACTTGGCGTCGGCCTCGGCGGCCATCGCGGCGTCGCCCATCGCCACGCCGAGCCGGCGGCGGAGCACCCAGACGGGCCGGGCCGAGTGGCCGGACGCCTCGTAGTGGCCGCGCATCTCCTCCCACGTCGCCTCGACCTGGGCGCGTGGGATTTCGAGGACCGAAGGCATCAGGTCCACGACCCACCGGTACTGCCACAAGATCGCCGTCAGGTGCTCCTCCGGGTTACGGCCGGCGAAGGCGACGCACCGCGCGAAGTGGACGAGGATCAGGTCGGGCCGGCGGCCGTCGTAAAAGCTGATCAGCGCGCCGGTGCGGAGCGCGAACGCCATTTCCTCGTCGCCGTGCCGGTCGGCCAGCGCGATCGCCTCCTCGTGGAGCGCGACCTTGGTCGCCCCCTCCGGGGTCTCGTCCATCCGCGCGGCGAGTTCCCGGATGGCGTCGTGGAAGTCGTTCACGGCGAGTCCTTTCCAAAGCTGCGGCGTCGTCCGGTCAACCCTGTTGTGTGCCGCCGTCAGTCCGGGGGGACGCCCGTGTCCTGGGTTTCCAGGTCCAGCCGAAGGCGCTGGCAGATGGCTCGGATCAGGCAGTCCATGGCACCGCGCGGCCGTGGCTCGAACGGCACCCGCCGTGCCAGACGTGCAGCGGCGTCCCAGTCCTCGCGGCGGACGTCCCCGTCGTCGAACAGGGGGAACAAGTCGAGGAAGTAGTCGGTGAGTCGAACCGCGTCCCGGTCCAGGCTGCCGCCGACGAGTTCCAGCCGGATCGGGGTTAAGACGCCGTCGCCGGGGTTGAGCTTCAGCCACGCCCCCGCGACCAGTTGCGCGGTCGGTTTGGTGCGAACTTTGACCTTGGTCGGCGACGGGAAGCGACCGTGCCAAAGGGCGAGCAGGATGTTCGAGTCGATCACCCGTGGACGCACGCCAACTCCCCCGCCTTGGACAGCGCATCGACATCGCCGGCCAACGCGGCGCGGATGCCTTGAGCGACCGTCACGCCATCGAGGCGACGTTGGGCCGCCACCGCGACTCGAACGGGGCCGCTCGCGGCAGGTGCCGTGGTAACCCACGCCTGCAGGCCGCCGTCGATGCCGGCCTCCAGGGACTGCGCGACCCAGGCCAGGACTTCTCGAATCTCGAGCAGTTTCGTGGCGTACCACGCCCGTGCGGCTCGTTGCGTCCGCGGCTCGTCGGGCAGTTCCCAGGTGAGATCGACATACCACCGCAGGGCCGGGTCGAAATCCTCGGGATCGGCCGGATCGACGAAGTACTCGACTCCGGCGCTGCCGTTGATCGCTACGCCGGTTCGCCGGCCGCCGTCGGCTCGGACCTGGTGGTAAAACGTCACGCTCATGGCCAATCCCTCGCTTCGTGTCGCGGTTCGCGCTCGTTTCGCCTTAAACTCCGTCGCCGGGCGGGGCTTGGAGGCCGATGCCCCACTCGATCAGCGCGAGCAGGCCGTCGTTCAGCAGGGTCATTTCTTTGCCGCTCAGGGGGTGGTGGCCCAACAGCAGCGATTGCAGGTAGAGCATCTGGATCGACCGCATCAGCACCGCCCGGTCGCGGACCGTCGAGAGGCGGCGGACGAGCGGGTTGTCGAAGTTGAAGCACAGGTCGGCGTAACTCGCGGTGCCCTTGTCCTTCTTCGAGATGTTGTCCAGGACGCCCGACCACAGCGGGTTCGACACTTCCTTCGACTGCTCCAGGGACCGGTAGAAGCGGCCCTCGCCGCTGGTCGTGTACAGCGCCGGGAGTTCCCGGGGCAGGTACTTCTTCACGTCCGGCCGGCACCGGAACGCCTTCAACACGCCCTCGGCCGCGGCCAGGAACGGCGCGATCTGGTCCTGCTCGGCCAGGGTCAACTCGTCGAACTGCTGGGTCAGGTCGGCCGGGTCGATCTGCTCGACGGTGGCCCCGACCAAGTCTTCCGCGCGGCGCAACAGTTCGGCGTCGTAGGTGTACCCGGCGTTGATGATCGTGAACCCCTGGGCCTGCGCGACCCGCGACACCTGGCGGAACTGATCGACGCTCGCGGCGTACCGGACCGAATCGTTCTGCTTGCGGTAGTCGCCGAAGGTCATCTCCCCGGCGCTCGTCTCGAACGGCAGCCAGTCGATGACGAGCTTGTAGAAGTCGTCGTCCTGGACGGCCAGGGCTTTGATGGCGAGGCCGTGCAGGGCGATGATCTTGTCGAGCTTGCGGGGGTCGGTCTCGGCCAGCCCGGCGAGGTACTGCCGCAGGCACTCGCCGAGGGCGTCGCGGGCCGCCTGCAGCTTGTCGTCCTCGTAGAAAGACTCGCGGGCCGCGGTCGGCCGGAGGTCGTCGGCGTTGACGACCGCCTTGACGAAGAAGGCCCACTCGGGCAGCAGATTATCGACCGACTCCGAGAGCAGCATGTTCTTGAGGTACACGCGGTGGGACCGCTTCGAGGTCAGCGTCGCGGCGTAGGGCAGGACGTAGGCGACCCCGTCGATGCCGCCGACGGCCGACTTCAGCGGGACGGCGTCGAGGAAGTCGGTGTCGAACGTGTCGCGGCCGAAGGCCATGAGGGCCTTGAACTTCGCCCGCTCGGTCGGGAACGCCGTCCGCCACGGGGCACCGCCCTCGTTGACGACGACCGTCTGCTTGCCGTGCGTCAGGCGGATCGGGTACGGCAACAGCCCGCCGAACCGCCGCGCGGTGTCGCGGACGGCGTCCGGGGCGAAGTGCTCTTCGCACCCGGCTTTCGCCGTCAGCCAGACCTGGGTGCCCGGGTCGAGATCGCGGTCGAGTTCCTTGAGGGTGTACGTGCCGTCCGGCTTGGCCCGCCACTCGACCGCCTTGGCCGACGGACTTTTCGCGCTCTTGGAGTACACGACGATGGCGTCCGAGACGACGAAGCAGGCGAGGATGCCGATGCCGAACTGGCCGATGAAGTCGGTCGGCCGGTCGCCCTCGGCCGCCCGCTTCGAGCTGAGGCCGATGGTCGCTAGGAAGGTGTGGACTTCGTCGGCCGTCAGGCCGATGCCGTTCTCCGACACGACGAGGCTCGGCGGCTGGCCCTTGGCCTGGTGAATCTCCAAATGCACGTCGCCGGCGTGGCCGGGGTCGAGGAGTTGCCGCGCGCGGATGGCGTCCGTGGCGTTCTGCAGGAGTTCGCGGACGAACACCTCCGGCCCGCTGTACAGGTGGTGCGACAGCAGGTCGATGATGCCCCGCAAGTCGATCTGAAACTTGTGGTCCACGGCGGGCGGCTCGGGGGCGAGTACGGGGGACGGGTTCGGGGATTATACCCGCCCGCCGGGGCGAGTGGGAGCACCCGATTGCCCGGCCCGCCTACTTCGCTCGACGTGAAATCGGCTGCGGACTGGAGGAGACCTCTCCAGTCGCCAACACTCCTGACTCGCCGGAACTCCCTCAACGCTCCGGAAAGTGAATCGGGCCTTCATTTGATACTTCAAGAAACTGTCGGTACCACTTGAGGTCTTTTTCTTTGTCCGCGAGGTGCTTACGTGAAAGTTTCACGCTAGCCTGAACCTCGGGAACCACGCTATTTTCGTTGTCTTTGATGTGCTTCTTGCAAGAATCGATCTGTTCTTGGGCCAGTGGAATGCAAACCAACGCGAAGTTACGGAACGATTTACCCAAGTCGGCACGACGCTCCGATTGGGATCGTAAATTTTCCCCGGGAAGTGGTTTAACCCCGACTATTCGCCAGGTATAGTAAGCTTTCGTCCACAGATGCTTTGCGTTGTCTGGAAGCGGAGCACTGTTCCACAACGCCATCGAAATGGCGAAGACAATCGAAAGCATTTGAACTCCTTTTTATCAGCCAATGTTGCGGATATCCGTACGCGGTACGTATTTTTCATAGCCTTCTGGGAGCATTTCCAGGGGTTTCGGTTCGTCAGTGTAATAAGGTAAGCGATTGTATTCCTTAAGTTCACGTTTCATGCGATTGTATTCGTAAACTACGTCACGCAAGTTGTCAGCCAGCTCTCCATGCTCTTTCTTCAGTGCCTCCAACTCTTTGGCCGCAGCAGCGCGCTCGGCTGCCGACAGCCTCAGATCTTTGCTACGCTTCTCGGCAGATGATTGGTTGAACTCATTGACAACAAGGTCAAGCATCAAATCGCGAGCTTTGTCCGAAAGTGCATTCATCTCGTCGATGGATTTGTTGTTGTGGTCAAGTGCCTCTTGCCGAGTCGGATACAGACCCGAAGGCGGTCCCGCCGGAGCCGGTGACGTGGGGATCGAGTACCCCGTCGTGCCGGGGTTGTCAACGCCGACGCTCGGCGTGATCCGCTCGCTCAGGCACTCGAGATTCAGCTTGCTTTTCACGTTCCGACCCCCGGTGAAGTGATTCGACTTTGTAAACCTTACCGGGGGGGGGGGCGCGTCTTCGCAAGCGAAAAAACTGGCGAATCGGACAATTCGCCCGGACCTACTTCGCCAGGAACTTGACGCAGACCGGGGCGGGGGTGGCGACTTTGATGCCGGTCGGCTTCGGCACGCCGTCGTCGCCGATCGAGAAGACGGCCACGTCGTTGCCGTCCTGGCTGGCGACGATCATCCACTGGCCGGTCGGGTCGAGGTTGAAGTTGCGGGGGATCTTGATGCCGTCGGTCGCGTGGCCGATGGCCGTCAACTTGCCGCCGTCGTTCTTGAACGCGGCGATGCTGTTGTGCCCGCGGTTCGAGACGTAGACGAACTTGCCGTTCGGGTGGATGCGGCACTCGGCCGTCGAGTTGCCCGGCGTCGGTTGGGGCAGCGTCGAGAGGCTTTGCGTCACGGCCGTCTTGTCGCCGGCGAGGTCGAGGGTCACGGCGTTGACGGTCGAGTTGATCTCGCCGCACACGAACAGCAGCTTGTTCGACGGGTCGATGTGGAAGTGCCGCGGGCCGGACCCGGGGGGCAGGGCGATGAACGGCGTGGTGTGCGGGGTGACGGTCCCGGTGGCGCGGTCGAGCTTGTAGATCAGCACCTTGTCGATGCCCAGGTCGGCGACGAGGACGAACTCGCCGGTCTCGTCGAACGCGCCGCAGTGGGCGTGCGGGC
The DNA here is from genome assembly GCA_025362195.1 of Fimbriiglobus sp. Classification (GTDB taxonomy): domain Bacteria; phylum Planctomycetota; class Planctomycetia; order Gemmatales; family Gemmataceae; genus Fimbriiglobus. The sequence continues at coordinate 445 of JANYHV010000034.1, read as the reverse complement.
CTTCCTGGTTGCCCTTGTTGACGCTCTTGCCGGCGTGCTGGACGAAGGCGGTGCGGGCCTTCAAGCTGCCGTCGTCGTTCAGGCTGAACACGGCCATGCTGCCGCTGCCGTAGTTCGACACGACGGCGAACTTGCCGGCCTTGTCGGTGGCGACGTGGCACGCCCCGTTGCCGCCGCTGCCGAGTTGGTTGAGCTTCGTGAGCAGGCCCGTCGCCGGGTCGATGCGGAAGGCGAACACGGGGCTGCCGTCCTTGCCCCCGCCGCCCTCGCCGACCGCGTACAGGGTCTTGCCGCTGGGGGCGATGGCCAGGAACGACGGGCTGCCGACCTCGACGGCGAGTTCCGGCTTCGTGAGCCGGCCGGTCTTGGCGTCCATCGCGGCGACCATGATCCCCTTGCCGCCGGCCTTGCCCCCGGTGTACCCGCCGAAGTAGACCCAGTACGA
>JANYHV010000498.1 GCA_025362195.1 Fimbriiglobus sp. | reverse complement strand
CGAGGGCGTCCGCGTCCACTCGCTGTACGGCGATACCTTCGCGAGTCTGAAGCCGACGCCAGACATGCTCGCCGGACTCGACGTGTTCGTGATCGACCTCGTAGACGTGGGCAGCCGCTACTACACCTTCCAGGCGACGATGCTGTACTGCCTGGAAGCGTGCGCCGCCGTCGGCCTGCCGGTGGTGATCCTCGACCGGCCGAACCCCCTCGGACGCACGGTCGAAGGCCCGACGATCCGCACCGGCTTTACGAGCTTCGTCGGCCCGCACCCGATCTGCACGCGGCACGGCATGACGATGGGCGAACTCGCCCGGCTGTACCGCGCCGAGCGCAACATCGACGTGGACCTGACCGTCGTGCCGTGCGCGAAGCGGTGCGTGCCGGCGTGGCGTGTCCCGCCGTCGCCGAACATGCCGACGACCCGCACGGCGAGTGTTTACCCCGGCATGTGCCTCGTCGAGGGGACCAACTTGAGCGAAGGCCGCGGGACGACGCGGCCGTTCGAGTATGTCGGCCACCCCGGCGTGAACGCGGCGGACGTGGCAGACTTGTTGTGGCCGGCGTCGGACTACGGCTTCCGGTTCCTACCGGTCACCTTCCGCCCGACGTTCCAGAAGCACGCCGGCCAGAGTTGCCACGGCGTGTTCATCGTCCGCACGGGCAAGGGCCGCATCGTCCGCACGGGCCTGGACCTCCTGTGGGCGTTCAAGCGACTCATGGGCGACGAATTCCGGTGGCGAACGGAGCGGTACGAGTTCGTGGACGATATCCCCGCGATCGACCTGCTCCTCGGCAGCGACCGCGAGCGCCTGGCCCTCGACGCCGGCGTCCGCGCCGACGACATCACGCAAGAGTGGTGGGCGGAGGAGGCCGAGTTCCGCGAGCGGCGGCGACCGTACCTGACCGAGTACCCCGCGTGACTCGCCCTTGGGGGTGGGCGGGATCGCGATTGCGGAACGGACGGCGGCACGGTACGACGCGGTTGCGGGTGACGCTCACTCGCTTCGCAACCGGGCGGGCCGCGTGCCCGCCGTCACCGCAGGGGCGCGTCCCATGAATCTCTTCCAGGTCCTGGCTGTGGCCGTGTCCTTCGCGGCCGGGACGGCGACGCCGCCGGTCCCGCCCAAGGAGTACGTCGTCAAACTCGACCTACAACAAGGCGACCCCCGCGGCAGCCGCGCGGCGGGCACCCTCGAAGTGATATCCCGGCCGCAACTCCTTCTCGCGGAGAAGCAGAAGGGTTGGGTTCAATTCGGACAAGCGGCGCGGGTGTACGGGGAAGAGGTCACTCTCGGCCACCGGATCACCGTGACGACCGAGTCTCTGGCCGGCGGCAAAGTCCGCGTTGACGGCTCGGCGGAAGCGACGACTCTGGTCGAGGGCGGCCGCCACGGGCCGGTCCTGCAAACCACGCGGACCGTCTTTCGCTGCGACGTGAAATTGGGCGAGACCGCCCGCGTGAGCTTCGGCAAGCAGGGCGACAAGGAAACCTGGGTGGACCTCACGGTCGAAGCCCCCGTCCCGGAATCCGCCGTCAATCTTCGCTTTCACCGATGACCCGGTGGGCCGAGGCCTCGACGAACGGGTCGGGTAGCGTTTGAGGCGACCGGCTCATCGGAGTGAATTGTTCCAATTCGGTCGCGGGCGGGATCGTCCGCTGGTGATGGCGTGAAACTTTCCCCGTGTCGCGTCACGCCCGGGCAGGTCGGCACAGTCCACTGACGTAGGCCGCTCACCTCGATTCGCCTGCGGCGGGGTACGACCTCGGGGGATTTCTCGTTCGCGTGTGCCGGCGGGAGTGGGTAGACTCCACGTCCCGCCCGCCGACTCCCCGGAGCCTTTCCCATGCGTTCTCTCGCGCTGTTCTTGCTGCTGACGGTGGCCGTGCCGGCCGGGGCGGTCGAAACCCTGGCCGGGGCCGCGACCGGGGACATCACCCCGAAGGCCGGCACGCCGATGGCCGGGTACTACCACGCCCGCGGGTCCGAGGGCACGCACGACCCGCTCACCGCCCGCGCGCTGGTGATCGAGCGGAACGGCGTCCGGGTCGCGCTGGTCGTCGTCGATTTGATCCACACGACGCACGCGATGACGGACGAGACGCGGAAGCTCGTCGAGGCGGCGACCGGCATCCCGGCCGGGCACGTCATGCTCTCGGCGACCCACTCGCACACCGGGCCGGTGGTCCTCGACGGCCGGCCGCGGAACGAGTCCCTCGGCGGGGCGAACCCGCTCACCCGCGAGTACGGGGCCGAACTGCCGGCCAAGATCGCCGCCGTCGTCAAGGCCGCCGACGCGGGCAAAGTCCCGGTCAAGGTGTCGCACGCCGTCGGCCGCGAAGACAACCTCGCCTTCGTCCGCCGGTTCCACATGGCCGACGGCACGGTCGGCTGGAACGCGGGCAAGATGAACCCGAAAATCCTCCGCCCGACGGCGACCCCCGACCCGGCCGTGCCGGTCGTCGTGTTCGAGACCCTCGACGGGCACGCGGTCGCCACCTACGTGAACTTCGCCATGCACCTCGACACCGTCGGCGGGGTGTACCACTCGGCCGACTACCCGTACGCGCTGCGGAAATCCCTGGCCGACGTGAAGGGGGACGCGATGGTCACGCTGTTCACGACCGGCACGTGCGGCGACGTGAACCACATCAACGTGAACTCGGCCGTGCCGCAAAAGGGCCACGGCGAGGGGGCGCGGATCGGCACCCGCCTGGCGGCCGAAGTCCTCCGCACCTACGACCGGCTCGAACCGATCAAGGACGGCCCGTTGAAGGTCAGCCGCGAAGTCGTCGAGTTGGACCTGGCCAGTATCGACCCGGCGACGGTCGAGGCGGCGAAGCAGACGATCGCCAAGGTCAGCGTTGACGCCAAGCCGTTGCCGCCGTTCCTGGAGCAAGTCAAGGCGTACCAAATCGCGGACGTGTCCGACCGCCTGGGCAAGCCGCTCGCCGCCGAAGTCCAGGTCGTCACCCTCGGGCCGGACCTGGCGTTCGTGGCGCTGCCGGGCGAGGTGTTCGTCGAGTTGGGCCTGAGCCTCAAGGCGGCGTCTCCGTTCAAGAATACCATCGTCGCGGAACTCGCCAACGGCAGCGTCGGCTACGTCCCGACGCGGACCGCCTACCCGCACGGCAACTACGAGGTCATCAGCGCCCGGTGCAAGGCCGGCAGCGGCGAGAAGCTCGTCGATGCGGCGCTCGTGCAACTCCGCACGCAGTTCAAGACGCCGTGAACACGCTGCGGATCAAGACGTTGTCGCCGAGGATTTCGACGGCCGTCGAGACCGGCGGCCGGGCGTCGGTGACGGCGGCGACGCCCCGCCCGCCGACCGGCCCCGGGGCCGCGAGGCCGCCGAAGAGTTTGGGCGCGACGAACGCCCAGGTTTCGTCGATGGCCCCGGCGTCGTGGAACGCGCCGAGCAGTTTCGCCCCGCCTTCGACGAGCACGCGGGTGAACCGCCGGCGGCCCAGGTCGTCGAGGATTGCCGCCGGTGACAGGGCGTTGTCACCGCCCGGAAGGCCGACCACTTCGGCCCCGGCGGCGGCCCACGCGGCCAGCTTGCCGGCGTTCGCCGCGGACGTGTAAACGAGGACCGGCGACTCGCGGGCCGTCGCCGTCAACTGGCACGCCGGCGGCAAGTCGCCGGAGCCGCAGACGACGACGCGGGCGGGGGTGCGCGGGCCGGGGGGGCGGGCCGTCAGCAGCGGGTCGTCGGCGGCCACGGTGCCCCGGCCGACGATCACGGCATCGACGCGGCCGCGCAGGTCGTGGACCCTGGCCCGGCACGCGGCGTTGCTGACCCACTTCGAGTCGCCGGTGCGGGTGGCGAGTTTGCCGTCGAGGGTCATCGCCCACTTGGCGAGGACCCACGGCCGGCCGGTGCCGAGCAATGTCAAGTACGCCGCGTTGAGCGCCCGGGCTTGCGACTCCAGCACGCCGACATCGACGACCAGCCCGGCCCGCCGCAGAATCGCCAGCCCGCCGCCGTTGACGCGCGGGAAGGGGTCGGCCATCGCCACCACGACGCGGGCGATCCCGGACGCCAGCACGGCGTCGGTACACGGCGGCGTTTGGCCGTGGTGGCAGCACGGTTCGAGGGTGACGAACAGGGTGCCGCCGCGGGCCGATTCCCCGGCCGCGGCCAGGGCGAAGACCTCGGCGTGCGGGCCGCCGAAACGCTGGTGCCAGCCCTCGCCGACGAGTCGGCCGGCGGCGTCCAGCACGACCGCGCCGACCAGCGGGTTCGGCTCGACGCCGCCGACGCCGCGGGCCGCGAGTTCCAGCGCCCGGGCCATCCAGTCGGCGTCCACGGCTAAGCCTTCCGGGCGAGGCGGACGCTGTCCGGCACCCGCCGCTTCCAGACGAACAGCCCCCAGCCGAGCAGAATCAGCGCGGTCAGGACGCCGCACGCGAGCAGGATTTTTTGCAGCACCGGGTTCCCCAACCCGACCCCGTCGCGGGCCAGGAGTTCCCCGGTGCGGGCGTCGAAGGTGAAGCGCGTCTGCTCCTGCGTGAACAGGAGGAACCTCCCGGCGTCCTCGTTGAAGACGGCGCTGGCGTACCAGATCAGGTGTTCCGGCGTGTGGTTCAGCACCTCGGCGCTGGCGACGAAGTCGGCGAGCACGTACCGCCTGGTCAACTTGCCCTCGGCGAAGAAGCTGAGCGCCGACCCGGCCATCTGCTTCTGCTGCACCGCTTCCGTCGGCCGCACGCCGCCGGGGAACGACTCGGTCTGCCAGAACTCGCCGTCCACGCGGACCAGGTTCTTGCCGTCGGCCGTGGCGAACGTCAGGTCGTAAGGCGCGTACTCGCCGACCGGGAGCGGCCAGACCAACTCGGCCGCGTCCCCCGCGCGGTACATGCCCGGCGCGGCGTACTTGGCCCGCAACTCCGCGAACAACCGCTTCTGGTCGGCGGTCCCGTGCTTCGCCTCCTCGCCCGGGTCGCCGAGTTGGACGAGGACGAACCCGGTCCCGACCGGCTTGGCGTAGCTCATCGGCTTCGGGAACTTGCCGGCGGCCGACACCGGCCCGGCGGTCACCAAGAAGGCCAGGGCGAGGAGCAGAATTCCCGGCGCTCGCCGGGATTGCTTGGCGGTCACTAGTGGCCTTCCTTGACGAGGTTTTTGTTCCACGCGGGGATGACGACGGTCAGGTTCGTGCGGCCGTCGGGCACGCACTGGCACGACAGGCGGGACTCGGTCGTGACCGCGCGGGCCGTGTCGAGCATGTCCTCTTCGTCCATGTTCGCCGGCTGGCAACTGTCGCCGCCGGCGGTCACGTAGACGTGGCAGGTGGCGCACGCGCAGACGCCGCCGCAGGCGTGCTCGATCTCGATCCCGGCCCCCTCGGCGATGTCCATGAGGCTACCGCCCAGGCCGCTCCGGCCGTAGGGGATTTCGCTCGGCATGACGAGGAACTCGGTCCGCTCGCCCGACTCCTCGGTCACGAACGTGACCGTGAACGGCTCGCTCGGCTTCGGCGCGTCCACCTTGGTGATGTAGGGGTTGACTCCGCCCATCGGTCGTCCTTCGCTCTCTCGGCGTACTTCGGTCGGGCTGAAAAAACGGCGACGGCCGCCCGGGGTTCGGGCGGCCGTCGCGGCTGGTCGTCCAATACTGAATCTTACGGAGTCGGGGGGCCGACTTTCAACTCGTTGCGCACGTCGCGCACTCCGGGGGTCAGGCGGACCATGCCCTCGACGAGCCGGACCTCGTCGTCCGTGGCGACGTTCCCGCTCAAAACGACGACCCCGCCGTCCATCGCCAGGGCCACCCCGCGGGGGTTGCCGAGCATGGTCGAGCGGTCGAGGGTGGCCCGCAAGTCGGTGGCCATCTGCGGCACCGTGGCGACCGGGGCTTTAAAGCTCAAGGTCGCGGTGTAGGAGATTTGCCGGGGCAACGGGATGACGATCCCCGACTGGTTGGCCGCGCCGCCCTGTTGGCCGCCGCCTTGTTGCGTGCGGCCGCCCGCCCCGGTCGTCCCGAAGTTGCCGCCGCCGGTGGCCGCGCCCATGCCGGAGGTCGTACCGGACCGGGAATTGATGGTGTTGCCGGTGGCCGACGGGAAGCCGCCCGCGCCGCCGGTGCCGCCCCCGGCCGTTCCGTAGAGTGCCGCCCCGAAGCCGCCCGGGGCGATCGTCGCACCGCTCGGCCGGCCCTGGTAGTACGGGTTGGCGTAGTACCCGCCGAGGATGTTCGACTGGTTGAGAGCCGTCGGGACCGTGCCCGGCCCGGTCATCGCGTTGATGGCGGGCGTCGTGAGCGACGAGTCCCCCAGTGCGGTCGGCGTGGAGCTGCCGCCCAGCCCGGTACTCGTCCCGCCGCCACTCGCGGCCCCGGTGGTCGTCGCGCTGCCCGTCGCGGTCGTCGTTTGGGCCGACGCGGTCGCGGCGGCGAGGGCACCGACGGCGACGGCCAGGGTCAACTTCCCGAGATACCGCATGGCGATCACTCCGAGGACGAGTGCGGGGCGCGATCCGCCGCTATCATGACACGATTCTATCGGCCACGCCGGCCGTGCGCGTTAAGGAAGCCTGAGAAGCCGGGGGGGAATTTCGCGTGCTCCTCGGGTACAACACTAACGGCTTCGCCCACCACCGCCTGGCCGACGCGCTGGCGATTTTGCGCGACCTCGGCTACGCCGGCGTGGCCCTCACGCCCGACGTGAACCACTTCGACCCGGCCCGCGACGACGTGGCCGAACTCGCCGAACAACTCGCCGGTTGCCGCGTCGTGATCGAGACCGGCGCGCGGTTTCTGCTCGACCCCCGCCGCAAGCACCAGCCGACCCTGTTGACCGCCGAACCGGCCGAGCGCCGGCGGCGCGTCGAGTTCCTGCGGGGCTGCGTCACCTTGGCGGCGGTCCTCAAGGCCGACGCGGTCAGCTTCTGGTCCGGCACGCCGACGACCGACGAGCCGCACGGCGTGCTGATGCAGCGGTTGGCGGAGGAGTGTCGGTCGCTGGCGGTGTTCGCGGACGGGCACGGGGTGCGGCTCGCCTTCGAGCCGGAGCCGGGGATGTTGATCGACACGATGCCGAAGTTCGCCGAACTGCACGCGGTCGTGAACCACCCGGCGTTCGGCCTGACGCT
>JANYHV010000478.1 GCA_025362195.1 Fimbriiglobus sp. | reverse complement strand
CACCCGGAGGGATTTGAACCCCCAACCCTCGGTTCCGAAGACCGATGCTCTATCCAGTTGAGCTACGGATGCGTGTCGCGGTCGAATCGCGTTCCGTATTGTACTTCGCCGTCGCGGCGGTGCTACCGCGATCCGGGGGTTTTCGGCGGGGCGTAAAAAAGCCGGGGGGCGACTTTCCTGGTGGAAGGTCGCCCCCCGGCGGCCGGGGTCGGGGTTACTTGCAGGGCGAGGCCGTGGCGCACGGGTCGCACACCGCGGTGGCACACGGGTCGGCGCACAGGCGGCCGACGAACAGGCCCTTCAGGAAGTCGCGGACCGGAGTCTTGCGGGCGGTCGGGCCGCACAGGTCGGCCAGGCCGCTGGCGCACGGGCCGCCCGCGTTGCCGCCGCTGCCGCAGTCGCCGGCCTTGCCGCCGTTGGCCGCCGCGTTGCCGCCGCTGTCCCCGGTGCTACCGCAGTCGCCGGCCTTGCTGCCGTTGCCGCCGAGGCCGTTGCCGCACCCGCTGCCGCACGGGTCCACCGGCACGTACCGGGGCACCCGGACGCTGACCGTCACCGGCACTTGCACGGCGACCTTCTTGCACACGGTCGTGGCGACCATCTCGGTCACCTGCGTCGGCACCTTGACGATCGTCGTCACCGGCACCTGCCGCTGAACGCTGACCGGGACTTGTCGGGTGACCGTCTCGGGGACCATCGTGGTCACCTTCGTCGGCACCTGCTTGACGCCCGACTCGCAGACGAGCTTGGTCGTCGTCACCGGGACCACCTTCGAGACGACTTCCGACACCATGCGGGTGGTCGTCACCGGCACCATCTTCACGACTTCTTCCGGCACCGTCTTGGTCACGGTGTACGGGACCTGCTTGGTCAGCACTTCGCTGACCATGCGGGTCGTCGTCACGGGCACTTGCTTGACCACCGCGAGGCCCTCGACGAACACCCGGCCGGGGGCCGGGGCGTCGAACGTTTGCGTGCCCGGGGCGACGCCGTTGGCGGCGGTGCCGCCGAGCAGTTGGCCGCAGCCGTCGTGCCCGGCCATCGGGCTGGTCGCCGCATTGCCGCAGGCGTCGGCCGCGACGAACGCGCCCTTGGCCGACCGGCGGGTCGTCGTGGGGACCTGGCGGGTCTCCATGACGGTCACGTTCCGCGTCACGGTCGTCGGCACCTTCTCGACGATGGTCTCGCTGACCATCTTGGTGGTCGTGACCGGGACCATCTCGACGACGGTCTCGGTGACCTTTTTGGTGACGGTCACGGGGACGACTTCGGTCACGGTCCGCTTGACGTTTCTCGTCACCGGGACGGTCTCACTGACCGACTGCGACTTGGTCACGCTGCGGGTCTTCTGCTCGTCCGGGGTGCGGCCGAGGGCCAGGCGGGTGCCGACCTGCTTCATGGCCGTCGTGCAGCTGCACGGGTCGGCGACGCACTCGTACCGCGGCACGCGGCTCAGGCTCAGGTGCCCCTTGACGCAGTACGTCTCGCACTCCGTCACGTCCACCTTCTTGCAGACGGTCTTCATCGCGGTGACCGGCTCGCACACTTCCTTCGAGACGGTGCGGTTCTCGGTGACCGTGACGCACTTCGTCACCGGCTTGCAGACTTGCTTCATGACGGTCGTGGTGACCGGCTTGCACACCGTCTTCGACACGTCCTTGACGACGCACTCGGTGACCGGCTTGCACACGGCGACCGTACACTCCTTGACCGTGGTCTCGCACACCGGGTGGCAGGCGAAGCTCGTCTGGGTGGTGACGACGGTCTCGCACACCGGCTTGCACACGGTGTAAGTACATTCCTTGTACGCCGTCTCGGTCACCTTGCGGTAGACCGTGTACCGGCACTCCTTCATGACGGTCTCGGTGACCGGCTTGCACACGGTCGAGTTGACGACCGTGTTGACGGTCTCGGTGACCGGGACTTGCCGGGTGAACGGCACGTCCTTCAGGACGGTCGTCGTGACCGGCTTGTTGACCGTTTCGGTGACGGTCTTGCACTCGGTCGCGGTGACCGTCTTGTAGCTGGTGCGGGCCTCGTCATTGAGGACCGTCCGGGTGACCGGCGTCATGACGGTCTCGTTGACCGACTGGTAGGCCGTGGTCATCCGGGTTTCGGTGACCGTGTCGTACCCGGCGATAGTGCCGTTGGCGTCGCGGGCCGGGCCGCCGCCGAGGTTCGCGCCGACGTTGCCGAGGAGGGTACTCGGCCGCAGGCGGGCGAGGGCCGAGGCGAACCCGGTCTGGTTGTCGCAGACCGGGCCGCTGACGACCGGGTAGGTCGTACAGCCGCAGTGCCCGGCTTGAGCCGTCGGGCTATTCCAAGCCAGGGCGGCCGTGGCCACCACCGCAGGGATGCCCCAGAAAATCTTCATGGTCGATAACTCCTGGATCGGGACTCCGAGCCGCGGAAGCCTTCCGCGATCCCCGCCGACTCATCCGTCGCCGGTGGGGCCGTCGTGCTCGTCAAGGGAGGTATCGGCCCGCCCGTTCGCCACCGAAGAGGCCGGCGGCGCGATCCGGCGGGAATGCTTCGCCGCACCGGACCAGTAGTGCGGGACGTAGGACGCGTGCGTCCCGGGCGGGTTGTGACGGGAGAAGTGCCGGCCAATCCGGGCGAACTCGCGCAAGCGGCCGCGCGGCCCGCCGGCCGGGCGGGTTACGCGACGTTCCCGGCGAGCGGCGGTGCGTCAGCCCGCCGGTCCGACCTGGAATGGGGAGCGGTCACCCGGGGCGAAGTTCCCGCGCTCGCACGGGGTCGTCACTCGCATTCCGGGCCGGACCGGCGGCCTGACGGACCGCCGCTCGCCGGGATTACGGCTCCGCCGCAGGCGAATCCCGGCGTGCAGTTCCACCCGGAGAGCTTCCTGACCGTCGAAGGCCCGACGCTCCTGACGAACGTCCTGGCCCTGGCGGCGTGGGAGTGAGGGGCCAGTCAATTCCGGCCGCGGAAGTGGGCGACCGCGGCGTATAACGCCCCGAGGAGTCCCCCCACGACCAAGCCGGGGATCGGGCCGAGTAGCGCCCCGGCGAAAGTGTCGCCCCACGGCCCCGGGGTGCGAACTGACTGCGTAGCCCGAAACCCCGCCTACGATCGTGCCGCCCGCCATGCCCAAGAGCATGCCCCGCCCGACGCCGCGCTCCAGGAAGTTCGCCCGCGGCTCGGCGTTCGGGTCCCGCGGGCCGCAGAAGACCAGTTTGCGCACGCCCTCCAAAAATTGGAGGCCACCGATGACGATCGCGCCCCAGAAGACCCGGTAGGTACCGCTTCCGTGCAGCGCAGCGTTGTGCTCGCCGAAGATCGTCAACGCGACCCCGGCGACGAGCCACGTGAAGCCGATCGCGAGTGTCCGGGTCGCCGCCTTGCGGTGGTCCTCAGCGCGGTGGCGCTGCACCCGCCGCGTGAGGCGCTCGGACGCCCCGCCGTCAAGTCCCCGACTCACGAGGGCATCGACGATGTCGTCCGCGGCGTCGCCCTGCTCGGCCTGTGCCAGCGCAAAGCGGTAGTCGTCGTCAGTGGCCTGGACCCGGACCAAGTCAATGACCATCGTGGAACCCCGCGCGCACCGTGACACTTCCGGCGGGAAGCGTAGGG
>JANYHV010000473.1 GCA_025362195.1 Fimbriiglobus sp. | reverse complement strand
TCGCTCACGCTCCTGGCTCGCCGGTCACTGAACGTCAACGTGGAGAACCAATGATGGAGACGAAGCCCCGCGAGCCGCTGCCCGAGCGCCTCAAGTTGGCGCTGCAAAAGGCGTTGGCCCACATCAAGGGCGAACTGACGCTGAAGACGGTTACGGTCTCCAATTACCCCGCGTGTCGGCCTACCTTCACGACACCATCCCCCCGCTCGTGCGGAGACGCACCTGCTCAGTCGCCAGGAGATATCGAACGTCTCACGGACTTTAACCGTGACTTACAGTAACGGTAGGGAAATCAGGCTATCGTACCACCACCTTGAACTCCACTCCTTGTATTAGGCGTTCGATTCCAAACCCTCATCGATCTTAATGCTTGTCATGCTTCGAATGAAGTTACAGGTAGGCTTCCACCAACCCATGAATGTTTCGCGGTCACAGGTTACTGGTAAATCCGCTGTCTCACCATCCGCAGACACAAAAATCACTTTATCTGGTCGAATTTTATTGTTGATTATCATCTCATTGACTACCTTACCATCCCGTACGTAGGAAATGGTTGCCTCTAGAATCGGATTCACGATCTGAACTCCTACTCTTGCGTTCTGGCCGTATCAATTAAACAGAAAAATGCAGGTAGACATAACAACAGACGTACGGCGGGTGCAGGCCATGCTAGCGATTTCAACGCTTCGGCAACTTTGCCAACACGTTATTCACAACATCTTCCATAATGTCGTTTTTTCTCAACTTCATTTCCGCACGCAGTTCGGACTCGTGATCCATTTTGTAGTTAGATACATTGTATACTTTCAACAGTGCAATTTCAAAATGCTTCAAAAACATGTTAAAACCTAACACAGCAATTAATCGCTCCACTTCAGCAAGCTCCTTGAGGTGTTCAGGGGTAATGCTCTCGATTCTTAAGGTCGCTAAAAATGAGCTAAAGTAACTGTCATAAATTGATATAGTACTTGTATCATTATACTTGCGAAAGTCCACCCAGACTTTAAACTTGGACATCAAAATCAACTCCTTCTGCTGCTCAATCTTTCTCATACATGCATCCACAATATTACTATTTGTAGCAAACTCTATCGAATAAGCTTCTTTGAGGATGGAAATGGCTGCGTCATAATGTTTAGTTTCGATATGCGCCTCAGCAATTTTCACTTTTTCCGCTACAATTGAGTTGGCTTTGGATCGCTGGCCATCGTGCACAATAGTGTACCTCAAGAACCATAGTCCGAATAAGGCAATAAAAATTAAGCCGCCATATATCAGCCATTCTGAGCCAATATAATTTTTCTTTTCCTGACGATATTCAATCATATTGATACTCAATAAGTAGAAACAGACGTAAGCTAGTTTTTAATAATGTTGATCGGCGGGTATTTCGTGTCTGGTCTTGTTCTATGTCGTCCTTTGCCGCTTCCATCAAAGTATTAGTCAGCTTGCTGCTATGCTGCTTCGTCGATTTTGCCGCAGTCACGCCAGCGAACTCGTTGATACTCTCTCCGTAGGAGTTTTATCGCGACACTGGCTGTTGTCAATAATAACTGTCCGAACACCAGAAAACACCCCTCCGCTCGCGCTTGCTACTCCGCCTCCACCCCCGCGCGAACCCCCCGGCTTCCGCCGGCGTACTAGCGTCATCACGGCCGCCTCCGCAGGGTGTTTGACATGCTCTCGTCGCTGACCAATCCGAACATCGTCCTCGGCGGGTTGATCCTCGCGCTGGTCCAGATTCTCGCCGCCCTGCCGTGGCTGTACGCCATCGACCCGAAGGGGGTCAGGGAGGCCTTTCGTAGCCCGGCGAACATCGCTTACGCGCTGCTCGGGTCGGTCGGCCTGGGCGTCGTCTTCGCGCTGTTCCTCGGGTACCGCGGGGACTCGTCCGGCCTGATTATGCTCGGCCGCATCTACGGGTGTGCGTTGCAAATCCAAATCCTCGTGGACCTGTTCATTTACTTCCCGCTGCTGCTCACGGTGCTGTTCCCCAAGATGGGCGCGGTCGCCCTGGCAGCGTACCGCGAGGGCTGGCGGCAGCCGATGTTCTGGCTCATCGCCCTGGCCGGGTTCGTCGCCACCTGGGTGGCCGTGTTCCTGCCGTATTTCACCTTCGGCGACGACTTCAAGATGATGAAGCAGATCGGCTTCGACTTCGTCATGCTCGCGGCCATCCTGTTCGGCGTGCTCGCGTCGAGCATCTCGATCAGCGAGGAGATCGAAGGCCGCACCGCCCTGACCGTGATGAGCAAGCCGGTCAACCGCCGGCAGTTCCTGTTGGGCAAGTTCTTCGGCATCCTGATGGCCAGTGCCGCCCTGTCGCTGCTGCTGGCGGTCAACCTG
>JANYHV010000450.1 GCA_025362195.1 Fimbriiglobus sp. | reverse complement strand
GTCGGGTTTGGGGTGTCGCAGAAAAAAAGGGTGCGCCTCGACAAGTTCTGCGATACCCCAAACCCGACACCCGACACCCGATGTTTAGAGAGCCGCCAGGGTCTTCTTCCGCGCGAACGACGCGCAGCCGATGATGCCGGAATCGTCGCTCAGTGCCGCGGCGACGCAGCGCATCCCGGCCGTCGCGCCGGGCAGGGTGTACCGCTGGGCGAAGTCCCAGACGCGCTCGATGAAGCTCTCGCCGAGCGCCGCGGCGACCCCGCCGCCGATGACCACGACCTCGGGGCTGAGCAGGTTGACCACGCCCGCGATCGCGGCCCCGACGGCCCGGGCGGCGTCGTCCACGACCTTGAGCGCGACGGGGTCGCCCTTCTGGTACATGTCGGCGAGGTGCGAACTCTTGACCTTGGCCAGGTCGATCCCCTTCCACTCCTTGCGGACCCGCTTGGGGGCGTCGTCGAGCATCTCCTTGGCCCGCTTCATCTGATACTTGCGGCCGGCGATCGACTCCAGGGACGTGCCCCGCCGCCACTCCATGATGACGTGCCCGACCTCGCCGGCGTGGCCGTTGAACCCGTTGAACAGTTCGCCGTTGAAGATGAACCCGCCGCCGACGCCGGTGCCGACGAAGATGCCGAAGACGTGGCCCGCGCCCTGGGCCGCCCCGCGGACGAACTCGCCGTAAGTGCCCATGCGCACGTCGTTTTCGACGACGACCGGCCACGTCCACTCCGGGGGGACGGCCGCGAGCACGTCGTAATCTTTCCAGCCGAGGTTGGGGGCGAAGCGGACCTTCGACGTGGCGTGTTCGATCTGACCGGGGATGCCCAGCCCGAGGCCGCGGACGTGGGCCGGGTCGACCTTGGCCTCGCGGATGATGGCGTCCACCGCCTGGATAATACGGGCGAACACCCCGGCCGGGCCGACCTCGTTGCCGGTCGGTTGCTTCGACCGCGCGAGCAGGTTGAAGTCGTCGTCGAAGATGCCGGCCAGGATTTTCGTCCCGCCGAGATCGACACCGATCCAGTAACCCGGACTCATGGACAAAACTCCGGGGGCGGCGGGCGAGAAGTCTCGGCGAAGGCATGGTAAGGATGCCGGGCGTGAACTCAACCCCCCTCAAGGCCCGCCGCCTGCGCATTTTGAACGAACGCCCGCACCCTGCCGGCGTCCTTGACCCCCGGCGACGATTCGACCCCGCTGGCCACATCGACCCCCCACGGCCGCACGACGCGAATCGCCTCGGCGACGTTGTCCGGCGTCAGCCCGCCGGCCAGGATCACCGGCACGCCCGGGTCGAACCCGGCGAGCAGTTCCCACGGCGCACGGTGCCCCGTCCCGCCCATTTCCCCGGCAACGAACGAATCCAGGAGGACGGCTGCGGGCCGGAAGGCCGCCGCGATATTCCGAACTTCAAGAAGGTCGCCCGCACCGCGGATGCGGAACGCCGGGATGAAGCATGGCGTCCCTGAGATGGGGAAGTGTTCCGGTTGATCGCTGTAGATTTGCAAGGCTCGCAGACCCAGCCAGTGGTCGCGCTCGAACGCCTCCATGAAGGGCACCTCCACGTACACCCCCACCGGGGCGACGAACGGCGTCAACTCCCGGAGTATCGCTTGGGCCGCGTCGTGGGTCAGGAAGCGCGGCGACTTGGGGTAGAAGTTCAGCCCCAGCGCGTCGGCCCCGCAGTCCGCCGCGAACACCGCGTCGGCCGGCGTCATGACCCCGCAAATCTTGACCCGCACGCGGTTCATCGGGTGACCCACTTTCCTTCCAAGCCGGACTTGGCCAGCGCGAGCGCGCCGTGCAAGACGACTTCCTCTCCAAGTGCCGCCGGTACGATCTCGGTTAGTCGGGTGAAGGGCGCGAACGTCCGCCGTTCGACGGCCCGCCTCAGCGGCCTGAAGAAGTGTTCGTTGCCGATCAGCGACACGCCGCCGCCGATGACGATCACCTTCGGGCACAGGAGCGTGACGACGTGCGTCAGGGCGACGGCGAGTCCGTCGATGGCCCGTCCGAGAACGTTCAGGGCGTCTGGGTGACTGGCGTGGACGGCATCGCCGAGTTCGCACGCCGTCTTGAACGGCAAACCTTTGCCGATCAGGTAGTTCTCAATTCCGAACCCCGACGCCAGGTCTTCGGTCGTGTGGACGCCGTCGATGAGCAGGTGCCCTATTTCGGCCGCCCCCCGGCCGACGCCGCGATAGATTTGGCCGTCGATGATGAGGCCGCCGCCGATGCCGCTGCCGACGGTGACGTAGAAGACCGGCGATTCACCGCGGCCAGCGCCGTGGAGAGCTTCGCCCAGCCCCGCGACATCGGCGTCGTTGCCGACGAACGCGGGCGAGTCGAAATGCTGTGTCAACCAGTCTTCGAGGGGGAAGTCGTCCCAGCCGGTGACCTGGTGCGAGGTGATGACCGAGTGCGTCGCGTCGTCGGTGGGGCCGCCGAAGCCGACGCCGATGGCGTGCAACGCGGAGTGTTCGACGCCCGCGGTTCGCAGTAGTTCCGGGACGGCGACGAGGATCTGCCGGCGGATGCCCTCGGCCCCGGCGACGAGATCGACGCTGCCGCGCCAGGTCCTCAGCAACCGCCCGTCGTGGCCGACGGCCAGTTGCAGTTTGCTGCCGCCGATTTCGATGCCGAGGAACATGTCACTTCGCTTTAACTGGCAGGAAGAACGCGGCGCGGACGGGTGCCGGCATGATACTCTTCGCGCCCTTCACCGACTTCCAAATCACCTCGTTGAACAGCAGGTCGTCGGCCTGGTCTTCCTTGGTCAGGTCGAAGCCCTCGGACAGTTTCGCCCCCCAGGCCCCGGCGACGTTCAGCGTCTTGGGGTCGTAAGTCGGCACCTCGTGCGCGTACGGTGTGATGTCCGGCGTCGCCTGGAAGGCGTCGAACATCGGCCGGGCGGCGGCGTCGAACTGGCTCATCGGCTTCAAGCCCAGGATCAGCTCCATCGTCCGCAACATGCTCGTCGTCGAGTACAGCGTCGAATCGACGTGGTTCCGCTTGGTGTACGGCGAGATGACCAGGGCCACGGTGCGGTGGGCGTCGACGTGGTCGGGGCCGTTCTGGGCGTCGTCTTCGATGACGAAGATGGCCGTCTCCTTCCAGAACTTCGACTTCGACACGCCCTCGACGAGCAGCCCCAGGCCGATGTCGTTATCGACGACTTGCGCCGTCGGCGTCGGCTTGCCGACGCGGGTGCCCGAGGTGTGGTCGTTGGGCAGGCGTACGATTTGCAGCCGGGGCATCTCGCCGAGTTGCTCGAAGCGTTGCACTTCGCTGACGAAGCGTTCGGCCCGCTTCACGTCGGGGTAGTCGAGGTCGTAGCCGCGGAAGTCGGGGTCGATGTGGCCGACGAGCGACTTGACGGACGCGACGCCCGGGTTGTACGTGCCGTCGGGCTTCTTGAGGCCGTTGGTCACCCACTCGCCGTAATTGCGGTACGTCACTTTCGCCTCGGCGGCGCGGTCCCACAGGTAGCCACCGGCCGGGCGGGCGGCGGCGTCCTGCGTCCCCTCGCTCGGGTACCCGAAGACCTTGCCGGGGCTGCCGCGGTAGCTCAACGGCCACAACTTCTCGACGAAGTCGGTGGCGTACGCGCCCATCGACCACTCGTGGCCGTCGGCCGACACTTCGCCATCGACGTAGAAGTTGTCGAGCAAGACGAACTCATCGGCGAGCTTGTGGTGGTTCGGCGTGATGTCGGCCGGGAACAGGCAAATGCCCGGTTCGCCGTTGCCCTTCGGGTTCACCTTCCGCACGGCCATGTCGCCGAACACCTGGTCGTAGGTGCGGTTCTCCTTGACGACGTAGATGACGTACTTGATCGGCGACTGGCCCCCGACGGCCCGCGGGATGGGGTTGTCCGCGGCGACGTTTTCACTGCGGACCGCGTCGTCTTTTCGCAGCGGGCTGCACAGGTACGCCGCCTTCGTGAACTTCGCCATCGCGGCCGGCGTCGGCACGGGAATCGTACTCACGGTGCCGCGGAGCAGCGTGCCGATGTACTCGCCGGTGTTGCGCGACTCGGGCACGAGCGGGTTCGGGCCGCTCGGGTTGGCCTTCGACACGATGCCCTTGCCGTTGGCGACGTACAGCGACTTGTCGAGCTTGTTGAAGCGGACCGAGGTCGGGTACCACCCGGTCGGGATGAAGCCCATCGGCTTCGCCTCCTTGGGGTCGAGGACGTTGAACACGGCGAGGTTGTTGGCGTCCGCGTTGGCGACGAACAGCATCGCCCCGTCCGGCGTCATCGTCAGGCTGTTCGGCGTGTTGCCGTTCGGGGCCAGCGGGTACAGCGCGGCGTTGATCGTCTGCAGCGGCTTGCCCGTCGCGGGGTCGAGGACGCTGACCTGGGTCGAGTTCGCGCAGGCCACGTACAGGGCTTTGCCGTCCGGCGCGAGCAGCATTTCCGTGGGGTGCGCCTCGGTGGCCCAGCGGGCGACGACTTCGTTCTTGTCGAGATCGACGACGGCGACGGCGGCCGCGGCCCACAGGCTCACGAACGCCCGCTTGCCGCCCGGCTCGGCGAGGACCGTGTACGGGAACGTGTTGCCGGCGACCGGCTTGGTGCCGCCATACTCGTCCTCGACTTTGGCCGTCGCCCCCGGCTCCTTGCGGCCGTCCGGCGGGCTGGCCGGGTCGCCCACTTTGGCCTCGACCGCGGCCGGTTTCGGGGTCAGCGGAATCACGACCTGGTTCGCCGGGTTGTCGAGCGGCACGCGAATCAGGCAGTCGGCCCACAGCCCGGCGGCGAACAGTTCGCGGCCGGCGGCGTCGAAGGCGAGGCCGGCGGGGACCGTTTTGCGGCCGGCGGTTTTCACGTCCAGGGCGCGGGCGTTGTGCAGCAGGCCCTTGTCGAAGTCCCAGACGTGGACCACGTCGAACTCGCCGCCGCTGGCGTACAGTTGTTTGCCGTCGGGCGAAAAAACCAGGCCGTAGAACGCCTGCTTGACGACGGTCCGCGAGGCAATGCCGCCGGCCGTTCCGGTCGCCATGACGATCACCTCGTGCTCGCGCATCCCGCTGTGCAACACGGCGACGAACTGGCCCGTCGGGTGGACCTGGACGTTGACCGGCAGGTCGCCGACTTCGGTTTGTTTGCCGGCGGGGTTCAGCTTCCACTGGTTCGGCAGTTGTACCAGGCCGTCCTGGCCCAGCCCCGGCAACACCCGGCCGCGGCCGGCGGGTTTCGGCGCGACGCGGGCGGCCGGCTCCTGGCCGAATGTTGGGAGTACGACGACGAGCGTGGCGACGAGTGCGGCGCGGACGGGCGAGAACATGGCGACGGTCCCCGGGTGGCGGGAGGGTTGGATGCCGGTAGTATCTTGAGTGCCGCCCAACTTCCGAGTGAAAAGTTGAAGGAGATTCCCGCCGGGCGTCCGGCCCGGCCCGCGGCGGTGCCTCGAACCCCTCGGAGTCAACCGATGCGAACGCTTCTCCCGCTGCTCCTGAGTGTCATGGTTGTGTCACCGGTCCGGGCCGACCTGTCGGTCGGGTTCGCCGAAGTCGATCTCACGCCAACGCTCGGGGCGAAACCGGTCTTCATGGCCGGCTTCGGGACGAACCGCGTGGCCACGAAGGTTCACGACCCGATTATGGGCCGGGCCGTCGTGCTGGCGGACGGGGCGAAGAAAATCGCCCTCGTCTCGGTGGACCTCGTCGGCCTGTTCCACGGCAACATCGAGGCCGTGCGGGCGCGACTCCCCGGCTTCGACTACGTGCTGATTTCGTCCACGCACAACCACGAAGGCCCGGACACGCTCGGCCTCTGGGGCCGCAGCCCGTTCACGTCCGGCGTCGATCCCGACTACCTGGCCCGCGTCGAGGCCGGGTGCGTCGAGGCGGTCAAAGTCGCCGACGCGGCGCGCAAGCCGGCGGCGGTCAAGATCGGCACGGCGAAGGGGCCGGAGCTGATCCACGACGCCCGCCTGCCGGTCGTCAAGCACGACGACATCGTCACCCTGCAATTCGCCGGGGCTAAGGGTGAACCGCTCGGCATCCTCGTCCAGTGGAACTGCCACCCGGAAACGCTCGACAGCAAGAACACCGAGTTGACGGCGGACTACGTCGGCGACACGGTCAAGCACCTGCAAGTGACGCACAAGTGCCCGGTCGCGTACTTCACCGGCACCGTCGGCGGGCTGATGAGTTCGCTGCACGTCGAGGTCCGCGACGACGCCGGGGTGCTGCTCAAGGACGGCACCTTCGAGAAGGCCCGCCGCTACGGCATCGAAGTCGGCAAGCTCGCCGACCGGGCCATCGCCGCCGGCGTCCCCGCGACCCTGACGCCGTTCGCGGTCAAGACGCAGACGCTGCTCATGCCGGTCGAGAACAACCTGTACCGGATCGGCAAGCAGGCGGGCGTGTTCAAGCGGGCGATGTACCTGCTCGACGGCGCGACGGCCGACCCGGCCAAGTGGGTCGAAACGACCGACGCGGCCAAGCCGGTGGGGGTCAAGACCGAGGTCGGCTACCTGCGGCTGGGCGAACTCGAAGTGGCGGCGATCCCCGGGGAGATTTACCCGGAACTGGTGCTCGGCAAGGTCCAGGACCCCGTCGATCCGGGGGCCGACTTCCCCGACGCCTCCGTCGAGCCGTCGATCTACGGGCAGTTGACCGCCAAGCACCGGATGCTCGTCGGCCTGGCCAACGACCAACTCGGGTACTTCATCCCGAAGCGGCAGTGGGACGACAAGCCGCCCTATTGCTACGGCCGGAAGTCGAGCCAGTACGGCGAGGTCAACAGCGTCGGGCCGAACGCCGCGGGGATCGTCTGCGACAGTTTTCGCGGCCTGGTCACGTCGCCGGCACGACCGAAGTGAGCCGCTTGATGAGCATGGTCGCGTAACTGCCCCGCGGCAACTCGAAGGCCAGCGTGAGTGCCTGCCGGCCGGGGTTCAACTCGTCGTCGGCGATGCTGGTGCCGACATTACCGAGCTTGAGGCAGACGGCCCGTTCGCCGCGCGAGAAGAACGGCTTCGGGATGCCGGGGATGCGCATCGTCGGCAGGGTCAACCCCTCGTCGGCCAGGACCGCGTCGATCAGCGGCGTGCTCTCCTTCAAGCGGGCGGAGAGCAGCGGCAGTTCCCACTTCTGCCACTCGGCGATCTGCTCCGGCGTGCCGCGTAACGGCGTGGCGAAGTCGCCCACGTCGAGCGTGATCGTGCCGAGGTCGGCGGCGGGGAACACGGCCCGCAGGCTGCGGTCGAGCAGGCGGTTCCACAGGTAACTTTGGTACGCCGACAGGTAGAGGCTGCTGAGGTCGTGCCGCAGGCGGGCGACGGCCCCCTTGAAGTCCTTGGGGTGCGACACCATGTAGTCGATCAGGCTCCGCGCGTGCCCCTTCGGGAGGGCCGCCTTGAGCGTCGGCCAGTCGCCCCAGTGCTGGTGCAGGATCGCCTTCTCGGCCTTGGCCGGGGCGCGGTCGTGCTCGTAGGGCGCGGCCAGGGCGAGCTTCAGCGCCTCCTCGAAATGGCCGCGGACCATCTCGAGCGCGACGAACCGGCGGTCGGCGGGGACGGAGCCGAAGCGTTGGTCGTCGAAGTAGTTCGGCACCCCAACAGCAGCGACTTCCCGGCTCGCCGTCTCGGCGACGGTCGCTTGCTCGGCGGTCAAGTGCCGCAGCACAATCGTGAAGCGGTTCGCGCGGATGTCGTGGGACGAGTACGGCTGCGTCACCCGGCCGAGGAACGAGACTTTGGTCCGCTCGTGCTCCATGCCGTGCATCGGGCCGCGGTAGACGGTGAAGAATTGCGTCGTGTCGGCGTGCCGGTCCTTGAGGCCGCCGTAAGCGATGCGGCCCTCGTCGAGCTTCCACCGCCGACGCACGGCGGCCAGGGCGTCGAGCGTCGTCCAGCCGACCTTGTCGAGCCGGTAGAGCGCGAAGTCCCCGGTCGGCCCGGGGGCGATGTCGGTCAGTTCTTCGACCCGGAAGTCGCCCGGCTGCTGCTTCACTTTCATGCCGTCATTGAAGCACTTGCCGGCCGTTCGTGAAGGGACGTTACAGTTGCGGGCGTTGGACGGGCGGGACCGGCCGCGGCGGGGGCAGCGCGTCGGAGGTCGGGGCCGGCACCGGGCCGGTCGGGGTCGGCGGGGCAGCGGGCGGCGGGACCTGCCGGGCCGGCATCGCCGGGAAACCATCCCACGCGCCGGTCGACTCGGACGGCGTCGCCGGGTCAATGCCGCGCGGCGTCCGCTCCGGTTTGTCGCGCAGCGGCAGGTACGGCAGGGTCAGGCGGATGTCTTCGACCGGCACCTTTGCCGCCGACGCGGTCATGAGTTGCACGACGGCGTTGACGGTCGCCGGGCAGGTCGGCGCGGAGACGTGACCGACCCCGGCGAGTTGCAGGGTGTCGCTGGTGTACAACTCCTTGCCGCCCGGCCAGTTGTGCGAGCGGAGGGCGACGCTCGGGACCGGCAAGGTCTGGGCGATGTTGCCCGCGACGCCGACGGGGTCGAGGAAGATCACGGCGTCGAGCGGCAACCCGGTCCGGCACGCCTCCGCGGCCAGGCCGAGAGTTCGTTCGGCCGACGTGCCGTAGCCGAGCAGGAGCATCCGCGCCTGCGGCTCGTCGCGGTGCAGCCGCTGCATTTCCCGCATGTAGTAGGCGCGGTCTTCACTCTGCGTGTAGTAGACCTTGGCGTACCCGGCCTTGCCGAGTTCGTCGCGCAGGGTGAGCATCCCGCCCATCTCGAACAGGTCCGACCCGTTCAGCATGAACAGGTAGACTTGCGACCGGACCGGCATCGGGAACGGGTTCCGGTCGGTGCAGTGCATCGACTCGTGGAAGGCCCGGTGGTTGGTACTCAGGCAGCCGGCCGACAGCGGCAGGGCGGCGCACAGTGCCCAGACGCTCAAAGACTTCGCACGCATCGCAGCCCCCGCCGACGGCAGAAAGTTCGCACCCTTGCTCACCTTCTGTTGATCGGCACGACCGGCGCATCCGCTTCAACCATTCCAGATTACCGGGTCAATCGATTCGCACCGGTCGCCCCAGTTTGACGGACTCACACTCGCGGTGGCACATCGTCAGCGCGTCCCGCGCCAGCTTCGCGCTCAACAGGTCGGGCACCGCGCCGGCGGCCACGCCATCAACGGCCGCCTGCACCTCCGCGGTGAACGCGCTGATCGGGTCGCCGCCGCCGTCGAGTTCCGGGACGAACGACTTTCCGTCGGCCGTGAAAACCGTGAGTGGCACGCCACCGGAGTGGTACGCCAGCGTCGCCTTCTCCAGGAAGATCTCGAAGCCGTGGGCGAACGGCCGGCCGCTCGTGGCAATCGCCCCGCTCGAACAGCTCACGGCCGGGCCGCCGGGGCCGTAGAGGTACTGCGTCGTCAGGTAATTGACGGCGTCGCCTTCGACGATGCCGGTCGAAAAGACTTCCTTCGGGACGCCGCAGAGGAGGCCGATGAAGTGCGTGTCGTGGACGTGCAAATCGACCGCCGGTCCGCCGGTCTTGGCCGCGTCGCCGATGTCCGCCGACCAGTCCGGCCGGCTGATGACCCGCGTCAGGTGCACCCCGAGGAGCTTGCCGTACCGCCCGCTCCGCACCGCGTCCGCCGCGAAGGCGAACTCGGGGAAGAACGGCAGGACGTGCGCGACCATGAGCAACTTGCCCGACTTCGCCGCGGCTGCGAGCATGGCGTCGGCGTCGGCGGTCGTCAGGGCAATCGCCTTCTCGACGAGGACGTGCTTGCCGGCGTTCAGCGCCGCAATCGCCGTCGCGGGGTGCAGGTGCGTCGGGTTGCACACGTCGATGAGGTCGATGTCCGGGTCGGCGAGCATCGCGGTGTAGTCGGCGTAAGCCTTGACGCCGGTCAGGTCCACGCGGCCCGGTTCCGGGCCGAAGTTGCCCCGGGTGTGCGTCCAGTCGCCGCGCAACTTGGCCGGGTCGCGGCTGCATACCGCCGCGAGTTTCGCCCCGCGAACCTGTCGCAGACCGAGGGAGTGAATGCGGCCCATGAACCCGACGCCGACGATACCGACACGCAGCACGTTGAAACTCCTCTTCACTGCCGCCCGCGGACGGACCGTCCGCGGGCGGGAGCGGTTTTCGATGCGCTAACTGCCGCCGGCCGCGCGGGATGCGGAGATGCCGGGACGATTACGCCGATTCTCGCAACTTTGCCGATTGTGGCCGCACGCCACGGGCATACTATCAGCATACCCAACGGAAGGGGCACGACGGCACGGAAGCCATTTTTCCACTTGTTTCGCAGGGACGGCGATGTCGTCCCCCACCTCCGACGCCGACCTCAACTTCGACTCCAGCACCGACCCGAGTCCCGCCACTCTCGACCACCTCCGGCTCGCGCTCGTCCCCGGTCTCGGCCCCAAATTAACGCGCGCCGTCCTCGACTTCTTCGGGTCCGCCGAGGCCGTCTTGAAGGCGACGGCGAGCCAGTTGCGGGCCGTGCCGTTGATCGGTTCGACGCTGTCCGAGCGGTTCGCCGCCGGGTTCCGCGACGGGGACGCTTCTCTGGCCCGCGAACTCAGCCTGCTACGGGCGAACGGCGTCCGGCTGACCCTCTGGGGCGACCCGGATTATCCCGCGCGGCTGACGACCATCGACGACGCCCCGACCCTGCTCTACTCGCGCGGCACGTTCAGCCCGGCCGACGCCAACGCCGTCGGCATCGTCGGGTCGCGGTCGTGTACGACCTACGGCAAGCGGATGGCGGCGCAGATCGCCGCGGGGTTGGCCCGCGCCGGCTACACGGTCGTGTCGGGCCTCGCCCTGGGCATCGACGGGGCGGCCCACCAGGGGGCCATCGACGCCGGCGGGCGAACGGTCGCGGTCCTCGGCGGCGGGCTGGCCAAGATTTACCCGCCGCAGCACGTCGGCCTCGCGGACGCCGTCGCCGCGGCCGGGCTGGTCCTGACCGAGACGCCGATGGTCGTGCCGACGACGGCCATGATGTTCCCCGCCCGCAACCGCATCATCAGCGCCCTGAGCCGGGCCGTCGTCATCATCGAAGCCAACGCCGAGAGCGGGGCACTCATCACGGCCCGGCACGCCGCCGAGCAAGGCCGCGAAGTGTTCGTCGTGCCCGGCAACGCGGACAGCGAGTACAGCGCCGGCTGCCACGAACTCATCCGCAAGGGCGCGCGCCTGGTCCGCAACGCCGACGACGTGCTCGAAGACCTGCGCGGCATCGCCCCGCCCGACCCCCCCCCGCGGCGCACGCCCAAGCCGACCCTGTTCGACGCCGGCCCGCCGCCCGCCCTGCCGGCGTTGAGTGGCCCGCCGGCCGGACTGGACGAGGCGCAGGTGAAGCTCTGGGAAGCGCTCGGCTCGCCCCGCCAGGCCGACGAGTTGGCCCGCGAACTCGGCGTCGAGGCCGGCACGCTCGCGGTGCAGTTGATGAAGTTGGAGATGAAGAAGGTCGTGCGGCGACTGCCGGGCAACAGCTACGAGCGCCGCTGACACCGCGGCGTCACTCGCCGCGCTCGGCCCACGCTTGCGGCTTCAGCCAGTAGTCCGTCAGCTCGGCCTCGCGGCTGCCGGGCGCGGGGCGGTAGTCGTACACGTACCGGACGACCGGGGGCAGGCTCATCAGGATACTCTCGACGCGGCCGTCGGTCTTCAGGCCGAACAGCGTGCCGCGGTCCCAGATCAGGTTGTACTCGACGTACCGGCCGCGGCGGTACTCCTGGAAGAACCGCTGCTCCGGCGTGGAGTCAAGCCCCTTGCAACGCCCGACGATCGGCAGGTAACTCGGCAGGAACTGCGCGGCGGCGTCGCGGACGAAGTCGAAGGCGGCGTCGAGTGCGTCGAAGCCGAAGTGGTCGAAGAAGATGCCGCCGACGCCGCGGGCTTCGGCCCGGTGCTTGAGGTAGAAGTACTCGTCGCAGTCGTGCTTCATCTTCGCGTAATCGACGGCCGGGGCGTGCCGCGCGCAGACGGCCCGCCAGGTGCGGTGGAAGTGAACGACGTCCTCCTCGACGGGGTAGTACGGGGTCAGGTCGGCCCCGCCGCCGAACCAGGCTTTCGACCCGTGCGTCAACATCCGAAAGTTCATGTGGACGGTCGGCACCAGGGGGCTACGCGGGTGCAGCACCAGGCTGATGCCGGTGGCCGTGAAACTCAGGCCGTCGCCGGGCATCGACCTGGCGAAATCCGGGGTGAACTCGCCGAAGACCTCGGAGAAGTTGACGCCGGCCTTCTCGAACACGGTGCCGTCTTCCAGGACGCGACTCCGGCCGCCGCCGCCGCCGGGCCGGGTCCAGGCGTCCTCGCGGAAGGTTCGACCGCCGTCGGCCGCCTCCAGGGCGGTGCAAATCGCGTCCTGCAGGCCGCGGAAGAATTCGACCGCCCGCGCGTGCATCGTCTGGCTCATTCTCCGCCCTCCCGCTTCTCGCCGACTCTCGCCGCCCGGGGTTAGGGTATGTTTCGGCCCCGGCCGGTGGCACCGGCGACGCCGATCCCCTACACTGGCCAGCGTTGTCGAGCTTGCCCCACCCCCTTGAGGATGGCTTCCGATGAAGATGCGAACGGTACTGTCGGGCGCGGTCGTCGCCGCCCTGGCCACGCTCGGGTTGACCCCGTCGGTCGGCCGCGCGGCCGACCCGGTCATGGTGTTCCAAGTCCAGCCGGTGGGCAAGACCCTCGCCGACGTGCGGGTCATCACCGAGAAGTTCGGCGGCAAAGACGCCCTCGCCAAGATCAACGACGGCATCACGGAGAAGCTCGGCGAGAAGGGCCTGGGCGGCCTCGACCTGACCCGCCCGATCGTCGGCTACGTCGTCAACGCCACCGACGC
Organism: Fimbriiglobus sp.; assembly: GCA_025362195.1. Lineage (GTDB taxonomy): Bacteria > Planctomycetota > Planctomycetia > Gemmatales > Gemmataceae > Fimbriiglobus. The sequence goes on along the minus strand of JANYHV010000450.1, from coordinate 2,921 downwards.
CGAAAACGTCGGCGGCATCGCCATCGTGCCGATCAGCGGCGAGAAGGAGTTCCTCGACCTGCTGAAGCGAACCGAGATCGACGCCGAGGCGGTCAAGGACGCCAAGGGGCTGTACGCGCTCGAAATGCCCGAGGGCGTGAACGGCGAAGAGAAGCCGATCCGCCTCCGGTTCGTCGGGACGAACGCCTACATCGGCGTGAACGTGGACGACGCGGAGATGGCGACCGACAAGCTGGTCGCCCCCGAAAAGGTCGCCTTCCCGGCCGAAAACGCGCTGCTGGCGGTGCGGACGTACGCCCAGCGCGCGCCCAAGGACGCGGCGGCGAAGAACCAGGAGCAGTTGAAGAAAGCCGCCGAGATGATCGACGGCCTACCGCTGCCGGAGCAGGTCAAGGAAGCTTACGGGGCTGTGATGAAACTCACGACCCGGATGAGCGAGCAGATCGCCAAGGAAGCCGACATCTCGGACATCCGCGTCAACCTCGACCCCAAGAGCTATGACCTCGTCATCGACACGGTCATCAAGGCGCTGCCGGGCACGACGCTGGCCAAGGACATCGCCGACCGCAAGCCGACGACGAACCGCTTCGCCGGGATGCTCACCCCGGACACCGTGTTCGGCTTCGCCACGAAACTGCCGCTGTTCACGCCGGAGATTCGCAAGCTGGTGGCCGAGGGCTTGAAAGAGGGCAAGAAGTCGCAGGAGGACAAGATTCCCGAGCCGGCCAAGGCGATCGCCGACGCGGCCTTCGCGGGTCTGCTGCGGACCGTCGAGTCGGGCAGCTTCGACCTCGCCTTCGCGGTGACGGGGCCGAACAAGGACGACGCCTACGGCGTCAACCTCGGCGTCTCGTTCGAGGACCCGTCGGCCGTCGAGAAGGAGTTCCGGGCGGCGCTTAAAGGCCTGCCGGACGGCGTGCAAGGGTTCGTCAAACTCGACGCGGCCAAGGTCGGCGAGGTGAGCATCCACACCATCAACGTCGGCGGCTTCGTCCCGCCGAACGGCCAGAAGATTCTCGGCGACAAGGCGGTCGTCGCCATCGCCTTCGCGCCCAAGGGCCTGTACGTTTCGGTCGCCTCGGACGCGGTCGCTCAGGTGAAGCTGGCCCTCGCCGCGAAGCCGGCCGCCGCCCCGGTGCTCAAGGTCGTGACCAACGGCAAGCGGATGACCGACCTCATCGAGCTGAGCGGCCAGCCGATTCCGGAGGAGTCGGCGGCGATGTTCGACAAGGAAGACAAGCAGACGACGGCGATGGCGGTGAGCATCGAAGGGGGCGACGTGCTGACGATGCGCTACACGATCCGCCTGACGCCGTTCTTCCTCGTCGGCGCGGCCAAGGCCAAGTAGTCGGCGTCACTTTTCGATCGACCCGGGCGTCGCCGGCGTGGCGCGTTCGGCCGCCGGGTGGTACAGGAGCGGCCCGGCGTGCCGCTCCGCCGCCTTGATCGGGACGGCGTCGGTGCCGGTGCGCGTGAGTTGCGTGCCGGCCCGCAGTGACACCCCCTCGCCGCGCTCCAACCCCGGCGGCGTCGAGCGCCAACAGGGGGTTGCGGCGATCGTCTTCAAGCCCACGTCGAACAACTTGCGCATCGCCACCGGGTCGAAGTCGGTGCTGGCGATCGTGATCGGCACCTCGGCCGGAATCGCCACCAGGTGGTAGTTCATGCCCGTCAAAACGCAGGCCGTGTACAGCCGCATCAGGTCCCCGCGGCAGCCCGAATACAACAGCGTCGAGACTCCGGCCGCGGCAATCGCCAGCGCCCGCGGCTTGACCGGTTCGGGGTCCGAGTACAGTTTCCCGGCGACGATCATGTACAGATCGGTGCCGTGCAGCGACGAGAACGACGGGTCGGCCCGCCGCTCGGGCGCGATCCACGGCGGGCGGAAGAACAGGGACGCGGTCACGCCCCCGTCGACGTGCCGCTCGTCGTAGACGCTGCCGTCGATATTGACGGGGATGTGGACGGGCGGGAAGAAGCCCGGGATCGCCGCGGACGCCAGCACCGCGCTGCGGAACAGCGCGAGGTCGGCCGGCGTGCCCCGCGACGCAATCGCCCCCAAGTCCCAGACGATTTGCCGCCGGCCGTCGAGTTCGGTCGTGCCGACGTACAGCCGCCGGCCCTTGGCGTGCTCGGCGGCGACGGCCGCGAGGAGCGCGGGGGTAATCGTCGTTTCGAGTTTGCGGACCAGCGGCGTGTTGTCCGCGAGGGCGTCCGAGAAGAGGGTCCGCAGGCTCTTGCGGACGACGTACAACTCGTCCTGTTTGACCTGGGTGTAGATGTCCCGGAGTTGTGGGTCGTAGGCCGGCCCGAGGAAGGCGAGCGGGGCGATGATCGCCCCGGTACTGATGCCCGTGACCGTGTCGAACTGGGGCCGCGACCCGGACGCCGTCCAGCCGACGAGGACGCCGGCCGAGAACGCGCCGTACGCCCCGCCGCCGGACAGGGCGAGGACGGTCCGCTTGGGCGGCGGGACGGTCGGCCGGTGCTCGGTGCGGATCTGCTCGGCCACGCGGAACAGCGTCGCCGGGTCCACGAGTTGCAGCGAGTCCGCTTCGGCCGCCACGTCGGCGATGTCCCCCGGGGCGATCCCCGCGACGACCGGCGACGGCGGGGCCATCATGTGCCGCGTCGCGCCGAAGCACCCGGAGGCGAACACCGCCGCGGCGACGGCCAACGAACTCATCGCCCTCAAATGACCCGTGCGCGGCATGGCGGACCTCGAAGAAGTCCCACCGTGATACCCTGCCCGCCCGGCCGCCGCAAGGCGAAGCAACGGCTCGGGTGTCCCCGTAGATTTTGGCACAGCGGTTGTTTACGCTGTCGCCTCACGGCTGCGCACACGGGAGGCACGGATGCCCACTCTCACGATCGAATACCACACCGACGCCGAACGCCTCGACCTCGAGCGCGTCATCGCC
>JANYHV010000449.1 GCA_025362195.1 Fimbriiglobus sp. | reverse complement strand
GGCGACGGCACGCTTGAAGTTGGCGGCGCTCGGCGTGTCCGGGGAGCCGCAGTTGCCGGTCCACCTCGAGGGCGAGCGGGCCGGACAGCCCCGGCGTCGAGTAGTCCGAGTCAAGGGAGTGGTGATCGTCGGCTACGCGCTGATCGTGGCGGGGCTGTGCGCGGCGGACTCGGTGACGTTACAGGAGTCCGGGCTGGGCGGCCGCACGCGGATCGGCTGCGGGTTCTTCGTGGCACTGAAACCGAGGACCGCATGAAGACGCACGAGTTACTCGGCAAGTCCCTGTCGCCGCACCGGCCGCCGAAGACGCTCGTCGGGCACACCCTCGACGTGGTGCGGGCCGGCGAATGCCTCTACGGGACCGCGCAGACCCCGACGCGCCTCGGCCTCCGCTGGCTGAGCTTCTTCCGTCTGGCGGCGACCGACTGGCCGCGCTTCCACTCCGCGCTGTTAGCGGCAAGCCTGTTCCACGACTGGGGCAAGGCCAACGGCCACATGCAGGCCATCTTCTACAACCGGCCGGACGGCCAACTGTTCCGCCACGAACACCTGAGCGTGCTGCTGCTGGGTTCCGAAGGCGTCCACACCTGGGTGGGGCAGCGGGCGGACATCGACTGGGGCATCGTCCTGGCGGCGGTCGGCTCGCACCACTTGAAGTTTTCGCACGAAAAGTTCGCCCCCGAACTCCCGCACCAAGCGACGCGCGTCCTGGTCGATCACGACGACTTCCGGGGCGGGTTGATCGGCGTGACGGCCGCACGCCTGAACCTTGCCGGCCAACCGACGTTCCCGAGTCAGCCGCACTGGGGCTTCACCGGCGACGCGACCACGTTTGACCCGTCGGCCCTCCGGAAGAAACTCCAGTCGCGGCTGGGTCGCGTCCCACTCAGCCCGATGCTCAACGCCGTCCGCGCCGCGCTGATCGCCGCCGACGCCGCGGGGTCGGGGCTGCCGCGGACGGGGCAGTCCATCGGCGACTGGATCGGCGGGCACTTCGACGAGGCGGCCCTGTGCAACGAGGCCCTCATCGGCGGGATCGTCACCAAGCGAATCGCCGACTTGACGGCTCGGGGCAAGTGGTCCGACTGGAACCAGTTCCAGCGCGACGCCGAAGTCCTACCCGACCGGGCGTTGCTCCTGGCCCCTTGCGGCTCGGGGAAGACGCTCGCGGCGTGGAAGTGGATTCTCGGGCGGGTCCGGGCGCGGCCCGTCAAGCGAGTGCTGTTCTTGTACCCGACGCGCGCCACGGCGACGGAGGGCTTCAAGGACTACGTCTCCTGGGCACCCGAGGACGACGCGAGCCTGCTGCACGGCACGGCCGGGTACGACCTCGACGGCATGTTCCCGACCGACGACAAGCGTGACTACAACGGCAACGACCCGCGGCTGTTCGCCCTGCAACACTGGCCCAAGCGGGTCTTCTCGGCCACGGTGGACCAGTTCTTCGCGTTCATGAGCTACGCCTACGGGCCGACGTGCCTGCTGCCGCTGCTCGCCGACAGCGTCGTCGTGGTGGACGAGGTCCACAGCTTCGACAAGGCGATGTTCTCCGCGCTGCTGGGCTTCCTGAAGGCCTTCGACGTGCCGGTGTTGTGCATGACCGCGACCCTCCAGGCGGGCCGCAAGCAGCAACTCGCGGACTTGGTGGACGAGGTGTACGGCTACGACCGGCAGCCGGCCGACCTGGCGAAGGTCGCCGAGGCACCCCGCTACCGCGTCGCCCAGGTCGCCTGCACGGCCGTCGAAGTGCTCATCCGCGACGCCGTGGCTCTGGGCAAGCGGGTGCTGTGGGTCGTCAACCAGGTCAGCCGGGCGCAGGCCGCGGCGGCGGGGTTGGCCGACCTCGGGGTGGACGTGATCTGCTACCACAGCCGGTTCAAGCTCTGCGACCGGCGCACCCGGCACCGCGACACCGTCGCGGCCATCCGGGCCGGGGAGCCGGCGGCGGTTGTCGTCAGCACGCAAGTGTGCGAGATGAGCCTCGACATCGACGCCGACTTACTCGTCACCGAGGAGTGCCCCATCCCGTCGCTGATTCAGCGCATGGGCCGCTGCCGTCGGGGCCAAGACGAGTTGTCCGACAAGGGCCCCGGCGAGGTGTACGTCTACAAGCCGGCGGACAAGGAGAAGGTCTACTCGGAGGACGACCGCAAGGGCCTGGGGCCGTTCCTGGCGTTCCTGCGGTCGAAGCCGGCGGTCAGTCAGGCCGACCTCGAAGTTGGGCTCGACGAGTTCGGCACCAAGTTGACCGACGCCCTCAAGGTGATCCCGTTCCTGGCCAGTGGGGCCTACGCCGACGCGGGCATCGACAGCTACCGCGATATCGAAGCCTTCAACGTCCAGGCGGTCCTCGACACCGAAGTCACCGCGTACCTGGCCGCGTGCGACGACAAGAAGCCCGGCTTCGTCGTCCCCGTGCCGCGCTGGCTGAAGCCGACGGCCGACAGCCGGCTACCGCGCTGGCTGCGCGTCGCCGAGGCGCGGCACTACGACGGCGCGACCGGCTTCCACGACCTGCCCCTTTCTTGAGGAGACATCATGGCGAAGGCGAAAGCGGCCCCCAAGCCCAAGGGAGCGAAGTCCGTGCCGACGGAGGTGGTCGTCACCTACGACCTGTTCGACCTACCGACGGCGTACCACAAGGCCGGCCTGGCCGGGCTGGTCCTGGTCATCGAGTCGCTCAAAGCGCGCAACGTCCTCACCGACGAGACCGCGAAGTACATCATGACGCCGACCCGCGTGACGGTGACGTTCACCGAGCCGATGGTGCAGGCACTGATGGACGACGTGTACGGGGCCAGGGTCGTCGAGGTGAAGGTCAAGTCGAAGTGGGCGGGGGCCGAGTTGAAGCGCGAGGAAACCGTCGAGGAGGAGGTCAACGGCAAGCCCGCCACGACGAAGCGGTTCGTCTACGACCAGGTCCAGCCGAAGGGCGCGTTCTTCGACAACGTCTTCGACGGGGACAAAGAAGTCTGGCGCAAGTTGTGGCGCGACATGCTCTGGAGCATCCCGCGCGGGCGGCCGACGACACGAATCCCGTTCAACGAGTGCGCCGCCGGCAAGCCGTGCGGCGAGGGGGAGGCGGTCTGGTCGGACCTCGTGAAGTTCGACAAGGCCCGCGGCAAGAACGGCTTCCACACCGCCGAGCTGTCGAGCGCGTTGTTCCCCGGCGCGCAGGCGGTCAACGCCGAGGGGGTCGGCTTCGAGGGCCGCGTCGAGCAGACGGTGCTGCTGCACTTCTGGACCTTCGTCACGCTGCTCTCCGTCCCCAACGTGGTCGAGGCGGACGGCACGTCGGACTTCGCCGGCTACGCGCTGGCGGTGCCGGAGGTCGGCGACCTGGAAGCCTTCGTCCGCGAGTACCCGTTAGTGCTGAACGCCCTCAAGCCGGCACCGCGGGGCTACCGCCCGGCCGAGGCCGTCATCGACGTGGCGGCCGAGGGCGGGCTGGCGCTGCTGAACCGCTTCGCGGAGGTCACCGGGCAGACGGTCGAGGCCAGTTCGCTGAACCTGTGCATCCGCTCGGTCGAGTACATCCACCTCGTGAAGGAGGGCAATAACATCAAGACGATGGCGGCCGGTCGGGTGTCGCCGAACCCGAGTCTGCTCGCCGGCTACCGCGAGATCGTCACGCCGCAGTTGGGGCTCCAGCCGCTGTTCCGCAACCCGCTGTTCCGCCGCGGCCTGCTGCTGGCGCTGCTCGACGGCACCGAGTGGTACCGGCCGTTCGGCAAGGCGCTGGTCACCTACGACATCGCGTTGTTCCTGCGGCAGCCCCGCAAGTCGGCGGAGGCCGACCAGAAGGCCCCGCCGCAGTTCGCCGCCGACGCGGCGACCAAGTTGCGCCACGTCTCCAAACTGTTCGCCGACTCCGTCAAGAGGTCCTTAGAGATGCCCGAAGCTGAACGGCCGAAGGCGGTCGCCCCCCTGCCGGTGATCGTCAACCGCGTCGTGCGGAACTACCTGCTCGCCCGCGCCGCGGAGAAGAGCGGCGTCCAACTCGACGCCTTCGAGAGCGACGACCGGGTCGATTGGTCCAAAGTGCCGGCCGAGTACAACGTGGAGAAGCAGAAGCTCGCGATGGGCCTCATGTACGAGTTCCGCTCGCGCCGGGACCAGGCGTTCGTTGAGCACTTCGCCACGACTTTCTTCAGCGTCACCCTGCGGATCAACGAGGCCGACCGGCTCGTCCTGGCCGACGCGCTGCTGCTGGACGAGCAGCGTGACGCCTTGAAAACCCTGACCCTGCTGTCGCTCTCCGCCAACTCCTAACCCCACGAGTGCCCACCTGATGAACCTGTTCGCCACCGTCCTGACGTACCCCGCGCCGTCCGCCAACTACCGCGGCGAGTCGGAGCTGAACCGGAGCGTGATCCAGAAGATCACCGACGGCAAGTTCGACTACCCGATCATCTCGCCCGAGGCGATCCGCAACGCCCTGCGCGAAATCCTCCGCGGCTACGGCCTGCCGAGTAACCGCACGCGGCTGAACGACGAGGACCAACTGGCCGTGAAGTTCGAGGACTACCCCAACCCCGACAAGTACGCTGACGACTACCTGTTCGGCTACCTGGTCGCGGCCGGCGGCACCGAGCGTAAGGAGATCAAGAAGCTGCTCGCTGAGAAACGGAGCAAGGCGTCGGCCGAGGCGTTTACCTTCAAGCGTGACTCGGTCCTGCGGATGAACCTGGCCAAGGCCCTCGACCCGTACCGGCACGACACCGTGTTCACGCAGTCGCCGCTCGACGCCACGGCCAAGGAGGTCAAGAAGCACTCGAACGCGACCTCGTCGGCGCTACTGCACCGCGAGACGGCGCACACGGCGTTCCAGTACCCGTTCGCGCTCGCGGGGCCGGACTGCGCGGCGAAGCCGGACTGGGTGAAGGCGTTACTGAAGGCCGTCGGCGAGTTGTCCGGGGTCGCCGGCAACCACGCCCGCAGTTACTTCGAGATGGCCCCGGCCAGCGTCGCAGTCCGGCTTACGCCGCAACTCGTTGCAGGCTACCAGACCTACGGCTTCCGCACTGTCAAGAAGCCCGACGGGGAGGAGTTCCACCTGCTGCCCGAGGTCACTGCCGGTATCCTGCACGCCCCCAAGGCCGACTACCCCGGCGGGGAGTTTTACCTGGGTGGCAAGGTCGTTAAGGACATGACCGACGACGAGGCCGCGAAGCTGACGAAGGCCGGGGTGACCCTGGACCGCGACCCGCGGCGGCTGCTCGACGTGGTCGCGGCCAAGTTCCTCGGGGGCAAGTGATGCTCGCACTCTCCCTCGAGGCCCCGTTCGCCGTCTGTCGGACGTTCACCGCCGGCTGGTACCGGCCGTCGGCGATCTTCCTGACGCCGTCGGCGGCCTACGGCCTGTTGTTGAACCTCGCCGGGGTCGAGACCCGGCTGCGCGAGGCGGACGACGGCCACCCCGGCACCGTCCCGGCGACGCTGATGCGGGCGGGACTGCCGGCCGTGCGGCTAGCCCTCGGGGTGCCGGCCGCGGCCGAGCACCCGCGCGTGGCGACCTTGTTCCAGCAGCTCCATAACTACCCCGTGGGGTCGTCGGGCAACGAGCGAGCCAAGACGACGTTCGGCAACAAGTACAACATCACGCCGGTCCGCCGGGAGTTGCTCGTCGATCTCCGCGCGGTAGTCGTGATGGACGGCAACCCGGACCTGGAGGCGGCGGTCCGTCGTGGGCTGTCCGGGCAGGGCGACCCGGACCGTTACGGGCTGCCGTTCGTCGGGGACAACGCCTTCCTGCCCGACCGCATCGACGTGCTGGCCGACACCCCGCCGGCGTTCTGGTTCGAGGCGCTGGCCGCCGACGATGCCGAGTTGCGGCCGCGGACCGCGCGGCTGACGACGTGGATCGACCGCGCCGACCTGTCGCGGACCCGCTCCGCCCTTTACGCCCCGACGGAGAAATCCACCCCGGTCGTCCCGGCCGCCGCCTGGACGGCCATCACCCCACCTTGACCCCGCAGGTTACGACCATGTTGCCGCTCCCCGTCCTCGACTCGCACCGGCCGCCGGTGCGGGTCATGGCCCTGCACGCGCTGGCCTACTGCCGGCGGCTGTTCTACCTCGAAGAGGTCGAGGAGCTGCGCGTCGCCGACGCCCGCGTCTTCG
>JANYHV010000447.1 GCA_025362195.1 Fimbriiglobus sp. | reverse complement strand
GGAGGCCGACGGCAAGGTGCTCCAGACGCCGCACGCCGGCGGCCTGCCGGTCGCCCTGTTCGACGGGTCGGTCCGCGTCCTCTCGGGGGCGATCGACGAGACGACGTTCTGGTCCCTGGTGACCCCCAACGGCGGCGAGGTCGCCGGGGACTTCTGACCCGAAATCGGGACGGCAACCAGAGCGGAAGTTTCGGGCGCTCGCCGGGAGTGCGGCTCCGCCGCAGGCAACTTCCGGCGAGCGGCCCACGCAGAGTGGGCTGTTCCGACCTGCACGCGCGGGTGACTTCCCCCGGCGAGCACTCGAAACTTCCCCCGGCTCCTCCTCCCCATTCCGGGTCGGAACAGACTACTCAGGTGGGCCGCTTGCCGTCGCCTGCGGCGAGGCCGCGAACCTTGACACACTCAGCACCAGCACGGCGTAGGCCGTGGCCAGGACGGGGTCGTCTTCGCGGACGAGGTCGAGGGGGTTCGCCCAGTGGCCGGCCGGGGACTGGGTCGCGGCGAGGTGCCGGTGCAACGCGGGGCGGACCTCGGGGAGCGCTTCGGCGACCGCCGCGGCGTAGTAGAAGTAGACGGCGTCGCGGTTCGGTTCGTGCGCCGGGACGTAGTCGCCGGGGTGCCGGTCGGCGCGGAAGTGGTCGCGCAGCCACGCCCGCGGCCGGTCGCCGGGTTGCCCCAAGAAGCGCTCGCAGAGCAGGCCGTCGGCCGTGGCACTGCCGTAGGACCGCATCACGCCGTCGAGTTGACCCGCCTTGTTGCGCACCGGGTCGCCGGCGACGAAGTGGTAGCCGCCGTCGGGGTTCTGCCGCCGCGCCAGGAAGGTTGCCGCCTGTGCCGTGAGGTCGGCCGGCAGTGGCCCGCACGCGGCGAGGCTTTGAAGGGCGAAGCGGGTCGCGGACAGGTTCGATTCGAGCAGGTGCTGCGCGGGCACTGGTTGGCCGGGGGTCGGCTTGCGCGGCACGCCGGGGTAGTAGCCCCAGCCGCCGTAGTGCGCGTCCGCCAGCGTCCAGCCGTGGGCCTCGGTGAGTTGCCGGGCGAGCAGGTCGCGCCGCCAGGCGTCGCGCGGCGGGCCGTCGAGGGTCCGCGCCGCGAGGGCGGCCGTGTAGACGGGGTAGGCGGTGCCGTCCGGGCCGGGGCGGACCGTGCCGTCGGGCTGGACGAACGCCGCGAGGAAGGCCGCGGCCTTCCGCCGGGCGTCCGCCGTGCGGTCGGCGAGTGCGGCGGCCCGCTGGAGGGCGAGCAGCACGAGCGGCGTCAGCGCGGTGCCGTCGCGGAAGGTGGCGTACCCGTCCGAGACGAACGCGCCACTCTCGACTTGCTGACGGAGCAGGAACTCGACGCCGCGCCGCAACGATTCGGCCGGCGACGGGGGCGCGGCGGGCGGTGGTCCGCCCGGTCGGCCGCAGCCGGCGACCGGGGCGAGGCACGCCGTCAGAAAGGTGCGGCGGTCCATGTCACTTCTTCTCGTCGGGCTTCTTGGCGTCCGGCACTTTGGCCTCCGGCTTCTTCTCGTCGGCCTCCTTCGCGGCTTCCTTCTTGGCCTCCTCGCGGGCGGCGGTCAGCACGTCCTCGGGGAACTTCGTCCGGTCGGCCATCAGCACGAGCAGGGCCGACGCGGTGCAGAAGGTCTTGCCGGTGATGCAGTGGTGGCCGGACCAACTGCCGTTCTTGTCCTGGGCCTTGGGCAGCGACTCCTGCATCTTGCCGTCCCAGTCGGTCCAGTCCTTGCCGCCGCGGACGAGCATCGTTTCGGACAGGTTGAGGAAGCTCAAGAACTCCTCGCCGCCGTTCGACCCGAAGCCGGCGACGAACCGGCCGTCCTTCGCCTCCTTGAAGACCTGGTTTTGGAGCAGGTTGTTCTCCCCGTTGAGGTTCGCGGCCCCGTCGATGGTCTTCTTGGCCTCGTCCTTCTGGGCCTGCGGGGCCTTGGGGTCGGCGAGGACTTCCTTGGCCTTCGCGGCGTCGGCGTTGGCGCTGTTCACCACGTCCTGCAAGTTGGTGCTGGCCTGCCCGCGGCCGTACAGCGGCACCCCGGCGTCCCCGCCCGGTCGGCCGCCGCCCCCGCCGAAGCCGCCCCCGCTCAAGCCACCGGGCACTGATGCGCTGACCTTGCCCGCAGCTCCGCGTCCCGGCGCGGCCGCCATCTCCGACCCCTTCGCGGCGGCGCGGGACTGCGTCGTGGCGCGGGCGATCAACTCGTCGTTGACGGCCGCGCCGTTCTGGCGGGCGCGGGCCAGGGCCTTGTTGGCGACGCCCTGCGACAGGACCGGTGCCCACCCGCCGTTGCCCGCGAAGGTGCCGTCGGCCTGCTGGTTCTTGGCCATCTTGTCGAGGGCCTTGTCGAGGCACTTGGCCAGCCGCGCGTCGTCCGGCCCGGCGTGGCCCTTCAACTCGGAGAGCATCAGCGTGGCCAGGAAGGTGTCCGCGAACGGGCCGATCTTCGACTGCAGTTGCGTGTTCCGCACGTCGGTCACGTACAGGTCTTTGCCGTCCGACTTCTCGACGCGGTCGAAGACGAATTTCAGCCCCTTCTTGACGACCTCCTTGCAGTCGCCCTCGGTGGCGGTGTGGCCGGCGCGGAAGAAGGCGAGCAGGACGATGCACGTGTTGCCCATGTCGGACGGGTCGGCGACGGCCTGGCCCTCGACCCGCTCGCCGCCCTTGGCCCCGGTCCGCCAGCCGCCGCCCTGGGTCCAGCCGCCGTCCTCCTGTTGGCCCCCGGCCAGGAAGGTCAGGCCCTTCTTGACCGTCTCGCTCAGCGGCTTCGGCTCGACGGCGCACTTCAACGCCCCCGGCTTGGCCGCGACTTTCACCGCGACCCGCGGCGGGGCCGGCTCCGGGTCCGAGCAGACCGCCCACGCCCCGAGGGACGCCGCCCCGATCACCGCCGCGAGTGCCGCCGCCGGCCGCAACAACTTCGTCATTTCGTGACCCTCCAGGACTGGGAGCAGCGGACGCGCCACTCCGACACGCCCACTCTACCCGACGCAACGGCCGGAGGGTCTGTCCTGTTGGTAACGATTGTGTCACGGGCTTCGGCGGACGGGCGGCGGCGGGAAATTCGGCGGCGGTCGTCTTTCGGGCTGGGCGTCGCGGCCGCGGGGGATAGACAGTCGGCACCTCTCCCCGCGGATGCACCCGGTGCAACGCCGAAACTTCCCCGGCCCGCGCGCCTCCCCGCCCGGTGCCGTGATACTCCGCCGCCCGTCCGCCGCGGCCGCCCCCGGGCCGCTGCGAATTCGCGGCGATCGACACGTCCCAGTCCTGCAACATTTTACCGTTGCAGCGTCCCGAAATCTTCGTTGATAATCTGGACGGCGGGCGTCGAATCCTGTACCCGGTGCGACATAGGACGAACGGCGGGCGGGGCGGGGAAACAACGGGAATTCCGGGCGATTTTCCCCGATACTTCTTGCCTGTTCCTTCACGCGTCCATTAACTTCCGGGGAATGAATGGTCCCGGCTCCGGGGCGCGGGCAACGGTACTCATCTTTCGAGGGTGGACATGCGTTTCCGACAACTCCTCATGGCGGCACTTTTCGCGGCCGGGGTGCTGGCCGTCAGCAGCCCGGGCTGGTCCCAGGACCCGCAAGAACCCACCGAGCCGAAGCCCGCCAAGAAATCGAAGCTCGGCGACGCGGCCGACGACGCCAAGGCCGCGGCCGCGAAGGCCGCCGACGAGGCGAAAGAAAAGGCCATCGCGGAATTGAAGAAGACGGTCGCCGACCTGAAGGGCGAACTGACCGCCGTCAAGAAGGACTTCGGCAAGCTCGGCGACGCGGTCACTGGGGCGACCGGCGACCTGACCGCGATGAAAACCGGGGCGGCCGCCAGCCAGGCCAAGGTGGACGGCGCGGCCAAGTCGATCGAGGGCATGCAGAAGTCGATCGCCGACGCCAAGGCCGAGTTCGACGCCTCGAAGAAGGCCGTCGACGAGAGCCTCAAGGGCGTCGCCGACATCAAGACCACGGCCGAACTCGCCAAGGCCAAGGCCGTGGACGGCGACCTGTCGAAGAGCGACACGGCCTGGATGCTCGTCGCGTCGGCGTTCGTGATGATCATGATCCCGGGCCTGGCCCTGTTCTACGGCGGCATGGTCCGCCGCAAGAACATCCTGGCCACGATGATGCAGAGCATGGCCTGCCTGTCGATCGTCGGCCTGTTCTGGGTGGCGTTCGGGTACGGCCTGGCGTTCGGCCCGTCGCAACTGTCGTACGACGGCGGCGGCCTGATCGGGTGGAGTTGGGACCTGTTCTTCCTCCAGGGCGTGGCCCACACCGACGCCCTGCCGACGTACAGCATCCCCGTCTACGTCCACGTCATGTACCAGGGCATGTTCGCCATCATCACCCCGGCCCTGATTAGCGGGGCCGTGGCCGAGCGCATCCGCTTCTGGCCGTTCTGCATCTTCACCATCCTGTGGATCAGCTTCGTCTACTGCCCGCTCGCCCACATGGTCTGGGCGTTCGACTGGTTCGACATGGCCCTGCCGGTCGCCAAGCGCGGCGCGCTGCCCATCGGGTACCTCGGCAAGATGGGTGCCCTGGACTACGCCGGCGGCACGGTCGTCCACATCGCGGCCGGGTTCGCCGGCCTCGCGGCCTGCCTCGTGCTCCGCCGCCGGGACGGGTACCCGAAGACGGTCATCCACCCGAACAGCATGGTCATCACGCTCCTCGGGGCGGGCCTGCTCTGGTTCGGCTGGTTCGGGTTCAACGGCGGCAGCGGCCTCGCCAGTAGTGGCCAGGCCGGCAGCGCCTTCGCCGCGACGCAGGCCGCCGCCGCGACCGCCGGCCTCGTCTGGATTCTGATCGAGTGGGTCTTGAAGGGCAAGCCGACGGCGCTCGGGCTGGCGTCGGGCATCGTCGCCGGCCTCGTCGCCGTGACCCCGGCCTCGGGGTACGTGTACGTCTGGGGCGGGGCGGCCATCGGCGCGGCCGCGGCCATCGGGTGCTACGTCGCGGTCATGGTCAAGAACATGCTCGGGTACGACGACTCCCTGGACGCGTTCGGCGTCCACGGCGTCGGCGGGTTCATCGGCGCGGTCATGACCGGCCTGTTCTGCTACAGCGCCATCTACCCCGCCGGCGGCGACGGGTACTTCGCCATGAAGGGCCAGGACGCCCGCGTCGCGGTGCTGGAGAAGTCCGGCGTCGCCGACGCGAAGAAGGACGCCGCCGAGAAGAAGGCGGCGTTCGAGAAGCTCAAGCCGGGGTACGACGCCCTCGTGACCAAGGGCAAGGACAAGCTCACCGACGACGAGAAGAAGGTGTTCGACGCGGGCGAACTCGCCGAGATGTTCGCCGCCGACGCCGACAAGGCCTCGACGGGGGCCGAGGCCGAGTTGAAGACGCTCAAGGAGACGATCGAGAAGCGGACCAGCGAGGACCCGGACAGCACGGCCACCCCGAAGTCGAAGATCGTCAAAACGCCCGTCACGCAGCTGTTGATTCAGCTCAAGGCGGCCGGCATCTCGGCGGTCTACGCCCTGGTGGCGAGCGTCGTCCTGGTGCTGCTCGTGCAGGTCATCACCCTGGGCAACTTCTCGACGACGAAGAAGGACGAGACGATCGGCCTCGACCAGACCGAGCACGGCGAGACCGGGTTCGACTTCGGCCTGGCGACCGAGACGAGTGCCGTGCGGAGCGCCACCGAGCCGAAGGCCGCGCTGACGCCGAAGGTGAAATCGACGCGGTTCGAGTTGGCCGTCGAGGGCGTGGCCAAGGACGACATCGTCAAGCTCTGGACGGGCCTGTGCCAGCCGTCGGACAAGCCGGCCCCGGCCGACTTCCTGGCCGTGTACCCGAGCGTGACGACGTTCAGCGGCAACCACTTCCAGTGCCGCGGGGCGGACGCGCCGGCCGTGGCCGCCCGGCTCGAGTCGCTGTTCAAGAAGCTCCTGCCCGGCAAGCCGGTCAAGGTCGTCCGCGTCTAACGAACCGCCCCCCGCGTGGCGCCCCGGGCCCCCCGGCGGGGCCCCCCCCC